>NZ_CP094494.1:1272386-1590483 GCF_022810765.1 Winogradskyella sp. MH6 | reverse complement strand
TATCTTTAGAATGCGCGAGTTTGAACAAATGGAAATGCAATACTTTATCAAACCTGGCACACAAAAAGAATGGTTTGACTATTGGAAAGAAACGCGTTTAAAATGGCATAAGTCCTTAGGAATGGGAGACGAAAATTATCGCTTCCATGACCATGAGAAATTAGCACACTACGCAGATGCTGCTACAGATATTGAGTTTAATTTTCCATTTGGTTTTAAAGAGTTGGAAGGTATTCACTCGCGTACAGATTTCGATTTAAAACAACACGAAGAATACTCTGGTAAAAAGCTGCAATACTTCGATCATGAAGATAATGAAAGCTACACACCATATGTATTAGAAACTTCAATAGGTTTAGATCGCATGTTCTTAGCCGTTTTCTCTAATAGTCTACAAGACGAAACCTTAGAAGACGGAAGCGAAAGAACAGTACTAAAACTTCCTGCGGTATTAGCACCAACTAAAGCTGCTATTCTACCTCTAGTAAGAAAAGATGAAGGGTTGACCAAAATGGCAAAAGACATTGTTGACGATCTTAAATGGGATTTCAATGTGGTTTATGATGAGAAAGATGCTGTAGGTAGACGTTACAGAAGACAAGACGCTGCTGGCACACCGTTTTGTATTACGGTAGATGGCGAAAGTTTAGAAGACAATACGGTAACTATTCGTCATAGAGATACTATGGAACAAAAACGTGTTAAGGTTGAAGAATTACGTGACATCATCAAAAAAGAAGTTGATGTTAAGGAATGGTTGATGAAGATGAAATAATTCTAACACATTCTCAAAATACAAAAAGCCCGAAATATTAAAGTTTCGGGCTTTTTTATTACACTATTTTCTGCGCCAAATATTTTGCGTCTTTTTTAATGCCACCCAAGGTAGCAGATCCACGTGTGTGCAACCAAGGTAAACCAATAAAATAAAGTCCTTTTGTAGTACTAATACCTCTATAATGTTTTGGATAGCCATCTTTAGTCAGTTCAATATTATTTATCCATTTAAAATTGGGTTTATAACCTGTCGCCCAAATAATGTTTTTAATATTGTTTAATGACTGCTTTGTTGTTTTTACAGTATTTTGGCTAGCATCAACAGTGTAACCAACGGTTTTCACATTATTTCTATCTAAAATATCTTGCACATCTGTACCTATAATTGGCTGTTTAGAACTGCTTATTCTTTTACCTATCCAAGAATCTTTACTAAAGCTTAAAAAACCTGTTATGGTAAACCACCACCAAAGTGTTTTACCTAGAATTTCTTGAGGCAACGTTCTTATATCTGTATTACCAGAAAAATAGGTGGTGTTTTCTGTGTTTTTTGAAATTTCATCTAAAATTTGAAACCCACTATCTCCTCCACCAACAACTAAGGTTTCACCATTCTGAAGTTGATCTGGATTCTTGTAATAATTACTATGAATTTGAAAAATATCCTCAGATATATTATTATGAAATTTTGGTGTATATGGTATATGAAAAGGTCCTGTGGCTATAATAACTTCTTTACATTTTACATCTCCTTTACTTGTTTTTACAACAAAGCCATCATCTGATTTTTCAATACTTTCTGCCAATGTATTTAACTGAACAGGAAAATCAAATTTCGCTGCATAAGTCTTAAAATAGTTGGCCACTTCATACTTATCTGGATAATGTCCTTTTGGAGCAGGAAAAGGCATACCTTCAAGATGATTAAACTCGGTAGGAGTAAATAATTTTAAAGAATTCCAGCGATTAAGCCAAGATGCTCCAATTTCATTTTCTTTATCAATGATTAAAAAATCCTTATCGTTTTTCTTTAAATGATAAGCCATAGATAATCCTGCTTGTGCAGCACCTATTATTATAAAATCCTTCATTAATTGTAGTTGATGTTATGTGAGGAGTATACTGCTTTTAATACTTTTACACAAATAGAATTAGAAATAAGCCTTCAACTGAATAGTTCCTGTATGAATGGTTTTTGCTGTTTCAGTTTTACGACCAAAATAATTGAGGTTTAAATCTAAAAACTTAGTCAGCTTTTTTTGCGCCAACAAACTCCAAGTGAAGTTTTTTCCTGGCTGTAAACCTTCTAGCATTTGGTATGCTACAGGTGTGTTAGGATTACCATCATATTCATTTTGAAACATATTGAACTCACCTGTTAATGCAATTTTTGCAGCTTTATTATAAGTAAAAGAAAACCCATAATTATTCTGTGATAATGCCTCTAAACTTCCAATAGTATTTTCTTTTGAGGTGTATTGATAGAAGACATCAAACTGCGCATTTTCACTAAATAAATAGGATAATTTAGGTTGAAAACGCTCTTCTTCAATCAGATAATTTCTGTTGACAAAGTTTTCACTAAGACTTTCATCTGTTCCAAAACTTGCCTGCGCATTTGCCAACCAATTAGTGGCAAATTTGTGGTTAAAATTAAACTGATGATTTGTGAGTTTATTTTCATGAAACCCTATAGACAGCAGACTTCTACTTGTATTGGTTAAAAACGTATAAGATGTGGTATAGTGCTGTTTTCCTCTGTTGTAAAACAATACGTTTCTCACACTATTATTTAACGCTAATTGGTTGTCTTCATCAGCCTCAAAAGGATTTAAATTAAAATTATTGCCTTCTCTTCTAATCTTCCTATCAATTAGATAAGATGTTTGATTGTAAAAATGCGAAAAGAACTTTTTTGTTTTATCCTCTGAACCGCTCCATTGCATCGGGTTTATGGTCAACGTTTGACTCAATCTATTTTGATGCGTCCGTACAAAAACCTGGTTTGGCAATAATACGCGTATGTAATTGCCTTGGTCTGTAAATTGTGCTATTTCAAACTCATTGAGTTCTTGTATGCCGTTCTCGTTGTAATCAATCCATGTGTAAGCTCCTTGTCCTGCTTCTACCTCTACATAAGTAAAATCTTGCTGTGGCAACGTACCTGAATTGGTTTCAAAACTTGTGTTCCAAAGCACAAGATTATTAAACAATTTTTGGTTGTAGTTTAATCTGCTGTTTAAACTCTGTTCGTCTTCTGATGTGTCGTCTTCAGCCTTCAAACTTCTATAGTTCACAAAGAGTTGTAGATTGGTATTTTTATTTTGAATTAATCGTGATTTGAGATAATAGGTACTTGAAGCATTTACACGCTCTAGATTATTATTCCGTAAACTATCATTAAAACGTTTTATATAGCCAACCTCAGCATAGACTTTAGTACTATCACCTATTCCAACAAAGGCTTCGTATGCTGAAAATCGCTGACTTAATGGCGTTAATGAATCGGTAGCAATAACGGTTTGCTCATTGTCTTCTGTAGCAAATTTTGCACCAATCCATTTGTTATTTTTGGCATATACCACACGATTATAAGATCTTAAAAAGGTGGAACGATTAATGGTACTTTTGCTATTGAGAAAACTTGAATTTGTAAAAATCCTAAAGCTACCCAAACGCAGGTCTGCCATAAGATTATGACGACTTCCATTAAAATTGTTGGCGTAATCTAAATATTCAAAATTATAGGATGCCAATCCTTTTTTAGCATGTGATAATTGTAATCCTGAAGTGAGCAAAAGTTGGTTCCCTAAAATAAAATTTCCTTGATCGTCTCTGTTATCTTCAAGGTTCCAATCACGATTAAATTCTGCTCTGTACAAACGCTGAATGGTTCTAAAATTCTCTTGAATAAAATCAGCATCAACTAATGCAGACAAATTCCAAAGGCTATCGTGTTTAATTAACTTTTGATTCACTTTAAATTTCCCAGCAAAACCATCATTGTCATCATCATCTAAACTCGAAAATAAATTGATGTCATTTTTACTTCCTGCCAATTCAAAAAACAGATCTGTTTTTTCTGTAGGTTGGTAGCGACCATTGAGTACTGCAATTTGCAAGCGTTCTGGCGCTACGAGTTGGGTAACAGGCTCGTAATTTCCTTGCGGAACACCACCAATTGGCGCAACGTATTCAAAAATATTGCTCACAGCATTATCGTTACTTAGTATATAATTCCCTTGATTTGCACCAACCAAGGTAAACCGAACTCGAAACAACTGGTCTTCTGGATTTTGAGAAAAGACAAAAATTTCCTCACCACTTACGATCTCTTTTCGGTAGAGAATTCTGTTTTCAGAAAACGATTCTTCCGTCGCTGAAGGCGCCACCATCAAATCCGTATCATCACCTGCATTTGCTAAAATTTCCGTTTGTTCTGTCGATAGATTTTGCTGCAACGGCTGATTTTTGGCATCACTTTCAGAATATACAGAGACGTTTAATTGTAATTTTTCGGTTTGAAAAGTACTACCACCAAACACTGTAAACCGCGAATAATTTCGCTCACTAAACTGGTAATCTACTGTAATACGCATTTCGGAAGTAATCGGATAGGTTGAGTTGAAAATAATCTCGCCAGCATTATAATCAATGATGTAATCATTATTTTCGCCGCGCTCTATAGGTACACCATTAACATAAACGGTCTCGCTGCCAGAAACAATAAGCACAAACAACTCATTATTTGGCCCTCGTAATTTGTAAGGTCCTTGATTGCCTTCTTGAGCCGTAAATTGTGTTGTTGTAAACTGACCTCGTACGAGTGCTCCTGAAGCAAAAACCGAAGTCTTATCACTCAAGTTAGCATTAACCATCAAACCTTGCACACGCTTAGAAAAGTTAGCATAATAACTTTTGGTGTCCACTAGGTCTATATCACCTGCTCTAATGTTCCAGTTATCACTAAAAAGTTCTATAAATACTTGATCAAACTCATCTAATCGCTGGGAATATCCACTTTCTTGCAACGGAATATTAGCATCTTGTATTGAAGCTCTGAGTGACACCTTATCGCTCAATTTACCAGAAATCTGCAGGTCAAGCTCGCTATTTAGTACCGAATTTTGATTGTTTCCAATCGTTACACCTCTTGAAATACTACCTGAAGTGGTTAAACCATCAAAAGGTGTAAAAACGTTTCGGTTTGAGGAGTTTTCTAACTTATACAAAGTTTCTATTCCAGCGACCGAACGATCTACAATAACATCATCATCTAATTGCTTATATACTTTTGTTATAAAATTTGGGTAGCGTAAATATTCAATATCAATTGAGTCTATTTCAACCTGTTGATTAAACTTCAAAATAGATTTTGAAAAATCAACTTTATAAAGTGTAGAATCAAGAACAACGCCTTGCTTAGTTTTCACAACAAACTTTGATGGATTTATACTTACAGAATCTATGAGAATTGAATCTGCTACAGCAACGCGTTTTTTCTTATAATTACTCGATTTTTCTTGAGTAAAACCCAAAAAAGAAATCAATAATGTAATAAGAAATAGCGCTTTTTTCATCTAAAATAATAACTGCCTAACGTTTGAAATATTTTATCGTTAAAAGCAGTATAAATTTATAGTGTAAAAGTACTCTATTATTTATTTTAGCAGAATACCGATAAATTTATCAAAAATCAGGAATTTAAAAACAAATGAAAATAGCTTCGTACAATGTTAATGGCATAAGAGCTGCCATAAATAAAGGTTTTATAGATTGGTTACAAGCCACAAATCCAGACGTAATTTGTTTACAGGAAATTAAAGCCATGGAAGACCAACTCGACTTAGATCTCTTTACAAATGCAGGCTATGAATATAATTACTGGTTTAGCGCTCAAAAAAAAGGCTATAGTGGTGTTGCCATTCTTTGCAAAAAAGAACCAAACCATATTGAGTTTGGTACTGGTATAGAGTCTATGGACTTTGAAGGTAGAAACCTTAGAGTAGATTACGATGCCGTTTCTGTAATGAGCATGTACTTACCTTCTGGCACTAACGATGCAAGGTTATCGCACAAGTTTGAGTATATGGATTTAATTCATAATTATTTAAACGAGTTACAAAACGAAAAACCAAATCTTGTGGTTTGTGGAGATTATAATATTTGCCATGAGCCTATAGATATTCATAACCCGAAAATGAAAGGTGTTTCTGGTTATTTACCTGAAGAACGTGAATGGTTAGGTAATTTTATTGACAGCGGATTTATTGATAGTTTTAGACATCTACATCCAGAAAAACAAGAATTCTCATGGTGGAGTTACAGAGCCAATGCCAGAGCCAATAACAAAGGTTGGAGATTAGACTATGCTATGGTGAGCGAGCCTTTACAAGAAAAAATAAAACGAAGCGTTATACTCACTGAAGCTGTGCATAGCGACCATTGCCCAATTTTATTAGAATTAGATTTATAACCATATTTTATTCAATTTTAAACATGATTAAACAACTTTCATTAATAGCACTTTTACTTCTCACAATGACGTCTTGTGTGTCTAAAAAAATATACACAGAACTTGAAGATAAATACGCTAATCTTAAAAAAGAAAACAGAGCCTTATCTGATGAAGTGGAAACACTTTCTGTAGACAAAAACAAATTAACCAACGATTTAAACAGCTTACAAGCAGCTTATGACGATGCTGTAAAAGAAAGGGATCAATTACGTTCAGATTATGCTGCTACAAAAACTAACCTAGATAATTTAAAAGCGTCCTACGATGCATTAGAAAAAAATAGCTCTGCTGAAATTGCAAAAAATGCTAAAAAAAACAGAGAGCTTTTAGCGCAATTAGAAGCTAAAGAACAAGCCCTTGCTGCCGAAAATGAGCGTTTAGAAAAACTAAAAAAAGAACTTGAAAGCAGATCGCAACGTGTTGCAGAATTAGAGAGTGTAATTGCTGCAAAAGATGCTAACATGCGTGCTTTAAAAGATGCTATTTCTAAAGCCTTAACTAACTTTGAAGGCAAAGGTCTTACGGTAGAGCAACGCGATGGTAAAGTTTATGTGTCTATGGAAAATAAGTTACTTTTTGAATCTGGAAGTTGGTATGTTGGTGCACAAGGGAAGCAAGCTGTAAAACAATTAGCAAGCGTTTTAGCAGACAATCCAGATATTGCCATTTTAATTGAAGGTCATACAGACAACGTACCTTACAAGGGCAATGCACAATTAAGTGGCAACTGGGATTTATCGACTAAGCGTGCGACAGCAATTGTAAATATTCTTAGAGAGAATAATGCTATTAACCCTGAAAATTTAACAGCAGCAGGTCGCGGAGAATATGCACCAGTAGCCTCTAACGACAGTGCGGAAGGCAGAGCTAAAAACCGCAGAATAGAAGTAATCTTAACTCCAAAACTTGATGAGATTTCAAAACTGTTGAATGAGATTTAATTGCTGTACGTGAGTTGAGAAACCGATATGAATTGGAAATGGATTTTTGAAAAAGGAATGTTTTGGGTTTTAATCCTAACATTTTTTATTGGAAATTATTTCAGTGGACTTGAATTACGTGGAGTGAACAAAACTGGAGGCTGGACTTTTGACCAATCAAATCACTGGATTATAAACGGGTTTGTAGTTTTTGCTTCTTGGCTGTTTTTTTTTACTGGTTACGGAATTATAGCTTTGACGAGAAGAAAAACGGACTTAAATTTATCTATTGCCCACTTAGTAATTTTCATTCTGACTTTGATAATTGGAATCGTAAAGGATCTATTTGGAATCGAAATTTTAATAATCAGTTTGATTTCAATTATTGTCTTTGGACTTAATATCTACCGGACTATTAAAACAAAACCTTAACATAGATTTAGACCTTTCGTGTTTTTACAACATGAAAGGTCTTCTTATTTTTGTAGTAGCATTGTCATTGCGAGCAAAGCGTGGCAATCTTTATAAAAACTGAAAAGATTAATTTAAAAAATTCCTGTCTTCACAGGAAATTAATATGAAATACACAACCTTACCAAACACAGATATAAAAGTTAGTAAAATATGTTTAGGCACCATGACATGGGGAAATCAAAACACTCAAGACGAAGGTTTTGCTCAAATGGACATGGCCTTAGACAAAGGTGTTAACTTTTTTGATGTCGCCGAATTATATCCTGTACCAGCAGAAGCAAAAACTTATGCAGAAACAGAACGCATTATTGGTAATTGGTTTGCTAAAACAAGAAACAGAGATAAGGTTGTTTTAGCCACTAAAATTGCTGGTCCTGGTGACTATACAGCTCACATAAGAACTACTGGTTTTAGTAAACAAGCCTTAAATGAAGCGGTAGATAATAGTCTAAAACGCTTACAAACGGATTATATAGATCTATACCAACTACACTGGCCAGAACGCCAAACCAATACTTTTGGTATTAGAGACTACAAGCACAACCCAAATGATAAGTGGGAAGACAATTTTAATGACGTATTAAACACTTTAGATGATATAATTAAATCCGGAAAAATTAGGCATATAGGATTGTCTAATGAGAAAGCTTGGGGAACCATGCGTTACTTGGAAGAATCCAAATACAATAATTTGCCCAAAATGATTACTATTCAAAATGCTTACTCTTTATTGAATAGAACTTTTGAAAGTGAATTGGCCGAAGTCTCTCATAGAGAAGATATTGGTCTTTTAGCGTATTCTCCTATGGCTTTTGGTGTTTTATCTGGAAAATACATCAAAGGTTTAGATAATGAAAACTCACGTTTAAACTTATTCCCAAGGTTTGCAAGATATAGTAGTGCACAATGTGCAGAAGCCACAAAACTTTACTTAAAAATAGCTGAAGATCATGGAATGACTCTAGCACAAATGTCTCTAGCATTTGTTAATCAGAGACCATTTGTAACTAGCAATATTATTGGAGCTACAAGCACAAAACAGCTTGAAGAAAATATCGACAGTATCAATATTAATCTGTCTGATGATGTGTTAAAAGCTATTGATGAAGTTCATGCAAGTATGCCAAATCCTGCGACTTAATTTTCAAATAACATAAAGTCTTAAGTCCTTCAAAAACTAGAAGGACTTAAGACTTTCATTTCTATTTATTTGAACTATTATATTAGTGTTAATTCCTTAGCTAATCCTTAGGTTTTTTCTACCTTTGCGGCTCGTTTCAAATCAAGGTATTATTTGCAACTTAAAGACGCAGAAAATCACACATGTTTAAACTATTGACTACAGGATTTTGGGAAGGTGTTGCGAGGATTATTCTTCGTAATAAAATCTTCATTCTTATTGCTATTATAGTAGCAACTGTGTTCTTGAGCATGCAATGGAAACATATGCGCTTTACATATACCGAAGCTAATATGTTGCCTGATGACCATGAAGTTAACCTAACTTACAACGATTTTTTAGAAGTTTTTGGAGAAGAGGGTAATCTCATTGTTTTAGGAGTAAAAGACTCTAGTGTATTTACGGTTAAACAGTTTAATGCATGGAACAACCTTGCAGAGTCCTTTAAACCTTATGACGAAGTTGAAACCGTTCTGTCTATAAAAGACCTTCAAAAGCTTGTTAAAAACACCGAAAAAAAACAGTTTGATTTAGTCCCTTTTATAAAGGACTCTATTTCTAGCTTAAAACAAATAGATCAACTTCAAGAAGACCTTTTTAAGAAATATCCTTTTTACGATAACTTTTTATTTAATGCAAAAACCAAAACATTACGTACTGCAATATATCTAAAGAAAGACATCGTTAATACGTCCGCCAGAAAGGACTTTATTATAGATGTTCTTGAAAAACAAATAAACGACTTTAAGGAGGCAACAAATCTAGAGGTTAGAGTATCTGGCATGCCTTACATCAGAACACTCAACTCACAAAATATTGTTGACGAAATACCAATTTTTATTGGTGCTGCTTTGTTTGTAACGTCATTTATTTTCTTTTTATTCTTTAGGTCTTTTAGAGCTACATTTATCTCACTTATAGTAGTATGTATTGGTGTAATGTGGACCTTTGGAATACTCGGCTTATTGGGCTATGAAATTACAGTACTAACAGCTCTAATTCCACCATTAATTATTGTTATTGGGATACCAAACTGTATCTTCTTAATTAATAAGTATCAGCATGAAGTTAGGTCGCATGGTAACAAGGTGAAATCTTTACAGCGCGTTATCACTAAAGTTGGTAATGCTACCTTAATGACTAATGTTACTACCGCTTCTGGTTTTGCAACGTTTATCTTAACTGAAAGCAAGCTGCTAAAGGAATTTGGTATAGTAGCATCGCTGAGTATTCTGGCTATTTTCATTCTCTGTTTGCTCATTATACCTATAATGTACACGTTTTTGCCATATCCAAAAGAGCGTCATTTAGAACATTTAAACAAACGTTGGATTAGTGGCTTTGTAGATTGGATGGAACGTATGGTGAAGCATAGAAGAATTACTATTTATGCAACAGCATTCGTGCTTATTATGGCGAGTATGATAGGTATCAATCAAATGAAAATATCTGGTAGTTTGATTGAAGACATGCCAAAAGACAAGCAATTTTTCAAGGATATTCGCTTTTTTGAAGAAGAGTTTAACGGCATTATGCCTTTAGAGATAATGGTGGACACCAAGCGTAAAAAGGGAGTTATGAAATTGTCTACCTTAAAACGTATTAATGAGTTAGAAGAACTTATTGAAGAAACACCAGAACTTTCTAAACCAATTTCTGTAGTGAGTTTAGTGAAGTATAGCAAACAGGCTTACTTTAACGGCAATCCAAAATATTACCAGTTACCCACAAGTCAAGAAAATAGTTTTATTCTGTCTTATGCAAAAAATTCATCTTCAGATGTAGATTTACTTAAGAATTTTGTAGACAGCACTGGGCAATATGCTCGCATTACTACCTTTATGAAAGATATTGGTACGGACAAAATGGAACGTATTCAAGAAAATCTTCAGAATAAAATAGATAAGGTTTTTCCTAAAGAACGTTACGAAGTTACTATGACAGGTAAAGCTCTTGTGTTTCAAAAGGGCACTAAGTATTTGGTAAGAAACCTTGTTATTTCGTTAACACTTGCAATATTCTTAATTTCATTGTTTATGGCATATCTGTTTCGTTCGTTTAGAATGATTATTGTATCACTTATCCCTAACCTCTTGCCATTGTTAGTTACTGCTGGTTTAATGGGTTATTTAGGGGTTCCTATAAAACCCTCAACAATATTAGTTTTTAGTATTGCTTTTGGTATTTCTGTAGATGATACCATTCACTTCTTAGCCAAATACAGACAAGAATTACAAGCTAACCATTGGAAGATTAGAAAATCGGTTTATGCCGCTTTAAGAGAAACTGGTGTAAGTATGTTTTACACATCTATTGTACTATTCTTTGGTTTCTCTGTATTTACCATATCGAGTTTTGGCGGTACTGTAGCATTAGGAGCATTGGTTTCAATCACTTTATTGTTCGCCATGTTATCTAACTTGTTATTATTACCTTCATTATTATTATCATTAGAACGTAATATTGCCAATAAGGAAGTATTACGTAAACCAACAATAGATATTATACCTTCGGAAGACGATAACGAAGACACTATAAAAAACGATTAGAAGAATTATCTTTGCATTTTCAAAATACATTAAAATGACAACAAAAACAGTAGCAGAATTATTATCTCAAGATATCACTTTACAAGATGTTACCGTAAAGGGATGGGTAAGAACGTTTAGAGCCAACAGATTTATTGCTTTAAATGATGGTTCTACCATAAATAATATTCAATGTGTTGTAGATTTTGAAAATTTTGATGAAGCCTTATTAAAGCGCATCACAACTGGTGCTGCTATTCATATAAAAGGTGAACTGGTAGAAAGCCAAGGAAAAGGCCAATCGGTAGAAATACAGGTAAAAGAACTTGAAGTTTTAGGAGATTCGGATCCTGAAACCTATCCTATTCAGCCAAAAAAACACACCTTCGAGTTTTTAAGAGAAAACGCTCACTTACGTACAAGAACTAATACGTTTAGTGCTGTAATGCGTTTGAGATCGTCATTGTCATTTGCTATTCATAAGTATTTTAACGAGAATGGCTTTTACTATATGCATACTCCTATAATCACTGGAAGTGATGCTGAAGGTGCTGGTGAAATGTTTAGAGTAAGTACTCTTGATCCTAAAAATCCACCTTTAACAGAAGATGGCGATGTAAATTATAAAGAAGATTTTTTCGGGAAAGAAACTAACCTAACCGTTTCTGGACAACTAGAAGCTGAAACTTTCGCAATGTCTTTAGGTAAGGTGTATACGTTTGGGCCAACCTTTAGAGCTGAAAATTCAAACACCTCTCGCCACTTAGCTGAATTCTGGATGATAGAACCAGAAGTGGCTTTTATGGACTTGGCTGGCAACATGGATTTAGCTGAAGATTTCTTAAAATCTGTTTTAGGCTATGTGCTAGAAAACAACAAAGAAGACTTAGAATTTTTAGATAAGCGTTTACAAGATGCTGAAAAGACACTACCTCAGGCAGAGCGTAGCCCAATGAACTTACTAGACAAGATTAAGTTTGTTGTAGAAAACAACTTTAAACGTGTAAGCTATACAGAAGCTATAGATATCCTAAGAAACAGTAAGCCAAATAAGAAAAAGAAATTCAAATATATCATTGAAGAATGGGGAGCAGACTTGCAGTCTGAGCATGAACGTTATTTAGTTGAAAAACACTTTAAATGTCCTGTAATCTTATTCGATTATCCTGCTAACATTAAAGCATTCTACATGCGCTTAAATGAGGATGGAAAAACCGTAAGAGCTATGGATATACTTTTCCCTGGTATTGGTGAAATGGTAGGTGGATCTCAACGTGAAGAACGTTTAGAGGTTCTTAAAGAAAAAATGAAAGCACTAGATATCCCAGAAGAAGAATTATGGTGGTACTTAGATCTTAGAAAATATGGTACAGCTGTTCATTCTGGTTTTGGTCTTGGATTTGAAAGACTCGTCATGTTTGCAACAGGAATGGGTAATATTCGAGACGTTATTCCGTATCCAAGAACACCTCAAAACGCAGAGTTCTAAAATTATTATTAAACCTGTAAGGTATAAGTTACCTCACAGGTTTTTTTCTTACTTTTATATTCAACAGAAATTTCAATGTCCCTAAAACAGTATTTACAGTTTAAGCTTTCTCAAAAGCTTTCTCCACAGCAAATTCAACTTATGAAGTTGATACAGCTTCCTACACAAGCTTTTGAACAACGCTTAAAGCAAGAGCTTGAAGAAAACCCTGCTTTAGATACTGGAAAAGATGAACCTACAGACGATAATTTTGATGAGTTTGACAACTCTGTAGACGACTATAATGACAACGATACTATTGATGCTGACGATATAAATGTTGATGAATATTTAAGCGATGATGAAATTCCTGACTATCGTACACAGGCGAATAATTATAGTTCTGATGACGAAGAAAAAAACGTACCGTACGCTGCAGGAACATCCTTTACGCAACATTTAATTAATCAGCTTAACACCTTCAGACTTTCTGAGCAAGAAGAAGAAATTGCTTACTTCTTAGTAGGTAGTGTAGATGAAAGTGGTTATATAAGACGTTCGTTATCTGACATCACAGATGATTTAGCTTTTACTCAAAATGTATACACATCTGAAGAAGAGGTTGAAAAGGTTCTTAAAATTGTTCAGCAGCTAGATCCAGCTGGTGTTGGTGCTCGTAATTTGCAAGAATGTTTAAGCATTCAACTGAACAGAAAAGAGCAAAATCCAGATGTAGAGTTAGCCAGTAAGATTATAGATAAAGCTTTTGAGCAGTTTACTAAGAAGCATTATAAGAAATTGATGCAAAAGTTTAGTATTGATGAAGAGCAACTCAAAGATGCTATTGAAGAAGTTGAACGCCTTAATCCTAAACCTGGTGGTTCTTATGCTGGTAACAACAAAATCGTTGAGCATATTGTCCCAGATTTTGCTATTAAAATAGTTGACGGTGAGTTAGAATTGACCCTAAACGGAAGAAATGCACCAGAGCTTCATGTATCTAGAGAGTATAGCAATATGCTTAAAGGTTATAAAGACACTAAGGAGAAATCTAAAGCACAAAAAGACGCTGTACTCTTTATAAAACAAAAGTTAGATGCCGCGAAGTGGTTTATAGAAGCTGTAAGACAACGTCAGCAGACACTTTTTGTTACCATGAGTGCCATTATGCATTATCAAAAAGAATACTTTCTTACAGGCGATGAACGTAAGCTAAGACCAATGATCTTAAAAGATATTGCTGATGAAATTGAAATGGATGTTTCAACAATTTCGAGAGTAGCAAACAGCAAATATGTAGACACTCCTTACGGTACCAAATTGATAAAGGAATTTTTCTCTGAATCGATGACCAACGACCAAGGTGAAGAAGTTTCTACAAGAGAAATAAAAAAGATTTTAGAAACGGTAATTGAAGAAGAAAACAAAAAGAAACCTCTAACTGACGAAGCCCTATCTAAAATTTTAAAAGAAAAAGGCTATCCTATCGCCAGACGTACAGTTGCTAAATACAGAGAGCAATTAGACATTCCTGTTGCAAGATTGAGAAAAGAACTATAATTTAATTTCTGGATGAAAAATTTTCTTTTAAAGAGCATATCTTTTGTTTTTCATCCTTTGATTATGCCTTTACTTGGTGTGATGTTTTATTTTCACAAAACACCTCGTTATATCCCAAAACCTATACAGAATGCTAAAATTTTCTCTATAGTTATACTTACTATAATACTGCCTGTCTTGTTATTTTTTCTACTTAAAACTATAAACAAGGTAGATACTATTTATTTAAAAAGTACGAGAGAACGCTTGATCCCTCTACTTATTAACTGTGTAATTATAACCCTAATACTAATAAGAGTATTAACACCAAATGAAATTGTTGAGTTATATTATTTCTTTTTAGGAATATTATGCTCTACGCTAGCTTGTTTTATAATGGCAGTTTTTAAGATTAAAGCAAGTATACATATGATTGCAGCTTCTGGTTTCTTTATGTTTGCAGTAGCTATAGGTCTTCATTATAAGATAAATATTAATGGAACAATAGCTTTAATGATGATTATCTTAGGCGCTATTGCAACATCTCGCCTACATCTTAAGGCACATACCAACCAAGAGCTTCTAATTGGTCTAATAACAGGGTTATTTCCACAAATTCTATTTATGAAATACTGGTTATAAAATGTAAAACATTAAACCAATCTTAAAAGAGCTTATGTCTAGAATTTCCCCATCTAACTTTGCAGAATCTTTAAAAATAGGATTTAGACCATAATAAACATGAACATTCCACGTGCTATAACCTGCACTTAAGGTTAATCCATACTGTAGTTTATTAAAGTTATCAATATTAGAAAGCTTCTCGCTGCCTTGATCACTTTTAAATTTTGTTGAATTATAAAAAAGATATCCTAATTTAAATCCTGGATATATTCTTAAGAAATTATAATTGGTCGGACTAGATTTTCTCCATCGAAATTCAAAAGGTACTTCTAATAGATAGGTTGTAAATTTATTCTTTGAAACATTGATTCCACTTTCATCTATCACATTAAATGAAACCAGATTATTTGTTTCGCTAATGGCTATATTCTGATTATAGGAATTTGTAGACAACCCCAAACCTATACCTAAAGCAACTGTTCGCTTTTCATTAATAGGCATATCTCTAATGAAACCAAAATGAAACCCAGAGGAAAACCCACTCTGACTAACATCACCTGGTTTTTGGTTAAGAAGGTTATAAGTCACTGAAATATAAAACTGATCTTCGCGATAGTTCTTATACAATTCAGATTTTTCTTTATCTTCTGTATTTTGTGAAAAGCCGATGAAGCTTGTAATAAACAAAACAACTAAAAAGGTATTCTTCATAAAGATAAAACTACAAAATCTTTATACGATATAAAACAAAAACGTCCTGATTACTCAGGACGTTTTATATATAAAAATTAAGACTATTTTTATTCAGCTCTAGCGTTAGCAATATACATTACTTTTAATGTATTTGCTTTTCTAAGCTCTTGCTTAATATCAGAAACTAAACCTGCATGTGTGTCTTTATCAACTTTAAGACCTACAACAAACTTTGGTTGTAGTTCTTCGGTTAACTCACGCTGAGCTTCTAATACACTAGATTGAACCTCTTCTACCTTAATGATTTTGTCATTAAATTGTATTACTGGCTCTGTACCCAATTGTTTGAATTGAGCACTAGGTTTACCTGCATATATAAAAGCGGTTCTATCTTTCTTAAGCTTCTCTACCTGATCTGCGCTTGGCAATCTATTCTCTATCATTAGAGAACTATCACGCATTACAGTTGCTACCATGAAAAAGAAAAGTAACATAAATACAATATCTGGTAAAGATGCCGTTGAAATCGCTGGCAAATCTCCTTGTTTTCCTTTTTTAAACTTTGACATAATTGTTACTTTTTAACTTTTATCTGGTTCTGCTTCAGACAATTTCATAGGGAATAATTTTTTAACAGCTTCTATTCGGCCATTCAAAATTGTATCCTTACTAAATTGGTTCTTTTCTTTCTCTTCTAACATCGCTTGATAAACTTTTTCAGTTCCTCGGTATTCTTTTAAGTTACCGAACAAACGTTTAGCTTCTCTCTCTCTTAAGAAATTATAGGCCGCTACAAGTTCGTTTTGCACGTCTATATATTTCTCGTACGATGTTTCTCTGTCGTGTTTCATAGATATAATTGCCTTATCAGGATGGTCAGACGATGATTCGTCTCTCTTTCCTTTACAGTAATCACATCGTTCACCTGCTGCATTGGTTCCTCCACCATTATCCAAAAACTCTATAGCTGCTTGTCTTAAATCCTTTAATTCCATTTGCTTTTCTTCTACTAGCAATTGGTTATTTCTGTTTATAAGAACAGTAAATAGGTTTTTTTGTTTAATAATAGGTGGCTCAACCTCAGTGTCGTCAATAGGTGGCAAACTTCTTAACAAACCCTTATCTTTTTCTATAGTAGTTGTTACCAAGAAGAAGATGAGTAGTAAGAAGGCAATGTCAGCCATTGAACCTGCATTAACTTCTGGTGCTGCTCTTTTTGCCATACCTTATTATTTACTTAATGTTTTTTTAACTCCTGAGAATATCATTGCAACTGCAGCAATAACAATTAGTACGTAAAAAGCGATAAGACCTCCACCTACTAACTTAGACTCGCTCTCTGTAGCCATTACATCTCCAGATTTATACAACCCTTTAAGGAATGATTCGTCTGGACCTACTGATATCACGTAAGATATGATTAATACCGCTGCAAAAGCACCTACTCCTATTAACGTATTTTTTAGTCCTGCTGTATTTGTGAAAAGATTTTTTATTACAAAAACCACCACAAAAGCTAAAACTAAAATCAGAATTATATAAGCGATATAAGCCATAGGGTCTACTAACCCAGCTTTTTCGCCTGTTTTAATTGCGTCGTCACCTGCAGCAATGATTCTAACAAGGGAAACAATCCCAGCCAGACTCAATAATGCGGCAACTATTTTTAATATTTTATGTAACATAGTTTATATGATCTTTTATTTTTTGTGTCTTACTAATAAGTCCATCAATGTAATTGATGCATCTTCCATGTCATTTACAATACTGTCAATCTTAGCGATGATGTAGTTGTAAAAGATTTGAAGAATAATAGCCACAATAAGACCAAATACTGTTGTTAAAAGTGCTACTTTAATACCACCTGCTACTAAAGATGGTTGCATATCACCTGCCGCTTCAATTTTATCAAAGGCCTGAATCATACCGATTACCGTACCCATGAAACCAAGCATTGGTGCTAATGCTATAAATAAAGAAATCCAAGACACATTCTTTTCTAACTGACCCATTTGTACACCACCATAAGCTACTACAGCTTTTTCAGCAGCATCGATATCTTCGTCAGCTCTATCTAAACCTTGATAGAATATAGAGGCAACTGGTCCTTTTGTGTTTCTACAAACTTCTTTAGCAGCTTCTATACCACCAGACGCAAGTGCATCTTCTACATTTTGAGTTAATTTTTTAGTGTTTGTAGTTGAAAGGTTTAAAAAGATAATTCTCTCAATAGCGATTGCTAAACCAAGAATTAAACATAATAATACAATACCCATAAAGCCTGGGCCACCTTCAATAAAACGCTTTTTTAATTCTTGATGGAAACTCAAATCTTCACCTGCTGTTTCGCCAGCATCTTGAGTTACTGTAGTGATAGTTGCTGTTGTAGTTGCTAATGTTGTTGCATTGGCATTAACAGTTCCGATAGCCATTAAACATGTTATGGCAAGAATAGAAAATAATCTTTTCATTGTTCTTAATCTTAATTTTATTAGTTAAAGTGTTAAAGATAAAAAAAATAATGTAACAATCGCCTAAAATCTGTGCAGAGAGGAAGGGATTCGAACCCTCGATACCCTTTTGGAGTATACACACTTTCCAGGCGTGCGCCTTCGACCACTCGGCCACCTCTCTGTAAATTTTATCAAAAAATTACGGTGTGCCAAATAACAAAAAAAACTTCAAACACTAAAATTTGTATCGTTAATTTTAGGTCATTTCGCCACGTAAGGACGTTTCAAATGTTTTTTTGAATTCTGAGTGAGGTATATTCTCTCCTAGAAGGTACATTAATTTAGTAATGGCAGCTTCTATAGTAATGTCTTTTCCAGAAATGACACCTATGGTTTTTAGTTTAGAACTGGTTTCATACTGTCCCATATTAACACTTCCTCCTGCACATTGCGACACATTAATAATATGGAGACCTCTTGATATTGCTTTTTTTAATAAATCTACAAACCAATCTTCGGTTGTTGCATTGCCTGCGCCATAGGTTTCTAGTATTAATCCTTCAAGTGTTTCACAATTTAGCATTGTTTCAACTAACACCTCAGAGATACCTGGAAACAATTTTAAAACACCAACATTAGTATTCATCTTTTTGCGAACTATTAATTGATCTTTTGATACTGTTCGCCATAAATACTCCTTATTAACATTAAGGTGTACACCAGACTCTGCCAAATTAGGATAATTAAAGGATTCAAAGGCTTCAAAATGCTCCGCATTTATTTTAGTTGTTCTATTGCCTCTGTATAATTTGTATTCAAAATAAAGACCTACTTCTCTTATAACAGGTAAGCCATCTTGTTGTAACGATGCCATCTGAATAGATGTGATTAAATTCTCCTTAGCATCTGTTCTTAAATCTCCTATTGGTAATTGAGATCCTGTAAAAATGACTGGCTTTGTTAAATTCTCTAGCATAAAACTTAATGCAGAAGCTGAATAACTCATAGTATCACTACCATGCAACACTACAAAACCATCAAAAGTTAGATAATTAACCTCTATAATTTGAGCTATATCTGCCCAATATTTAGGGCTCATGTTAGAAGAATCTATAGGCTCCTCAAAAGAAATGGTTTCGATATTACAATCTAAAAGACGAATCTCTGGAATACGCGTTAAAATACTATCAAAATCAAAGGCTCTTAACGCTCCTGTATCGGCATCTTTTATCATACCAATTGTTCCACCTGTATATATTAATAAGATATTGGGCTTTTGCATACTATATACCAAATACTTGTTTTGAATTTTCGGTTGTGATAGCCGCTATGTCTTCGACACTCATTCCGTAAAGTTCGGATAATTTTTCTAATACCTTAATAACATATAGACTTTCATTACGCTTACCACGATATGGTTTTGGCGCTAAGTAAGGTGAATCTGTCTCTAAAACAATGTGTTTTAAATCGATCTCATTTATAAACTGGTCTATTTTTCCATTCTTAAAAGTCACTACTCCACCTATACCTAACTTCATATTATACGATATGGCTTTATGTGCTTGCTCTAGCGTACCAGTAAAACAGTGAAAAATTCCAAAAAGATCGTCTGATTTTTCTTGTTCTAAAACTTCAAAAATCTCATCAAATGCTTCTCTACAGTGAATGACAATTGGCAACTTATATTTTTTTGCCAGATTGATTTGATATTTGAATGCTTCAATCTGAATATCTAATGTGGTCTTATCCCAATATAAATCAATTCCTATTTCACCAACTGCATAAAATTTTCGTTGTGACAACATGTCCTCTACATGCGCTAACTCATCTTTAAAATTTTCCTTTACATGTGTAGGGTGCAATCCCATCATTAAAAAAATATGCTCAGGAAAATCCTTTTCAAGTTGAAGCATTGCTTCGGTGTAGGTAGAGTCTATTGCAGGAATAAAAAAGCGTGAAACATTTTCATCCAAAGCACGCTGTATCATAGTTGCTCTATCTTCATCAAAAGCTTCGCTGTATAAATGCGTGTGTGTATCAGTAATAATCATTTGCCAAAAATAAACGTTTAGTATGTTATATTTACACAAAATTTTAAAATGGAAACGTTAAAAGACTTTCTTCTAAACAAAGGCTACTCCAAGATAAAACTCAAATTGACCAAGACTAATCATTTTGAAATTAAGGCTACTATTAATGGAGTTAAAGGACGATTTATTTTAGACACTGGCGCTTCCAGTAGCTGTGTTGGCTTTGAAGCCATAGAACGCTTTAACCTTAGAGTAAAGGATTCTGAAATTAAAGCCGTTGGTGCTGGAGCTTCTAACATGACGACTCAAATTTCTAAATCCAACAACTTAAAAATTGGAAAATGGAAAAAAAGTAGAGTAGCACTGATTCTTTTTAACCTTTCGCACGTTAACACTGGACTTGTTAATCATAATGCAGATCCTGTGGACGGCATTATTGGTGCAGATATTTTAAAGAAAGGAAAAGCGATAATCGATTACGAGAAGAAATACCTTTACTTAAAGCTAAAAGAAATTTCCTAACCAAAAGATTCTTTTTATATTTATCTCCCTTAGTTGATTAATAGCTCAATGAATCCCACCATTATAATAGCAGATGACCATCCTTTGGTGCTAAAAGGTCTTCAAGACTTTTTACACGAAAAAGAATATAATGTCCTTGCCAGTGCAAAAAATGGCAAAGAAGCTTTGGCATTGATAAAAGCTCATACACCTGATATTGCTATTCTAGATATTAAAATGCCTTTTTTTTCAGGTTTACAAATTGCTGAAAAATGTAAAAAGGCGAACCTCAAAACCAAAATAGTCCTCATTACTTTTGAAAAAGATGAGAAAATATATAACGAAGCTAAAGCTTTAGGTGTTTATGGTTATGTATTAAAAGAGTTTGCATTAGACGAAATTGAAAACTGTATTTCTTCAGTGACTGAAGACAAACCCTATTTTAGCCCAGAGCTTTTAGCTTACATAGAAGTTGATGAAGCACCTGAAGAGCTACAGCTTTTAACAAAGACAGAAACTAAAATCATTGGGCTGATAGCACAAAACAAAACTGGTGTTGAAATTGCCGACTTACTTTTTGTATCTACAAGAACTGTAGAAAAGCACAAAAGCAATATTATTAAGAAATTAAAATTGCAGAGCAAACAAAACAGTCTACTTATTTGGGCAAAAGAAAATTCTGATTATCTCTAGAATTTTTCAAAAAATACGTAAAGTTACGTATAGTATCGTATTATAATTATTCGGAATTTTACACTGTTATTAATTAAGGGTTAATAACGAGCTATTAATTAGTTCTTAGGGGATTATTTGAGCCTTGGAAGTCTTCCGAGGCTCTTTTTTTGGTAAAAAACTCAAAAAATACGTAAAGTTACGTATAGTATTGTATTATAATTATTTAGAATTTTACAGAGCTATTAATCAATGCCTCAGATTATATTCTCAAAAAGCTCTGGGCAGAAATAAACGTTCAGAGCTTTTTTAAAAAAGAAATATTATGGAAACAATGAAAGAAGACACTACAAAAAGGGATAAAATATTTATGATTCTATTAATTGTAAGTTCTGTTATAGTCATCTCAGCGAATATAGCTGTTAATTTTTTTAGTTAATTTTAGTTAGTTACTCTTTGTTAGTTAGGAGTAAAAAAAGCGTAATTAGTAATTAATTGCGCTTTTTTAGTTTATAAAAATCTTGATATGGCTTTTATAATTCCAAAGCCTTTTTAACATCATTATTCATTAATAATTCTGTTGGGTTCTCTAAAGCTTCTTTAACTGCTACTAAGAAACCTACAGATTCTCTGCCATCAATAATTCTATGATCGTAAGATAAAGCGACGTACATCATTGGATGAATTTCAACCTTACCGTCTACAGCAATTGGACGCTGAATAATATTATGCATACCCAAAATACCACTCTGCGGAGGATTTATAATTGGTGTAGATAACATACTACCAAATACACCGCCATTAGAAATAGTAAAGGTACCACCTGTCATTTCATCTACAGTAATTTGACCATCTCTAGCTCTTAGTGCCAAACGTTTTACTTCTGCTTCAACACCTCTAAAAGTTAGGTTTTCTGCATTTCTTATTACTGGCACCATCAATCCTTTTGGTCCAGAAACAGCAATACTTACATCAACAAAATCGTAAGAAATCATTTCTTTTCCATCTATCATAGAATTCACAGCTGGATATTCTTGTAAAGCTCTTACTACAGCTAATGTAAAGAAACTCATAAAACCAAGACCTACTCCGTGCTTAGCTTTAAACTCTTCTTTATATTGTTTACGTAATTCAAAAATTGGAGTCATGTTAACTTCGTTAAAAGTCGTTAACATGGCTGTTGTATTCTTAGCTTCAACCAAACGCTCTGCTACTTTACGACGCAACATAGACATTTTGCTACGAGATGTTCCTCTGTTTCCTCCTGTTGGCGTTCCCATAGATGGCACTGCATTTACAGCATCATCTTTTGTAATACGACCATCTTTACCAGTTCCGCTTATAGTACTAGCATCTAGCCCTCTTTCTTCTATTATCTTTTTAGCAGCAGGACTTGGAGTACCTGTTGCATAGGTTTTAGATTCTGTAGCAACTGGTTTTACCTCTTCCTTAGGAGCTTCTTCCTTCTTTTCTTCTTTTGTAGAAGCAGGACTTTCACTACCTTCTGGCTTCTCTGCACTGGTATCTATTAAACATACAACTTGCCCAACAGCAACAGCATCGCCTTCTTCAGCTTTTAAGGTAATGGTACCACTGGCTTCAGCTGGCAATTCTAATGTTGCCTTGTCACTATCAACCTCAGCTATAGCTTGGTCTTTTTCTACATAATCTCCATCTTCTACTAACCATTCTGCAATTTCTACCTCAGTAATTGATTCGCCTGGTGAAGGCACTTTCATTTCTAAAATCATGCGTTATTGTATTTAACCCTTTTTTGGTTTAATTATTTTTTACTTCTTATTTGGTTATTCTTGCTTTTATCAAAAACATAATCGATAACTTCTTGATGTCTTGTTTTAGAACGCACCGAACTCCCTGCTGCAGGTGCACCATACGGCCTTCTACTTGCTGCACGCCATGTTCTTGCTTCATCTAAATGCATCATCATATGACTGTAAGCTCCCATATTTCGTGGTTCTTCTTGTGCCCATACGACATCTTCTGCATTCTTATATTTACCAACTATGTTTCTAATTTCATCTATTGGTAATGGAAATAATTGCTCTATTCTTACCAAAGCAACATTTTCTCTACCCAACTTTTCTTGTTCTTCTAGAAGATCATAATAGAATTTACCTGTTACAAACACTAACGTTTTAACTTTATCTACACTAGCACTTGCATCATCTATTACCGTCTGGAAATTTCCGTTTGCAAACTCATCTACAGTAGATACTACTTTAGGATGACGTAATAAACTTTTTGGTGTAAACACAATTAATGGCTTTCTGTAATTAGCCTTCATTTGCTTACGTAACAAATGAAACATATTGGCTGGTGTTGTACAATCTGCCACAAACATATTGTCTTTTGCACACAACTGTAAATAACGCTCCATGCGACCAGAAGAGTGTTCTGCACCCTGCCCTTCGTAACCGTGAGGTAACAGCATTACCAATCCGTTAGAGGTTTTCCATTTATCTTCACCAGAAGAAATATATTGGTCTAACATAATTTGTGCTCCATTACTAAAGTCGCCAAACTGTGCTTCCCAAATGGTTAATGTATTAGGACTTGCCATGGCATAACCATAATCAAAACCTACAACACCATACTCTGATAATAATGAGTTATAGATATTGAATTGCCCTTGGTTGTCTGATACATTTTTTAGTAAGATAATTTCTTCTTCACTATCCTCTACTTTAACAACAGCATGTCTGTGCGAGAAGGTACCACGCTCAACATCTTGACCAGAAATTCTAACATTAAAGCCTTCTGATAACAATGAACCATAAGCCAAATGCTCTGCCATTGCCCAATCTAGTCTATCTTCATCAAACATCGTTTGACGCGATTCTACTAAACGCTGAATCTTTCTGATAAACTTTTTATCTTCTGGTAAATTAGAAATAACCTTAGTAATATCTGTAAGAAGCTCCTTTGAAACCTTTGTATCAATAGGCTTCATCATTTCCTCTTCATCTACACGCTCAAAATCTTTCCATTGCTCGTGCATAAATGGAGAAATAACAGTCTTTTCTACTTTACGAGAATCTTCAAGTTTTTCTTCTAATTTATCCTTGTAATCTTTTTCAATTTTTGAAACATGGTCTTTATCTATTACACCTTCAGCAATTAATCGCTCTGCATAGATATCTCTTGGATTTTTGTGCTTTGCAATTGCTTTGTATAACAATGGTTGTGTAAACTTAGGCTCATCACCTTCGTTATGACCATATTTTCTGTAACCTAATAAGTCTATAAATACATCGCGCTTAAATTTCATTCTAAAATGAAGTGCAAATAATGTTGCGTGTACCACAGACTCTGCGTCATCCGCATTAACATGAAGTACTGGTGACAAGGTAACTTTACCTACATCTGTACAATAGGTACTAGAACGTGCATCTAAATAATTTGTAGTAAAACCTATCTGGTTGTTTACTACAATATGTACTGTTCCGTTTGTTTTGTAACCATCTAATTGCGCCATTTGCACAACTTCGTACACAAGGCCTTGTCCAGCAATAGCAGCATCACCATGTACTACAATTGGTAATACTTGCGAAGCATCTTCAATTTCTGGTTTGTCTTGTTTGGCTCTAGATATACCTTCTACAACTGCACCTACAGTTTCAAGATGCGAAGGGTTTGGAGCAATACTTAGGTTTATCTTTTTACCAGAGTCGGTTTCGCGATCACTCGTCCAACCTAAGTGGTATTTTACATCACCATCAAAAATCTGTTCTTCATAATCTTTACCATCAAATTCGCTAAAGATATCTTTTGCAGATTTACCAAATATGTTTGTAAGCGTACTTAAACGGCCACGATGTGCCATACCCATAACAAACTCTTTAACTCCATACTCAGCTGCTGTTTCTATCATAGCATCTAAAGCAGGAATAAGAGATTCGTTTCCTTCTAAAGAAAATCGTTTTTGACCAACATATTTAGTATGTAAGAAATTTTCAAAAGAAACAGCTTCATTTAATTTTCTTAGAATGTTCTTCTTCTGATCTGGAGAAAACTTAGGATGATTATCATTAACATTCAGTTTTTCTTGAATCCACTGAATTTCCTCTGGTTTCCTTATATACATATATTCTACACCAATAGAATCACAATAAATGCTCTCTAGGTGATCTATAATACTCTGTAGTGTCGAAGTACCAATACCTATGATTTCACCAGCAGAAAAAACAGTATTTAAATCATCTTTAGAAAGACCAAAATTTTCAATTTCTAAAGTTGGAGCGTATTTTCTTCTAGCTCTAACTGGGTTTGTTTTTGTAAACAAATGCCCTCTATTTCTATAACCATCAATAAGTTTTACAACCTGAAATTCTTTTTGAAGATGTTCAGGAATTTGAGCAGACACACCTTCTACTATTTCACCATCCATTCCATAATTTTCAGAGCCGAAATCGTACCCTTGAAAAAAGGCACGCCAACTCGGTTCTATGGCATCTGGATTTTTAAGATATTGGTCGTATAAGTCAGCAAAATATGCTGTATGTGCTGCGTTGAGAAAGGAATATTTATCCATTATTTTTACGAGACGTTGTCGTTTCAACAAAATTTCTTCAAAAATACAACTTTTAGTAGATATACTAACCGTTTTATTATATTTATAACAAATAAGGATACAAGAATTATTAAGATGATAAAATTTAGATTAAAGACTTCCATAAAAATAATTTTAAGCAGTGTTCTTATATGTTTTTTTATGGTTTCTTCAAATGCTCAGAGTACTACTGATGGAGATAATTTTTGGAGAAACGTTCAATTTGGTGGTGGTGTTGGATTAAACTTTGGAGATGGTTTTTTTAGCGGAGCTATTGCTCCTAATGCTTTATATAATTTTAATCCGTATGTCTCTACTGGTATTGGGCTCAATTTTCAATATAGCTCGCAGCGCGATGTATTTAAATCTACCGTTGTTGGCGGCAGTGTAATTGGCTTATTTAATCCTTATAGAGAGTTACAAATTTCTACTGAATTTGAACAACTTTATGTAAACCGAGATTTTGATGAACAGTTTGTAAGTAATGTAGATGACAGCTATTGGTATCCTGCATTATTTTTGGGTATTGGTTACCGAAGCGGCAATGTAACTTTTGGTATAAGGTATGATGTGCTTTATGATGAAGATAAGAGCATACAAAACCAAGCTTGGATGCCTTTTGTTAGGTTTTGGTTTTAGAAACAAAGTCCAACCTAGGCTTATCAAAGGAAAGGATTTAGGATGAACCCCTATTTTTATACCAAACCTTTTGCCACTCTCTTTGAAGAATTAAAAAAGTAACATCTTCAGATAATTTAACCATATCATCACTATCAAGTGATTTAATTTTTTGCTCAGATACATCTACCTGATAAAGCAAATTAAGATAGTCTGAAAATTTGTGCTGTATAAGATGAAAAATAGTGTCTTGTAGAACCAATTTTAAGCTAGTTGGCAATGTCTCCTCATTAAATTGTATATCTACATTTGCAAAAAGTAAATCTTTATTAAGCTGAACAATTAGTTTTTTGTACAACTTTAATGCATTTGCCTCGGCAATTAGGTCTTTAAAGTTTACAGGCAATGCCATTACACACGTCTATTCATTAATTGTTCACCAAACAATTGGAGTATTTGTTTCTTATCTTCAGAAATATTTAGTTTTTCTAATACACTAAACGCTTTTTTAGTATAATCTTTAACAGCTAATTGCGTGGCGTCAGCCGCACCTGAAGCATTAAAAAGTGCTTTTACTTTTTCGACCTTATCTTCATTAGTAATTGAAGTGTTAGACATTAACTCTAATAAATTATACTTCTCTATATCACTACCAAGTTCTAGTGTTTTAAGGTATAAATAGGTTTTTTTGTTTTCTAAAATATCTCCTCCTACTTGCTTACCAAAGGTTTCAGGATTACCAAAAGCATCTAAATAATCATCTTGAAGCTGAAAAGCAATACCTAGGTAACGTCCAAAATCATAAATACCATCCTGATCTTGTTCTAAGGCTTCAGCTACGATGGCTCCCATTTTCATGGCTGCACCAACTAAAACTGCTGTCTTATACTCTATCATTTTAAGATATTGAGGTATTGTAACGTCGTTTCGTGTTTCAAAATCAATATCGTATTGTTGACCTTCACAAACCTCCAAAGCTGTTTTGCTAAACAACTTTGCTAAAGATTGAAAGATTTTTGGCTCATAGTTTTCAAACAGTTGATAGGCTAAAATCAACATAGCATCACCAGATAATATTCCTGTATTAAGATCCCATTTTTCGTGTACTGTTTTCTTACCACGCCTTAATGGAGCATCATCCATAATATCATCGTGTACCAGCGAAAAATTATGAAAAACCTCAACAGAAAGTGCTGCATTCATGGCTAATGCTGCCTTGTCCCCAAAAATATCAGCCGCCATTATAGTTAGTACTGGTCGAAGACGCTTTCCACCTAACTTTAATATATAATTTACAGGCTCGTAGAGATTTACCGGTTCTCTTTCAATAGCAAAATCCTCTAAATACTTTATAAAGGACTTTTGGTAAGCTTCAATGTTTTGCATAAGACAAAAATAATGCTTTCGGCAAATTTAAAGCTAAGATTACCAATGTTAAATAATTATTAAAACGCAGGAAACTTTTTTTGTTTTTAAAGTTTCCTGTTGTAGATTTGCGCCTTAATTATGAAACACAAAATTTTAAAAACAGCTGTTGATATGTTCTTAAACTATGGGTTTAAGAGCGTAACTATGGATGATATTGCTAACGAAATGGGCATATCAAAGAAAACCATCTATGTGCATTTTCC
Source organism: Winogradskyella sp. MH6 (assembly GCF_022810765.1). Taxonomy (NCBI): domain Bacteria; kingdom Pseudomonadati; phylum Bacteroidota; class Flavobacteriia; order Flavobacteriales; family Flavobacteriaceae; genus Winogradskyella; species Winogradskyella sp. MH6. The sequence goes on along the minus strand of NZ_CP094494.1, from coordinate 1,562,287 downwards.
AAACAAAACCAAATTGGTAGAAGCTACAACATTATATATGTTTGAAACCATTTCTTGTGGTATTGATCATATATGTGCATTAGAAAAAAATCCCATTGAGGAGGTTTTTGATGTGAAAAAATTTGTGATGGAACATCTGAAAAACGAAAAGTCCTCTCCACAATACCAGTTACAAAAATATTATCCTAAAATTTTTGCCTCGTTGAAATCTAAACAGTTTGAAGTGATGCAAGGTTGTGTGATAGAAAACTTAAATAGAGGTATTAAACTTGGTCTATACAGAGACAACATTAACGTTAATTTTATTTCAAGAATTTACTTCAACTGTATGGTAACTCTTAAAGACCAGGAACTATTTCCTTTAAAAGCTTTTTCTATGAACACTTTAATGGAATATTATTTAGAATATCATCTTAGAGGTATTTGTACTTCAAAAGGATTAGAAAAATTAAACAAAATCTTAGAAATCAATCAAAATCAATAATACCCAATGCGAAAAACACTCATATTAATTACATGTTTATTTGCAAGTGCCATAGGTGTTTCTCAAGAGCAACCTACAAGTTTTACTTTACAAGAAGCTATCGATTATGCACTAGAGAACAATAGACAAGCAAAAAATGCGGCTAGAGATATTGAAGCTGCTAAAAAACAAAAATGGGAAACCACTGCAACAGGCTTACCTCAACTGAGCGCAAATGCGAGTTATCAAAACAATTTAAAACAACAAGTGTCTTTAGTACCTGCTGAATTTTTTGGAGGACAGGAAGGCGATTTTGCTGAAGTAGTTTTTGGCACCAAGCAAAATGTTAATGCAACAGCAACACTAAACCAGTTAATATTTGACGGATCTTATTTAGTTGGCCTTCAATCTGCTAAGGTGTTTTTAGAAATTTCAAAAAATGCTAAAGAGAAAACAGATTTAGAGGTAAGAAAAAATGTGATTAATGCTTACGGCAACGTACTACTTTCCGAAGAAAGCGTACTTATTTTAGAAAAAAACATTGAAGTTTTAGAGAAGAATCTTAACGAAACTACCAAAATCTATGAAAATGGATTAGAAGAAGAGGAAAGCGTTGAGCAATTGCAAATAACACTGTCAAACCTAAAAAGCAATCTCAACAATTCCATTCGTCTTAGAGGTATTGCTTACCAAATGTTCAACATTACATTGGGTATAGACTATGCTGCTAAAATAACGCTGACTGAGAATTTAGAACAACTCACCCAAAAGAATATTTCTTTAGAAACTTTAGAATTTGAGAATGATATAACAGCAAATATTGATTATAAAATTGCAGAAAACGACAAAAAGTCTAAAGAACTTTTACTAAAATTAGAAAAAACCAGAGCACTACCAACGCTTAGCGCATATCTTAATGGTGGCTATTTAGGGTTTAGTGATGAGTTTACATTTTTAGACAAAGAACAAAGTTGGGCTGGTTTCTCTGCATTTGGTTTTAACCTCGATATCCCAATTTTTAGTTCTGGTAAAAGAAGCGCTGCAACTCAACGTGCAAAAATTAATCTTGAAAAATCACAAGATGACCTTACCGAAACAGAACAACGTCTAAAATTACAGATTGAAACAGCAAAAAGTAATTACCAATTTGCTATTGAAGACTATCAAAACAAGCAAGAAAATCTAAAACTCGCAGAGCGTATAGAAAACAAAAATCAAACGAAGTTTTTTGAAGGTATTGGTTCTAGTTTTGAGTTACGCCAAGCACAAACGCAGCTCTATACTGCTCAGCAAGAATTATTACAAGCCATGCTAGACGTTATTAATACCAAAGCAGAGTTAGAAACAGCACTAAACACCATTTCACCAAAATAATCAATCAAAAGAAACGAATTATGAAAAAAATATATTCCATACTATTATTATCGATTCTTTTAGCCTCATGCGGAGAGCAAAAAAAGAATTCTGTAGAAAAAGTTCTAGAAAGCGATAACCTAGAAACCATAAGAAAAAAACGTGGTGAGTTAGTTAACGAGCAAGATGCCATTAACGAAAAAATAAAGTTATTGGATGAAAAAATCGCGACTTTAGATACTGTACAACACGTTCCTTTAATTACTACAATCACTGCCAAAACCGAAGAGTTTAAGCATATTTTAGAACTTCAAGGAAACGTCACCACAAAAGATCTTTTGGTTATTACACCAGAGTATAATGGTATTCTAACTAACGTATATGTAAAGGAAGGGCAACAAGTTAGTAAAGGACAAACACTAGCAAAAATTGATGATGGTGGCTTAAGTCAACAGCTAGCACAATTAAAAATCCAGGCTGATTTAGCAAAGACAACTTACGAACGTCAAAAGCGTCTTTGGGATCAAAATATAGGTAGTGAAATTCAGTATTTACAAGCTAAGTCTACTTACGAATCTCAACAAGAAGCGGTGAATCAAATGCAACAGCAAATTGCAAAAACTGTAGTAAAAGCTCCTTTTTCTGGAACTATTGATGATGTTATTACTGAGCAAGGAAGTGTAGTTGCCGCTGGTGCATCTCCATTAATGCGTATTGTAAATCTTAATAATATGTATATCGAAACTGAAGTTCCAGAGCGATACGTTACTGATGTTGTAAAAAATAAAGATGTTATTGTTGAACTTCCTGTTCTAAACAAAAAAATCGACACTAAAATTCGTCAAGCAGGTGATGTTATAAATCCAGCAAACAGAACCTTTAAAGTTGAAATTGAAGTACCTAATAAAGACAAATCTATAAAGCCAAACCTTACAGCTAAGTTAAAGATTAACGATTATACTAATAAAGAAGCCATTCTTATTCCTCAAAGTGTAATTTCAGAAAATGCTGAAGGTGAGCAATACGTTTATGTGGTTACAAACAAAAACGAAAAAGGTATTGGCAATGCCAAACGTGTCATTATTGAAACAGGAAAAACTCAAGGAGATGTTATAGAAATTCTAAACGGCTTAGAAACCGGAGCAGAAATTATTAAAGAAGGTGCGCGTAGTGTTAGAGACGGACAATCTGTGGAAGTAATCAACTATAAAGAAGAAGGTAATGGCAAATAAAAAGAAGAAAAATACAGATAAGGAATTTGGCTTATCGTCGTGGGCAATCAACAACAAAACCACGATGAATGTCTTAATTTTGGTTTTCTTCTATGTTGGTATAACTGCATTTTTCAGTATGCCAAGAGAAAATTTTCCTGAGGTTAACGAAACCAAAATCTACATTAGCACATTATTCCCAGGAAATACTGCTGAGGATATTGAAAAACTTATCACAGATCCACTAGAAGACGAACTAAAAACCGTGAGTAATGTCGTTGAAATTACCTCAACGTCTCAAGAAGATTACTCTATGGTTATTGTGGAGTTTGATGAGGGACTAACCGTAGAACAGGCAAAACAAAAGGTAAAGGATGAAGTTGATACCGAAACCGCTAGTGAAGATTGGCCAACGTTTAACGGAGCCAAAGTAGAACCAGATGTTTTTGAATTAAGCCTTTCTGAAGAAATGCCTATTCTAAACATTAATATTTCTGGTGATTACCCAATTGAAAAACTTAAAGATTATGCTGAATATCTTCAAGATGAAATTGAAGATTTACAAGAAATCAAAAAAGCTGATATTAGAGGTGCGCAAGAAAAAGAAGTTGAAGTTGCTGTAGATATCTATAAAATGATGGCAGCAAAAGTTACCTTCAGCGATATTATTGGAGCCATTTCCAACGGAAACTTAACACAATCTGCTGGCAACCTAAAGGCTAGCGGACAACGTCGTACCATTAGAGTTATTGGTGAAATTGAAGACCCATCTGAGCTAGAGAATTTTGTTGTAAAATCTGAAAACGGTAATGCTATTTACCTTAAAGATGTGGCTTCAGTGTCTTTTAAAGAAGAGGACAAAACCACTTTTGCTAGAAAATCAGGAGAGCCTGTTGTGATGCTCGATGTTAAGAAACGTGCAGGAAAAAACATGGTGGCTGCTGCTGAGCAAATTCAAGTAATCGTTCAAGATGCTATTGATAATGTGTTTCCTCAAGATTTAGAAGTTTCTATAACTAATGATCAATCTTCGGTTACCATTGGTCAGGTTGATGACTTGGTAAACAACATCATTTTTGGTGTGATTCTCGTTGTAACGGTATTGATGTTCTTCTTAGGATTTAAGAATGCACTATTCGTTGGTTTTGCAATACCAATGTCTATGTTTATGTCGCTTATGATTCTGAACCTTATTGGCTATAGTTTAAATACTATGGTACTTTTTGGACTTATCATGGGTCTTGGTATGTTGGTAGATAACGGTATTGTAGTTGTTGAAAACGTCTATCGATTGATGGATGAAGAAGGCATGAGTCGAAAAAAGGCTGCTAAAAAAGGTATTGGTGAGATTGCATTTCCAATTATTATTTCAACTTTAACTACTGTTGCAGCATTTGTTCCTCTCGGTTTATGGCCGGGAATTATGGGTGAATTCATGAAGATTTTACCTATAACATTGTCAATTGTTTTAGGCTCTTCACTATTTGTTGCAATCTTCTTTAACTCTGTTTTAGTTTCACGCTACATGACTATTGAAGATAAAGACATGCCTTTAAAGCAGATTATTAAAATTACCGTCATTGTAGCAGTTATTGGTGTACTCATTCTTTTGTTTGGTGGAGCTTACAGAGGTTTAGGAACCATCATGATTTTCACAGCCATAATGCTCTGGGCTTATCGTCTATTTATTAGAAACTGGGCTAATAGCTTCCAAAATAAAGCCTTAGTTAAATTAGAAAGCTGGTATGAAGGGCAATTGCGTTGGGCACTTTCAAAAAGGAAGCCTTACCTTCTTAGTATCGGTACATTCTTATTACTTATAGCTGCATTTATAGCGTTTGGAATCTCATTAGGAACACAACGTACAAAAGTTGAATTTTTTCCTGACAATAAACCAAATCAAATTATTGTCTACATCGAATATCCTGAAGGAACTGCAATTGAGAAAACCAATGCAATTACAAAGCAGATTGAAAAGCGTGTATATGACGTTGTTAACGACAGTCATTACATGGATGGAGACAGAAACTTCTTGGTAGAAAGTGCTGTATCTCAAGTTGGTGAAGGTGCCGGAAACCCTCAAACCGATGGTGGATCTGCTGCAGAAATGCCTCATAAAGCCAAGATTACTGCCTCAATGCGCGAGTACAAATACCGTCGTGGTGAAGATAGTGAGATCCTACGCCAAAAAGTACAGGAAGCTTTGGTTGGTATTTATCCAGGAGTTCTGATTTCAGTTGAAAAAGATGCCAACGGACCACCTGCTGGTTCACCTATCAATATTGAAATTGAAGGTAGCGATTATGATGAACTTATTGTAACCGCAGAGCAAATGCGTGAGTTTATTAACTCTAAAAATATTGCTGGTATTGATGAGCTTAAAATCGATGTCAACAAGGATAAACCTTCAATGATTGTTGAAGTTGATAGAGAAAAAGCTGGTGAACTTGGTGTTAGTGCTAAGCAAATAGGTGACCAATTACGTAATTCAATTTTTGGTGCTAAAGCTGGTATTTACAAAGAAGATGGTGACGATTTTGATATCTATGTAAGATTCAACAAAGACAATAGATATAATACAAGTGCACTTTTTAATCAGAATATTACGTTTAGAGATAACACTGGTCAGATTAAAGAAATACCGCTATCTGCTGTCGCTAAACACAAAAATAATTCTGGGTTCAGTGCCATAAAACACAAAGATACTAAGCGTGTGGTTACAGTATATTCTGCCTTAGCACCTGGTCATACAGATGCAGGGGCTATTGTAAATCAGATTCAAAATGAAATGAAGAGCTTTAAGGGTCTTCCAGAAGGTATCAAAATTGATTACACAGGGCAGATTGAAGAGCAGAACAAGCAAATGGCGTTCTTAATGGGTGCATTTTTTACTGGTTTGGCATTGATATTCTTCATATTGATTTTCCAATTTAATTCCATTTCTAAACCAGCAATTATTATGCTTGCTATTTTCTTGAGTTTTATCGGAGTGTTTGGAGGTATAGTGTTATCAGGAAGCGCCTTTGTTATTATGATGACGATGGTTGGTATTATTTCACTTGCCGGAATTGTGGTAAATAATGGTGTGGTATTATTAGATTATGCTCAACTTCTTATCGATAGAAAGAAAAACCAACTCGATCTAGATGAAGACCAATATCTAACTAAAGAACACTTATACGAAAGCATTGTTAAAGCTGGTAAAGCACGTCTTAGACCTGTACTATTAACGGCAATTACAACTATATTAGGTTTAATTCCACTGGCAATAGGACTCAACATTAACTTCTTTACGTTAGCTTCAGATTTTGATGCTAACATTTATATGGGAGGTGATAACGTAGTATTCTGGGGACCTTTGGCTTGGACAGTAATTTATGGTCTCTTAATCGCTACATTCCTAACACTCATTGTAGTACCAATCTTATTCTATCTAAGTGTTAGATTAAAAATGTGGATGCATAAAGACCGAGTAGCGAGCACAGAAACTGAAACAGATTTACAAGAGCCATTCAATATGGATAAAAGAGTAGAAGGTCAACAATAAAGTTTTCTATTCAGAAAAAAACAACCTTTATTTCACTGAGAAGGTTTGATTAATAGCAGAAAAAGTCTCAACAATTGTTGGGGCTTTTTTATTTTTTAATCATTTAACTTCATTAAATTTGCATCCGCATTCACCCTAGCATTTCGCAAAGGTGAAGATTATAAAATTTAGATATGTACAGAAGTCATAATTGTGGTGAATTAAGAGCCACAGATAGCAATGCAAAAGTTACCCTTTCAGGATGGGTTCAAGGAGTTAGAGATAAAGGATTTATGGTGTATGTCGATTTAAGAGATCGATATGGTATTACACAACTCTATTTTGATGAGGAGCGTACACCAAAGGACATCTTAGACAGCGCTCAAAAATTAGGTAGAGAGTTTGTAGTACAAGTGAAAGGAACTGTTGTAGAGCGTGCTTCTAAAAACCCAAATATTCCAACTGGTGATATTGAAGTTTTAGTTTCTGAATTAAATGTTTTAAACACCTCTTTAGTACCACCTTTTACTATTGAAGACAAAACCGATGGTGGTGATGACCTACGAATGAAATATCGTTACTTAGATATTCGTCGTAATCCTGTGAAGAATAGTTTAATCTTCAGACATAAAGTTGCTCAAGCTGTTAGAAATTATCTTTCTAATGACGGTTTTATTGAAGTTGAAACTCCATACTTAATAAAGTCTACACCAGAAGGTGCTCGTGATTTTGTGGTACCTTCTCGCATGAACGAAGGTCAATTTTACGCATTGCCACAGTCACCTCAAACTTTTAAGCAATTGCTTATGGTTGGTGGCATGGACAAATATTTTCAGATTGTAAAATGTTTTAGAGACGAAGATCTTCGTGCCGACCGTCAGCCAGAGTTCACACAAATAGACTGTGAAATGGCATTTGTTGAGCAAGAAGATATTTTAAATACGTTTGAAGGCTTAACTCGTCACTTATTAAAAGAAGTAAACGGTGTTGAAGTCGACAAGTTCCCAAGAATGCTGTACGATGACGCTATGCGTTTGTACGGAAATGACAAACCAGACATTAGATTTGGGATGGAATTTGGCGAATTAAATGACGTTGCAAAACATAAAGATTTCAACGTATTCAATTCTGCTGAGTTGGTAGTTGGTATCGCAGTTCCTGGCGGAAATGCATATACCAGAAAAGAAATAGATAAACTTATTGATTGGGTAAAGCGCCCTCAAGTTGGTGCTTTAGGAATGGTGTATTGCCGTTGTAATGAAGATGGCACTTTCAAATCTTCTGTAGATAAGTTTTATGATCAAGACGATTTAGCAAAATGGGCAGAAGTGACTGGAGCAAAAGCTGGTGATTTAATCTGTGTGCTTTCAGGAAATACTAATAAAGTTAGAGCGCAATTAAGTGCTTTACGTATGGAATTAGCAGAACGTTTAGGCTTACGTAAACCAGACGAATTCGCACCACTTTGGGTTATGGATTTCCCACTTTTAGAATGGGATGAAGATACTGAGCGCTACCACGCAATGCACCATCCATTCACGTCTCCAAAACCAGGTCAATTAGAATTATTAGATTCTAAACCAGGAGAAGTAAAGGCTAATGCTTACGATTTAGTATTAAATGGTAACGAAATTGGTGGTGGTTCTATTCGTATTCACGATAAAGCCACACAAGCTATTATGCTAAAACACCTAGGTTTTTCTGAAGAAGAAGCTAGAGCACAATTTGGTTTCTTAATGGATGCCTTTGAATATGGCGCACCACCTCATGGTGGTATTGCATTTGGTTTAGACCGATTGGTGGCTATTTTAGGTGGTCAAGAAACCATTAGAGATTTCATCGCCTTCCCTAAAAACAATTCTGGTAGAGATGTAATGATAGATGCACCTGCACCTATCGATAACGAACAATTGCAGGAACTCCATTTAAAATTGAATTTAAAATCATAAATATTAAATCCTGCTTCTTGCAGGATTTTTTGTTAGATTTAAACTATGCCAACTAAGTCCAACTTATTAAAACGATTACTCATTTGGAGATATAAACATGTCTCCGAAAAAAACTTTGTCTTTTTACTAAGTCTCATCATTGGTTTGTTAGCTGGACTCATTTCGGTTTTCATAAAAAACATCACTTTTGCTATTGAAGCTATTTTTGAAAAAGGAGTTATTCTTTCAGAAAATAGTATCTATTTTATTTTACCAATTGTGGGTTTGTTTTTGGTGTATTTGTTTGTAAAGTATATTTCAAAAAAACCTAGCGAGCATGCCATACCTTCTATTCTATTTGCCCTATCAAAAAGAGATGGTATCATTGATAAGAAGAAAATTTATTATCCATTAATCACAGCTCCACTAACCGTAGGTTTTGGTGGTTCGGTTGGTTTGTTAGGACCTGCAATTGCTTCGGCATCTGCATTAAGTTCTAACTTTAGTCGCTTATTACATATTGATAGAAAAACCAGAAGTTTATTAATTGCCTGTGCTGCTGCAGGCGCTATTGCATCTATTTTTAAGTCACCTATTGCTGCAATTATTTTTGCAATTGAAGTATTTAGTTTAGACTTAACTTTTGCTTCGTTATTACCTTTGTTAATCGCATCTGTTTCTTCGGTAATAACCTCGTATTTCTTTCTAGGAGATAGTGTCTTATTTGAGTTTAGCGTTTCAGACAAATTTGCCATAAAAGACACATTGTTTTATATCCTTTTAGGCATTGGCACTGGAGTTGCTTCTATCTATTTTTCTAAAATTTATTTTGGAGTTACATCAATATTCAACCGATTAAAGTCCGCAAGACAAAAACTAATTATTGGTGGATTAGCCATTGGAGTAATGCTCTTTTTTATTCCACCACTTTATGGTGAAGGTTTTGGTTTTATAAATAACCTTTTGCTCGGTAATGACATTGAAGCATTAGGCAAAACACCTTTTGATGATCACCTAGACAATATCTGGATTGTAATTGCCCTTCTTTTTGGAATTACCATTTTTAAAGCCATTGCCATGACTACCACCTTTGCAGCAGGTGGAACTGGCGGAATTATTATCCCTACATTAGTAATGGGAAGTGCTTTAGGAAATGTGGTTGCAAAAGTGATTAATCATTGCGGCTTAGGTTTTAACGTGTCTGAAGCTAACTTCACCTTAATTGGCATGGCAGGTCTTATCGCAGGTGTGCTGCATGCTCCATTAACTGCTATTTTCTTAATTGCCGAAATCACCGGAGGCTATCAACTCTTTGTACCTTTAATGATAACTGCTTCTATGTCTTTTATCATCAATAAAAATGGTTTAGACCATACTATTTACACCAAAGAATTATTAGAAAAAGGTGCGCTTCTCACTCAAAACAAAGACAAAAGCGTTCTTACCTTAATGAAGCTCGATTCTGTTATTGAGCAAAATTTTGTAGAATTACACCCAGACATGACACTTGGAGATATGTTGAAAAATGGAGTTTCAAAATCTAACCGAAACCTATTTCCTGTTACAGATAGCGAACGGAATTTTATCGGTATCATTCTATTGGATAATATTAGGTCTGTAATGTTCGATCAGTCACTTTATAACTCTACAACTGTTGAAACTTTTATGCAAAAACCGCCAGAAATCATTTATTACGAAGAGGACTCTATGGAGAAAGTAATGAAAAAATTTCAGCAATCTAGAGCTTGGAATTTACCAGTCGTAAAAGACAATAAATATTTCGGTTTTGTTTCAAAGTCTAAACTTTTAACAGCGTATCGTAACGAATTGATTAATTTTACATCTTAGAATATAATTGATGAAACCTATTCATATTATAACACTTATTGCATTTATTACCTCTGTAGGAAGTATCGTTTGTGGACTAGTTTTAGATACAAATTACACCGAAAAGCTCATTGGGTTTGGTGTATTGGGTTTATTTTTCGTCGTATTTCCTTTATTCTCTTACTACAGATGGAAAGGAAAAGATGCTAAAGACTATATGCTTACCAAGGAAAATCTTGAAAAGATGCTCGAAAATCAAAGGGAAAACAAGTACTGATATAAGTTATTAATTTTCAATATTTTAAAATAAAACGATTTATTAACCTTACGTGTTAGTTAATACATTACATTTGTGTTTTAATTTTTTATTTATTTATAATGACTGGAACAGTTAAATTTTTCAATGATTCAAAAGGATTTGGATTCATTACCAACGACGAAACGGGAAAAGACATTTTCGTTCACGTATCAAACCTTAATGGCGTAGAGTTACGCGAAGGTGACAATGTAGAGTACACAGAAGAAGAAGGCAGAAAAGGAATGGTTGCTGCTAATGTAAGCGTTCTTTAAGAGATATACTTTATTTTTAGTTCAACGCTCAACCTTTCCTTTGGTTGGGCGTTTTTTTTATTCAAAAACTATTGGTAATTCGCCCTTAGGTACTTTAACAATATAATAAGGTTGTGTCATAACAGAAGTAGCTATGCCATCTGGAGATTTCCGTAACACCTCAACCAAAAACTTATCCTTAGTTTCTTGAATAACCAGGTTTAGGCTATGTCCACCTGAATTCTTTACCTCATCAAAAACAGCAATTACAGTATACTCAGAAAAGTCAATATCTGTTTCAGAAAAACTATCAGAAACCTTATTGACTGCATTCATTTTATTAAGCAAGTCTTTCCATTCTTTAGGAGATGTAATAATTAAATTCTGTTTCTCTATACCTTCTGAACCAGAACCATACAGATTACCCTTTCCTATAAGAACAATAGCTTCTTTTGTCATTTTTGCTTTATTTTCTGAGGACTTACAGTTTAATGCAAACAGTAAGATTACGATTCCTAATAACTTATGCATTTTTCTTTGTGTTTAATTCAAATTACGTTTTTCAATAAAAAATCGCTTCATTAATTCTGAAGCCTCATCTGCTAAAACTCCACCAACCACTTTTGTTTTGGGATGCAGTTTGGTTCCCATAGCTGTAAAACCTCGTTGCTCATCTGAAGCGCCGTAGACTATTTTTGCAATTTGGCTCCAGTATAATGCTCCTGCACACATTTGGCAAGGCTCTAACGTCACATACAAGGTGCATTTGGTTAAGTATTTTCCACCTAAAAAATTAGCTGCAGCTGTTATAGCTTGCATTTCAGCATGCGCAGTAACATCATTTAAAAGTTCTGTAAGATTATGCGTTCTAGCAATTATACGGTCTTCCACAACAATTACTGCTCCAACAGGAATTTCGCCTTTTTCATAAGCAACCTCAGCTTCCTGAAGCGCTTTTTTCATAAAATAAGTATCGTCAAATGGCTGTATCATTGTTGTAAAAATACAAATTCAAATGGTACATTTGTATTTAATGAAAAACCTTTTAAAACATATAAACCTACCCGAAGATTTACGTCAACTTAAAGCTGAAGATTTACCTCAAGTAGCTAAAGAACTGCGTGAATTTATCATCAATATTGTTGCAACAAAAGAAGGGCATCTTGGTGCCAGTTTAGGTGTTATAGAATTGACCATTGCACTACATTACATCTTTAACACACCAGAAGATTTATTGATTTGGGATGTTGGTCACCAAGCCTATGGTCACAAAATTTTAACTGGAAGAAAAGATAGTTTCGAAACCAACAGACAACTAAAAGGAATTAGTGGTTTCCCAAAACGTAGTGAAAGTATTTACGATACTTTTGGTGTAGGACACTCTTCTACTTCAATTTCGGCAGCATTAGGAATGGCAATTGCTTCTCAATTAAAAGGTGAAGACAAACATCATATTGCTGTTATTGGAGATGCTTCAATTGCCAGCGGAATGGCCTTTGAAGGTCTTAACCACGCTGGAGTTACAGATGCTAATTTATTGGTAATTCTTAACGATAATGCTATTGGCATCGATCCAAGCGTTGGCGCATTAAAACAGTATTTAACCAATGTAAAAAAAGGGACTCAAAAGCAAGATAACATTTTTGAAGCCTTAAATTTTAATTATTCTGGTCCAATAGATGGTCATGATTTACCCTCATTAATTTTTGAACTTAAACGTTTAAAAACAGTAAAAGGCCCAAAGTTTTTACATGTAATTACCACCAAAGGTAAAGGGCTAAAACAAGCCGAGGAAGACCAAGTTAAATACCATGCACCAGGAAAATTCAATGCTTCAACAGGTGAACTTATTTCTAAATCGAGTGTTAGTGAGCCACCAAAATATCAAGATGTTTTTGGTGAAACCATTGTAGAACTTGCCAAGAACAACGAAAAAATTATTGGCATTACGCCAGCTATGCCAACTGGAAGCTCTTTAAAATACATGATGGATATTTTTCCTAATCGTGCGTTTGATGTTGGTATTGCCGAACAACATGCCGTAACTCTGGCTGCTGGTATGGCTACACAAGGATTAATTCCGTTTTGTAACATCTACTCTACCTTTTTACAACGTGCCTACGACCAGATTATTCATGATGTGGCTTTGCAAAACTTGCCTGTTATCTTTTGTTTGGATAGAGCTGGCTTGGTGGGAGAAGATGGAGCAACACATCACGGTGTTTTTGATTTGGCTTACCTTAACTGTATTCCTAACTTAGTAATTTTTGCGCCAAGAGATGCTATAGCGTTACGCAACATAATGTATACTGTTCAATTAGGAATAGATTTTCCAATTGCCATAAGATATCCTCGTGGCAGAGGTCATCTTTTAGATTGGAAAAAACCGTTTGAAAAAATTGAAATAGGAAAAGGCGAATGCCTTAAACAAGGTACAGATTTAGCCATTTTATCAATTGGTACTATGTCAAAAAATATTGAAGATGCTATTATAGATTTGGACGTTTCGCATTACGACATGCAATATGTAAAACCACTTGATGAAGGGTTATTACACGAAATTTTTAAAACACACAAAATCATTGTCACTATAGAAGACGGAACTATTGTAGGAGGTTTTGGAAGTTCAATTTTAGCCTTTGCTAATTCGCATAACTATAAGCAACACATTGAAGTTTTAGGTATTGCAGATGAATTTATTGAGCAAGGCACAATACTGCAACTGCAGCAATTACAAGAACTAGATTCTGCTTCGATTACAAAGAAAATTGAAGATTTACTCACTATCCTCCACGATAGCTAAATCAGTATTACCTTCAATTTGTTCAATTAGAACAGTGTCTTTTTTTACAGGTTGATCTTGAACGTTAGAAATATCATCTAGCATTAATAGGCAAGTCAGTACTACTACAAAAATGACTAAGCCTCCGAGTATATTATTTCTCATAAGTAGGTTTTTTGGGGCTAATTATGCAATAAATTAAAATAATATATCGTTAAAAACCAAATTTATTCGATGAAATGCATTTTATAAAATATTCCCTTTCAGCTTTTTATGTAATAACATAGCGTTAGTATCTGAAAGTTTCGAAATAAATAAGCACACAGAAAGCAAATTGTCGTATAAGGATTCATTTGATAAACTTACCGTTTCTGGCAAAAGATTCTGTAATAATTTATCATAATTCGACAAGCTATCGTTGTATACATTTAAGGCTAAATTCCCGTAGGCATTGAGCAGCTGATTTAATATTTCGTATCCTGCAATCTCTTTATTTATCACCTCTTTTGATCGGTAGACTTTCTTGATACTTAAATTAATGATATCGGTTATTTGAGCCTTGTACTGACTAACATCTAGAAGTGCCGTTTCAAATTTCCCTTCTAGGATGTCAGCTTCATTTTTCATAAATATTGAAGCAGCTTCATCGATTAGAGTGCTAATAGCCAATGCTCTCAAATAGCTAACTCTGTCTTCAGTAGTTTGTAAAGCATTATAATTTTTGGTTATGATTCTACCCTTTACAAGTTTTATCAAGTACTCTAATGCATAATCTTCTTCGATTAATCCGAGATTTATTCCATCTTCAAAATCTATAATCGTATAGCAAATATCATCGGCTGCCTCTACTAAATAGGCTAGAGGATGTCTGTTGTAGCTCAAGTCCGTTTCACTTCTCTTAATTAAGCCTAAATCTGAAGCAACAGCCGAAAACATCTCTTTTTCACTTTGAAAAAAGCCATATTTTTTATCAACTATATGGTTGGTAGGCTTTTTTGGTAAAGACTCTTTAGGATATTTCATAAAGGCACCAAGTGTGGCATAGCTTAACCGCAATCCACCTATTCTACCAGCTCTGCTCTCGGTTAAAATTTTAAAGCCATTAGCATTACCTTCAAAATCGCATAAATCTTGATATTCTTTATCAGTTAATTCAGATTTAAATTGTGCTCCATTACCATTTTTAAAATATGCTCCTATCGCTTTTTCTCCAGAATGACCAAAAGGTGGATTACCAATATCGTGTGCTAAAGCAGCAGCCGCTACAATAGCCCCAAAATCATTGATATTATAGCCATGTACATTTTCTAAATGTGGATGTTTCTCTAACAAAAGCTTTCCAACTTGCCTGCCTAAAGAACGCCCAACCACACTAACCTCTAGGCTATGTGTTAATCTGGTATGAACAAAATCTGTTTTAGATAGCGGTACAACCTGTGTTTTATCTTGTAGACTTCTAAACTCTGAAGAAAATATAATACGGTCATAATCAACCTCAAAACCAACACGAGTTTCGTCTTGTTCTTTTCTTAACCGTTTATTCTCATCACCAAAGCGTCTTAAAGACAATAATTGCTCCCAGTTCATATCTTAAAATTAAAGATGCAAGATAAATAAATTGATAAAGAATCATTTAGAAAAACTGTTTTCAATTATCATATTTTACAATGTTAAGAAATTGTATCCTTAACGCTAATTCGCTTAATATTAAACTAACCTTTAACTAACTTTTTGGTCACAAAACTTTAATCATTGAGTAACCTCTTCAAGGGAATATCACGTTTTCTTTGCATCACAATAAAAACTAAAAATTGTTTATTAAAAATTCAACTCAATGAAAAAATTACTTTTAATCGCGTTAGTAACTTCTACACTAGTATTTACTAGTTGTTTTAAAGATGATGATGCTCCTTTAATTGTAGAGACATCTACGACAATAATAAATGAAAATCCAGGTGGTGGTTCAACTGACGACTGTCCTGTTGTAACTGTAACTGGTGAAATAACTGATGGTGATGTTTGGACCAATGACAACATTTACCAATTAAACCAAAAGGTTGTTGTACCTGCTGGAGCAACTTTAACTATCAATCCTGGAACTATCATTAAAGGTTCTTCAGGAACTGGTTCTTTAGCTTCTGCTTTAATTGTAGCAAGAGGTGGTACTCTTAACGCTAACGGTACAGCTTCTGAGCCAATTATCTTCACATCTACACAAGATAACATTACTTGCGGTCAAACTGCTGGTACTAATTTAGATGAAAACGACAGAGGTCTTTGGGGAGGTTTAATCGTATTAGGTAATGCACCTTGTTCATTCTCTGGAGATATCGTTGAAGCTCAAATTGAAGGTATTCCTGCAGATGATACTTTTGGTCTTTATGGTGGTACAGATGAAAACGATAGTTCTGGTAGCATGAGATATATTTCTATTCGTCATGGTGGTGCTTTAATTGGTGAAGGTAACGAAATCAACGGTCTTACTTTAGGTGGTGTTGGTGCTGGTACAATTATAGACAATATTGAGGTTGTTGGTAATGTTGATGACGGTGTAGAATTCTTTGGAGGTACTGTTGATGCATCTAACATTTTAGTATGGGCTCAAGGTGATGACGCTATAGATATTGACCAAGCTTACGCTGGAACAGTTGACAATGTAGTTGTTGTTTTAGGTGATATTTCTGATCACGCTTTCGAAATTGACGGTCCTGAAGGAACAGGTTCTGGATCATTCACTTTAAGAAATGCAACAATCATTGGTAATACTGTAACTGCAAACGGTGAGTATGCTGATTACAGAAGTAACGCACAAGGTCATACAGAAAATGTTTATGCATATGGTTTTAAAGCTGAATCTGACGTTGAATTAGATAACGATGGTGTTGCAACAAACTATAACAATGGTATCTTAACATTTGGTGCTTGGGAAATAGTATTACCTGAAGGTGTAACAGATGTTACTAGCATTTTTGCTAACAAAGCAGAAACAGTTACTGTATCTGGCTTTGGATCTACTGCTACTGCAGTTACAGAAGGTGCACAAACAGTTGGTGCTACTACTTCTAACCTTAGCTGGACCTATGCTAATGCAGAAGGTGGTTTAGGATTCTAATAAACACTTTTAATTCATATAAATAAATCCAATGTCTACCAGGTAGGCATTGGATATATACAATATTACATGAAACATATAATAAAAGTTTTAGCTCTTTTTATTTTCATTTCAGCGACATCTACAGCATTCTCACAAGGAAAAGTAGCCGGAACAGTAATCGATGGTGAATTTAATGAACCAATGGCTTTTGCTAACATTTTAGTTAAAGGTACCTCAAAAGGTGTTACTACAGATTTTGATGGAAAGTTTGAAATGGAGCTAGAAGAAGGTACTTACACATTGGTTTTCTCCTTTGTTGGGTATGCAACTAAAGAAATTTCAGATGTTGTCATAAAAAACGGCGAGGTATTTACCTTAGATGTTTTGATGGAAACTAATTCTTTAGACACAGTTGTAATTACTACAACTACAAAAAGAAACACAGAAAGTGCTGTTTTAAATTTACAAAAAAAATCAGCAGTTGTAATGGATGGTTTGTCTTCTCAGGCTATTAAAAGTACTGGAGCAAGTAATGTTGCTGCTGCTGTAAAAAGTGTTCCTGGTGTTTCTATACAAGGTGATAAATATGTATTTGTACGTGGTCTTGGTGATCGCTATACAAAGTCTATCTTAAATGGTATTGATATCCCAGGTTTAGATCCAGACCGTAACACAATTCAAATGGATTTATTTCCAACAAATATTCTTGACAATGTTATTGTTTTAAAGTCTGCATCTGCTGAATATCCAGCAGACTTTACTGGTGGTATTGTAGATATAGTTACAAAAGATTTTCCAAGTAAGGCTGAATATTCAATTTCATTGGGAGGTGGTTACAACCCAGACATGCATTTCAATAATTCATATTTAACATCAGGAGGTAGTGATACTGACTGGTTAGGTTATGATGATGGTATGCGAAATGTACCTGTTAACAGATATCAATTTGAGGAAGGAGTACTAGGTAATGGTATTAATACTACAACACTTACAACACTTACAAATAGTTTTGAAAAAGAACTAGCAGCTAAGCAAGAAACTAGTGGTATGAACTACGACTTTGGTTTTACCTTGGGCAATCAATACAACATTGGTGATGATAAATTAGGTTACCAAGCATCATTCTCTTATAAAAACGAAACAACGTTTTATAAAAACAGATTTGATGGTGCATACATAAAAAACCCACAAGACACATCAGACAATGAGTTAATTGCTGCTCTAGATTCTAAAGGTTCTGAAGGTATTAACAATGTGATTTTAAATGGTATGTTAGGTTTAGCTTATAAAACGGATAAATCTAAGTTTAAGGTAAATTTACTTCATGTACAAAATGGTGAGTCTACTGCAGGTTTCTTTAACCAGGTAATATCTCAGGACGGTACTGGAGGTGGATTAGAACCACTAACAAAAAACTCTATTACCTATACAGAGCGATCAATTACCAACTTATTTCTTACGGGTAAGCACAGGTTAAATAGCATTACAGACGATAAGCCTTTTAACTTTGAATGGAAATTATCTCCTACCTTCTCTAAGGTAATGGATAAAAACCATAGAATTACGCCATTTCAGCAAGCTGATAATGGTAATTCATTCTTAAGTCCTTCTGCTTCAACATTACCTATTCAGTTATGGAGAAACTTACTTGAAGAGTCTTGGGCTGGTAAAGCAGATTTTGACAAAACTGTAGAGTTATTTGGTCGCCAAGCTAAAATAAAATTTGGAGGTGCATTCACGTATAAGTTTAGAGATTTTAGTATTGATGACTTTACCTTTAACATTCGTGGAGATCAATCTTATATTGCAAGCGGTAATGCAGATAATTTGTTAGCTACTGAAAACCTTTGGACACCAGAAACAGATGCTGGTACTTATGTTGTCTATACAGACAACTTTAACCCAAGAGATGCTTATGAAGGTGAGCAACAAATTGGAGCTACTTATTTTTCAACTGAATTTAATATCACTGAAAAATTAAAAACAGTAGTTGGTTTAAGAACTGAGTTCTTTAGCTCATTCTACACTGGTGAAGATGCTGATAATGTATTTGATAGAGAATTAATCTTAGATGAATTTGATTTATTCCCATCAGCTAATGTTATTTATGCAGTTAACGATAAAACTAATTTAAGAGCATCATACTCTCGCACTACAGCAAGACCTTCTTTTAAAGAAGCTTCTGTAGCACAAATCTTCGATCCAATTACAAGTAGATTGTTTATTGGTGATATTAACTTAGTACCAACATATATCAACAACTTTGATATACGTTATGAGTTTTTTGGTGAAGAAGGACAAATGTTTGCTATAAGTGGTTTCTACAAAGACTTTACAGACGTAATTGAGCAAACATTCTTTGTCTCTGCTCCAACACAGCTTACTGTTGGTAACTTAGGTGACGCTGTTGTTTATGGTGCAGAATTTGAAGCAAGACAACGATTAGGATTTATTTCTGAAGGTTTAAACAATCTTAAACTAACAGCCAATTTCTCTTTAATTAAATCTGAGTTAACCATGTCTGATGACGAGTATAACGGTAGAGTTGCTTCAGCCAGAGATGGAGAATCAATTGACAGAAAAAGAGATATGCAAGGACAAGCTCCTTATTTAATTAATGTTGGTTTAAATTACGACAATAGTGATATTGGTTTAAGAACCGGATTATTCTACAACGTACAAGGTGAAACTTTAGAAGTTGTTGGTATTCGTGAAGTTCCAGATGTTTATACTCAGCCTTTTAACAGTTTAAACTTTACGTTAAACAAATCTTTTGGCGAGAATCAACGTTCATCTATAGACCTTAAAGTATCTAATATACTTGGTGACGAAAGATTAAGTGAATATGAGTCTTTTGGTGCAAGCAATCAAATTTTTTCATTGAGAGAGCCTGGTACTGAAATATCTTTAGGTTACACACTTAAGTTCTAAGGCAAACATTAAATTGTCCATAAATAAAAAAGGCGTTCTAAATTTAGAACGCCTTTTTTATTTAAGTATCGACAACTACTAGTTGTTAATGGCAACTTTGGTTTTGTTATCCCATTGGTTAACACTTACAATTTTAGAATCGATAAAATCTACTTCTTTTAAAGATTCTCCTTGCCAGAAAAACCATTTTCCAACTTTTTTACCGTTATCATAGTTTCCTAATGCTACTTTATTACCTTCAGCATCGTAGCTTTTCCATTCACCATGAATATTGCCATCTGCATTAAACACACCTGTTTGACTTATTTCACCATTATCATGATAATACGTAACGTAAGTTAAGTCGCCTTTCTTCTCTAACTTTGGTTCTTTACTGTCTTGAGCATAAGAGAATGCTACACTAAGCATCATAAGAACAATTACTAAATTTCTCATATTCATTTGGGCTTTAATTAATGATTACATCACAAACATAACATTTAATTTACATTTAAACAACCATTACGTAACATTAAATTAACATTAGAAATATAAATAATTGATTTTTAGTATTTTATACCTTAACAAAACATCATCATTCGATAACATTTAATTAAGTTCCCATGTTTACTGCAAAAACATTTCTTTATTTTTTTAAACCCTAAAGCATATCATAACATTTTGGTAACATAACGTTGAAATTAAAAGAGGAAATTTGCGTACAATTATAGTTACTCTTTTAAATGGAAAACCTTTATATCTATATGCTAGCTGCATTAGCATTCTTAGCTGTTGCAGACTTAGTTGTTGGTGTAAGTAATGATGCTGTAAATTTTTTAAATTCTGCTATTGGCTCTAAAGCCGTTTCTTTCAAAACCATAATGATTGTTGCCAGTCTTGGTGTTGCTATAGGAGCAATGACGTCTAGTGGTATGATGGAAGTGGCAAGAAAAGGCATCTTTAACCCTGGCGAGTTTATGTTTAACGAAATCATGGTCATTTTTATGGCTGTGATGTTAACTGATATTCTACTGTTAGATTTCTTCAACACGCTTGGTTTACCTACTTCTACTACGGTTTCAATTGTATTTGAATTATTAGGTGCTTCGGTTGCTGTGGCTTTAATCAAAATTTATGCAGATAATTCTCAATCCATAATAGACTTAGGTAATTATATTAACAATGAAAAAGCCATTGAAATTATACTTGGTATTCTGTTATCAGTAGTTGTTGCTTTTACCATTGGTGCCATTATTCAATATGTATCGCGCTTACTATTGTCTTTTAAATTTGAAGAAAAACCAGATTGGTATAGTGCAATTTTTAGTGGTTTTGCAGTTACCTCAATTATGTACTTTATCATAGTAAAAGGTTTAAAGAATGCTGCTTTCATGCCTTCAAGTGTCAAAGAATTTTTAAATACAAACCCTTTTACTTTTATAGGCTTAAGCTTTTTAGCTTTTACTATACTTTCAATTTTGGCCATTAAATTATTTAATGCCAAGATTTATACCATCATCATCATTATTGGAACTTTTGCACTAGCTGTTGCTTTCGCAGGAAATGATTTAGTTAACTTTATAGGTGTACCGATTGCTGCATATAACTCTTATGAGGCATGGTCAATCAGTGGTGCCGAACCTACAAATTACGTAATGACTGCTTTAGGTGAACCTGTGCAAACCGAACCTTACCTATTACTTATTGCAGGACTTATTATGGTACTTACTCTTTGGTTTTCTAGCAAAGCTAAAGCTGTAGTAAAAACTTCGGTTGACTTGTCAAGACAGGACGATGTTAAAGAGCGTTTTGAGCCTAATTATATGTCTAGAAATATTGTAAGGCTTACTATTGGACTTAATGAGAGCGTGAATAGAATTCTACCTAATTCGTATAAAAAATGGTCTGAAAAACAGTTCTTAAAACCAACAGTTGTGGTAAAAGAGCAAGACAAACCTGCTTTTGATTTGGTTAGAGCCGCTGTTAATTTAATGGTAGCATCTGTTCTTATTTCTATTGCCACATCTATGAAGTTACCACTTTCTACTACCTACGTTACTTTTATGGTAGCTATGGGAACCTCTTTAGCAGACAGAGCTTGGGGAAGTGAAAGTGCGGTATATAGAGTTGCCGGAGTACTTAATGTAATTGGAGGCTGGTTCTTTACGGCCTTTAGTGCTTTTGTTGCAGCAGCAATAATGGCTTTTATTTTATATTTTGGTGGTGGGTATGCCTTAGCCGGACTATTGGTACTAGCTATTGTTTTACTAATTAGAAGTTATTTAGCTCACCGCAAAAGTTCTAAAATAATGCGTGAAGAGGATCAGCTAGAAAAAGCCGAGAGTAGTTCTACACAAGGTGTTATTCACGAAAGCGCTTCAAATATTGCCAATGTTATAAAGCGTGGAAACAGAATTTATACCTCAGCCATTAACGGTTTAGCTGTACAAGATTTAAAACTCTTAAAGAAGAATAGAAGACAAATTGACAAATTATCAACTGAAATTGATGATCTTAAGGACAATATTTTCTATTTTATCAGAAATCTAGATGAACCTAGTGTTGCTGCTAGTAATTTCTATATTAATATACTTGGGCATTTACAAGACATAACCCAATCTTTAGACTATATTTCTAAAGCAAGCCATAAACACGTTAACAATAATCACAAAAAGTTAAAGTTTAGCCAGATAAAAGAACTTAAGGATTTAGACACAAAACTAGAGACATTATTTGCAACAACACAAACTGCATTTGAGTCTAGATCTTTTGAGCAAATTGGTGCTGTCCTAGAAAGAAAAACTGAGATCTTTAATTTAGTCAAAGACAAAATACAAAAGCAGGTAGAACGTACAAGAAGCGAAGAATCAAGTCCTAAAAACACAACGCTATATTTTAGTTTATTACTAGAAACTAAAGACCTATTGACCGCTATGATGAATCTCTTAGAGGAGTACTATCAATCGCATGACAGCTCTGTTAAACCTGCTAAACTGATTTCTGACCAAGAAGAATAAATAACACTTCATAAACATAAAAAAGCCTTAGAAAATCTAAGGCTTTTTTATTGTCTATTCTTAAATTTTATTACACTTCAACATCCAAAAAACGTGTTTGGTCGTATATGTATTTGTATTAGATAACCATATTTAAATCAAAAACATGAAAAAAATTTCAATGCTTTTAGTAGCAACAATTCTGTTAAGCTCTTGTGTTTCTAAAAAGAAATATTTGGCCCTTGAGCAAGAAAATGGCGAGATTAAAAGCCAACTAACCAAAACCCAAGTAGAGAAAGAAGATCTAGAAAACAAATTTGCAAAAATTCAAGAACGTGTTGATAGATACAATGATAAAATCAACTCACTAAGTGAAGATGTAGAAGGTCTTAAAATAGAAAACGACATAAAGCTAGATGTCAATAAAGATGGCACTGTTATGTCTAATGAAAGTAAACGCAAAATGCTTGCTACGTTAGAAAATGTCGATCCAGCAAAGCTAGCCGAAGCAAAGACTTTAAAAGATTCAATGAATTTAGCCATTCAATACAATCTTGAAAAAACAATGAACAGCTCAGATTTAAATGAAGATGAAGATATTGCTGTAAACATTAATGAAACTGTAGTAATGATTTCTATCTCAGACAAAATGTTATTTAATTCTGGAAGCTACAGAATAAGCAATAAAGCGGATCACATTTTACAAAAGCTAGCAGATGTTATTAATTCTGAAGAAAGTATTGATGTTATGGTAGAAGGGCACACAGATTCTAGAAGCATTAATACAGAAAAAATACAAGACAACTGGGACTTAAGTGTATTAAGAGCCACTTCGGTAGTTAGAAAATTACAAAACAAGTACAAAGTAGACCCAGCAAAACTTATAGCCTCTGGTCGTAGTAGTTACCAACCTTTAGTAGATAACGATACTAGAGAAAACCGATCTAAAAATCGTAGAACACGCATTATACTAATGCCTAACATTGATAAGTTCTTTGCTTTAATGGAAGCAAATTAATTAATCCATTTTTTAGAAATAAAAAAGCACTCTCCCGTACAGTTCGGCATTGAGTGCTTTTTATTTTATGTTTATATTTGATACTAGACTACTTAAAATTCTTCACTGCAGTTTTTTCCAATTCGGCATACCAATCTTCACCAAATTTTCTAATCAAAGCTTCCTTTACAAATTTATAGATAGGTACTTGTAATTCTTTGCCTAAAGTACAGGCATCATCGCATATTTCCCATTTTTCGTAGTTAACTGCAGAAAATTCAGAATAGTCCTTAACTCTAATTGGATAAAGATGACACGACACAGGTTTTTTCCAGCTTATTTCTCCTTGGTTGTAAGCCTCTTCAATACCACATAATGCGGTATTTTTGTTATCAAAAATAACGTAAGCACACTCAGCACCATTAATAAGCGGAGTTTCTAATTCGCCATAAGACGTTTTTACCCAAGCACCTTGAGCATCAAGAACCTCAACACCTTCCTTGCGCAAAAAAGGCCTTACTTTTGGATAGATATCATCTAAAATTTTGATTTCTTCTTCATCTAAAGGTGCGCCTGCATCACCATCTATACAACATGCGCCTTTGCATGCCGAGAGATTACACACAAAATCCTTTTCTATAATATCTTCTGAAACTATGGTTTTTCCTAACTGAAACATGCCACAAAAATAAATAAACTTTACCGTTATTTATATTGTTAATCCACAATAAAATAAGACCTTTGCGGCGAATTTTAAAAACGGGAGCTATGCAGTTAGAAATTAAACAAATATTTACTGCTTTTATGGTTTTATTTGCTGTAATTGATATTGTAGGGAATATTCCAATCATTATCGATTTACGCAAAAAAGTTGGTCATATACAGAGTGAAAAAGCATCATTAATTGCTGGTATAATTATGATTGTTTTTCTTTTTGTGGGTAAAAGTTTATTAAACCTCATTGGCATTGATGTTAATTCATTTGCTGTAGCCGGTGCATTTGTCATCTTCTTTATTGCATTAGAAATGATATTAGGTATAACACTATACAAAGATGATGAAAGTAGTGCCGTAACAGCATCAGTCTTTCCTTTAGCTTTCCCTTTAATCGCCGGACCAGGAAGCTTAACAACCTTGTTATCTTTACGGGCAGAATTTGAAATTGAAAACATTATCGTTGCCGTAATCTGTAATGTTATTGTAATTTATGCTGTTCTTAAAACCTCTGCAAAAATTGAAAGAATTATAGGTAAAAATGGCATTAACATAATTAGAAAAGTTTTTGGTGTAATTTTGTTAGCGATAGCCGTAAAATTATTTGCACATAACATTAAAATGCTATTAGCTTAAACTTTTTTAACATGAAAATTTTTATCTGGGTACTAACCATTATTGCTGTAGGTCTTATAATTTTTAACGCCACAAAATTGAACTTTGATGCATTATTAACTGGCGAAAGCCAAACAGCAGTTATAACAATTGTTGCAGCACTTTGTGCTATTTTTTTATTACAAATTCTTAGAATCTCTAAAAAAATTGAAACTTTAAGCAAAAAAAGAAAATGAGTTTTGATGTACTAATCATTGGTGCTGGTGCAGCTGGTTTATCTTGTGCTTTAGTTTTAGGTTCTGCAAAAGATAAGCCTTTTGCAAAAGACAAAAAGATTGGTATTATAGCACATCAAAAAACCTCTCATCTTCAAACAGCATTGTTTAATAATGTCCTTGGACTTAAACCCGGTACTTTGGGAGAGGACATTTTAAAGGACGGTACGCAACAGCTTAAAGACTTATATCCTCACGTTACCCAAATAGATAACGAGAAGGTAACTCGCATAGAGAAAAACACAGATGGCTTTAGGGTTACCACTAATAAAAATGAATACTCATCTAAGGTTGTAGTAATAGCTGTTGGCTACACTAATCTTTTTACTATAAAAGGGTTAGAAAATTATATTGAACCTCATCCTAGAGCTGCCAAAGAAAAAGACAGAATCTGGTTAAAAAACACAGATCATTTAGTAGAAGATAATTTATACGTTGCTGGTACTTTAGCTGGCTGGAGAAGTCAATTTGCTATGGCCTCTGGAAGTGGTGCTCATGTAGCCACAGATATTCTTACACTTTGGAATAGTGGCAAACACACCAAAGTACACGATAAAGTTATTGTTTAAAACTTGGGTATTCGTTGCTAAGAAGAATCACTTCTTGCACCATGATATCTTCCTTGTTTAGGACTTCTTCAAAGGAATTATCATCAAATAACTGTCTGGCTAGGGTTGCTTTTATAAGACGTCTTATTTCATCATTATAAGCCACAAAAGTAATATTTGTACCTTCCTTTTGATTTACGTAATCTTGAAAGCGAACAACGATATCATCACTCACCTCAAAATTATTTATAAAATCATATTTTGTGACATCTTGATAAATACTTCTGTCTTTATCTAACTCTTCAAAAACAAAGTAACCAAAATGACCTCTGCGTCTTAGATAGTTAATCGTTTCGTTATCAAAAGAACGGTCTACAGGCACAAAAACATCAGGTATAATTCCACCACCACCATACACTACCTTTCCTTTTGGCGTTGTGAATTTTAGCGAATCATCAACTTCAATATTATCTTCGTCTGCTAACTCACCTGTTCTTAAACGTTTATAGTAATCATTGTAATAAGCATTATTGTCTCCGTTGGTATATGGTCTCTGAATGGAACGTCCTGTTGGTGTGTAATACCTAGAAACGGTTAAACGCACAGCACTACCATCACCTAGTGCCATTTCACGTTGTACCAAACCTTTACCGTACGATCGTCTTCCAACTATAATCCCTTTGTCATTATCTTGTAACGCACCTGCAATAACCTCACTTGCTGAGGCTGAATTTTCATTGATGAGAATATAGATTTCACCATCTTCAAAATCACCTCTTCTTGTGGCATAGGTACGCTCTTCTCGTCCCTTTTTATCTCTTGTAAACAAAATGAGTTTATCGTCCTCTAAAAACTCATCTGCAATTTGCTCTGCAATACCAAGAAAACCTCCTGGATTATCTCGTAAATCTAAAGCTAGTTTTGTAGCACCTTGATCTTGCAGATCTTCTAAAGCCGTCTTAAATTCTTTGAAACTCGTCTCTGCAAAGCGATTCATTTTTATGTAGCCTAACTCATCGGTTAACATATAAGCGGCATCAACACTTTTAATCGGAATTGATTTACGCTTAACTTCAAACTCTAAAATCTCATCTTCGCTTTTTCTGTATACTGTGAGCTTAACTTTGGTGTTTTTGTCTCCTTTTAATTTTTTTGAAATGTACTCGTTAGTAATATTTCTGCCATAAATTGTATCTCCATCTGCTAACAAAATACGATCTCCACTCATTATACCAGCACTTTCACTAGGACCATCTTCAGTTGGTTTTATAACAGCAATAGTATCTTTGTAAGGATAGTAATTGATACCAATACCAACAAAATCACCTTTCATGTTTTCAGTGATTCTTTCTAGGTCTTCCTTTGGGATATATGTTGAATGCGGATCTAGATTGTCTAAAATCCCGTTAACCGTAACATCTACAATGCTGTCGGTATTCACATCATCTACATATTCGTAATCTATATAATCTATTAAGCGATTGAGTTTATCCTTTTTACTATTGGTCGTAAAAAGGTTATCTGAAGTATCTGTAAAGTTTAACTTTCCGCCAATGACAACACCTGCAGCAATAGCTACACCAACAATAAGTGGTATGTATTTATTCTTTGTTGCCATATTATTTCCCTTTTATGGGAATCTTAGTTTAACTCTTCTATTAACTCCAACTCTATTCCAGCTTTTTTCAAAAATTCTATACCAGAATCATCTTTATATGACTGAGAATAGACAACTCTTACAATACCTGCTTGATGTATTAACTTGCTACACTCCTTACAGGGCGATAATGTAATATACAAAGTTGCTCCTTTGCATGATTGTGTAGAAGAAGCTACCTTTAAAATAGCATTGGCCTCGGCGTGAAGCACATACCATTTTGTGTAGCCTTCATCATCTTCGCAATAATTCTCAAAACCTGTTGGTGTGCCATTATAACCGTCTGAAATAATCATTCGGTCTTTTACAATAAGTGCGCCAACCTGCTTACGTTTGCAATGCGAAAGTTTTCCCCATTCTTGAGCAATACGCAAATAAGCTTTATCGTAACGTAATTGTTTTTTGTTTGACATTAAGTGTTTTATACAATGTAAGTAACGAATATAATAGGATAGAATTGTATAAGCAATTACGCTGTCGTTAAAGTTTTACAAAACTTTAGCATTACCACAAGTAGTCGTTACGAATTAGCATTTCAAAAACTAATCCTATTACAATTGCTGAAAGTACCATAATCCAATCGCGACGCGAAAATCTAAATAGAGTTTGAAACAAAAACCCAAGGAACAAGACCACAAAAACAATGATAACCTGTGCTATTTCAATTCCTAGTGCGAATTCTAGAAGAAGCTCTACTTTGTTTTCAGATTGACCAGCAAACATTTTAAACTCTCTGGCAAAGCCTAAACCGTGTATTAGACCAAAAAATAATGTAGCAAAAAAGAGCAAGCCTATTTTTTTGCCTTTATCTTTTTTACCTGCTGTAAAGACATTGTAAACCGCTGCAATTAATATGGTTATAGGTATTAAGAACTCAACCAGTCCTCCATCTACAGAAACAACACCATAAGCAGCTAAAACCAATGACAAGGTATGTCCTAAAGTAAACATGGAAACCAGAAGTAAAACACGTTTCCAATCTTTAAAGATATAAGGTACTGCTAGTACCATTAAAAAAAGGACATGATCGTAACCATTTAAATCCAGTACGTGATTAATGCCGTATTGCACATTAAACCAAAAGTTCTCTAACATAGTTTAAATTTATTTAATTTGGGACAGACCAAAGTTACAATTAATATTGATAAAAAGCCTAAAGAATAACTTTAGGCTTTTTATACTAAATCTCAAAGAAATCTTTTCTTATTAATCAATAGTCGGCACTTTTATAGACCTATTAATCCAACATCCTATTTTTAGCGTTTTACCAGCCAAACCACTAAGGAATATATCTTCTTTGGTTGGCGCCTTAGCTAAGTAACTATTTACATATTTTTGCGCAAGGTCATTTAAGGTTGGATCTACTCTAGAAGCTTTTTGAGCTTCCTCTGCCGCTAGCCAAAAAACCGCTCTTTGTTCAAAACTATCTTTACCGCAATTTTTATCCTTAGCACTATCATCATACATAAGCGCTATTAATAGGTGTGGTTTCCCGTTTGAAGGATTTAACTTTAGTGCCTCTGATAAATAATTTCGTGCTTTAGAGTACTGTCTTTTTTCTTTAAGAATAGCACCAATTCTAAATAAAATATTGGCTTTATTATACGGTCTTGTTTCTAACTCACCTGCTTTTTCCAAATATTCAAGAGCTTCATTATCTTTTCCTTTTTTAAATAAGAGTGTAGCAATATATACTTTAGTATCCGCAGATGGCGCCACTTTATCATATTGCTTAACTAACGTTTCATATAGGTCATCACCTGTACAATCTTTATGGTACATTCTACTCACGGAACGCTTTAACCAAATAGAATCGTTTTGATGTGTTTCAAAATCCTTGGTGTAAAGAGGTATTAAATTCTTGCAGGTAGCTCTTTTATCTACGATAACATTCATATTATTCTGAATAAGCGTATAGTTTTTAAGATAGCTTTCGTAAGCTCTTTTCTTATTTTCTTCACTACCAGTAAGCCTTGATCCATTATCAATTTTCGCTACCAAGGCATTTAATTTTTCAGAATAATTCTGAATTTCTACTTCTATTTTTTCACTAACATCATCATAGTTATCAAACAACTCTGCTGAAGATTTTTTTCCAGCATCAAATAACTCTACCATCAAAGAAAAATAGGTGTACAAACTTTTGGGATGTGTAAAGGTTTCTTTATCTGCATTAAAAGCAGCATCAAAACAACTAAATAGTTCTAAGGACGTTTTACTTAATTCATCTTTAAAATCGTATTGTAATTGACAGGCTTTTGCATTAAATTCACCTTGCGGAGTATCACTTTTAAAATGCTCATTTCTCAGAATCCATAAATCTAACATAGCATTTACAAAACTCAATTGAACCTCGCCTTTTGAGTTTTCAATTTTGTGTTTAAGGATTTTCTCACCATCAGCATATATGGCTAAATTTAAATCAGGACAATTCTTTTTCACAAACAACCATGGCTCGTATGCAGCATCATATTTTTTGGCTTTAGTAGGTTCGTGAAAAATGGAAAGTTTGGTCTTACATTCTAATTCGGTTTGAGCATTAATGCCAAAGCTCAATAGCAAAACCACAGAAAAAGTGAGGGTTTTTAGTTTCATAATGTAGTTGATTTATAGTTGGTTATTCAACTAAATAACCACAAAAAACGTACCAAATCTACATGAGGTGAAAAGCCTAAGATTAATGTTTTGAGGATAGTGTTACTACTTATTTTTTAAGCTCTCGCTTTTTGAAAGCGTTACTTTTACACCACTTTTTAATTCTATGGTGAATGGCTCTCCTGACTTTGTTAATTGACGTTGGTACTGATCTAAAGTGCAAAAGTCTGTAAATTGCTGCTCGTTATATCGTAATATCTCATCCCCTTGTCTAACACCCAAATTCCAAATTGCACTTCCTTTTACTATGCTCATAATTCTCATCGCACCTTTATGAAAAGAAACATAACAAGGATAGTTATCATATGCCTCTTTTATCTGAGAAGATGATACATAGAGTCGATTCTTTTTTAAGCTTAGAAAAAGTGATAAACCCTCCCATAGATTGTTTCCAATTTTTGAAGACTTTTGGTTATTGTAATAAATAACAGGGGATATTTTTACATTTTTAGATGAACTTTCAGGAAACTGAAACACCTTTGGTTTAGTGGTAGCAAACAAACCATTAACATCATAATTACCAGTGTAAATTTCTGCTTGTGGAAAATCATCAATGTTGGTCAAATTATAATCCTTTTGAGATATGTTAGATGATTTACCTGCACCTGTATCTAGTAAAAATTCAAAGCGATTGCCTTTGCGCTGCATATAAACATAGGGATGGTTATCAGTAAAATTAAAATCCAATTCATGCATTGAATCAAGATCGTCTGGCATATAATCTGATGGATACATGACCAATAATTTCTGCTTAAAATCAATCTTCCAATTGAGTTCTTTAATAATATCTATACCAAGAATACCATCAATATTATGACAAGAAAAGATATCATTCCTTGCCGTATTTAAAATGCGATGTCCTGTAATTTTTCTGCTACCAATATTAATAGTGCCACTTTTATAAAATCTCATTTTACTACGCAGACCACTCGAAGACACTACATTGAGTGTTTTGTTGGTCTTTTTTAATTCATTATTCGCCCAGTCATAGGCTACCGAATATTCAGCACCAGTGTCTAAAGCAAACTGTTTTTCTACACCATTAAATGAAACTGGAATTATGACTAAACCCAAATCGTTTCGAAAGGGAATAGTATCCTGAAACTTTTGCCCAACAACAAGCTGAGTGAGTGAAAAAAAAGCAAAAATTAAAAATTGTACTTTCAAAGTTTGAAAAGGTTTTATAGGCCAATATAATAAACTAGACTATTTTTGACATTCTTCTCAGAAAAGAAAACTTCTAACGTATTTAAACATTAGAAGTTTTGTACTCAAGGTGGGAATCGAACCCACACTTCCGAAGAAACTGGATTTTGAATCCAGCGCGTCTACCAATTCCGCCACTTGAGCAAATTAGTTTCAATAAATATTGGGAGGCAAAAATATAAAATATTTTTCGGCAACCAACTAAAAATAGTAGGTTTTATACTTTTAGTGAGTGAATAATTTTTCTAACTTTGAACGCATTAAATAATCCAACTAACAACCCTTTTTAATTACTTTCTAAAATGCCTAATAATATCACAGAAGCCAAGATTTTCACTTGTTCACAAAGCAAAGATTTAGCAGAAGAAATTGCAGCTGCCTACGGAGTTGAATTAGGTAATGTTATTACTTCTACTTATAGTGATGGTGAATTTCAACCATCATACGAAGAATCTATTAGAGGTACACGTATTTTTATCATTGGCTCTACACATCCCGGACCAGAAAATTTAATGGAAATGTTATTGATGATTGATGCTGCCAAACGTGCTTCTGCAAGACATATTACAGCCGTGATGCCTTATTTTGGTTGGGCAAGACAAGATAGAAAGGATAAACCAAGGGTACCAATAGCTGCAAAATTAGTGGCTAAAATGCTGGAGGCTGCTGGTGCAACGCGTATTATTACCATGGATTTGCACGCAGACCAAATACAAGGATTCTTTGAAAAACCTGTAGACCATTTATTTGCATCTACAATCTTTTTACCATACTTAAAAAGTTTAAACCTAGACAATCTAACCATTGCTTCCCCAGACATGGGAGGTTCTAAACGTGCTTATGCATACTCTAAAGCTTTAAAAAGTGACGTAGTAATTTGTTATAAACAACGTGCTAAAGCCAATGTTATCTCACACATGGAGCTCATTGGTGATGTTACTGGTAAAAACGTAGTTTTAGTAGATGATATGGTTGATACAGCTGGTACGCTTACTAAAGCTGCAGATCTTATGATGGAACGTGGAGCTAAAAGTGTTAGAGCTATTTGTACACATCCTATTTTATCTGGTAGTGCATACGAGCGATTAGAAAATTCTAAACTTGAAGAATTAATTGTTACCAATTCTATTCCTCTAAAACAAGAAAGCAAAAAACTTAGAGTTTTAAGTTGCGCCAATTTGTTTGCTGGTGTAATGTATAATGTACATCACAACAAGTCAATTAGTAATAAGTTTGTGATGTAGAGCTGGTAACTTTACATACATTTTTACCTAGTCTTATCAAAATAAATAAAGCGTTTTCTCTATTAAAGTATTATTACTTCAAAAAATAGTGCAAAAAGACTAGTATTTCTCTATTATATGTTTAAATTTGCAGCCCTCAAAATGAGGAAATTAAATATTTAATAATTAAACTTTTAAAATGAAATCAATTACAATTAATGGATCTCAAAGAGAAAGCGTAGGCAAATCGTCAACAAAAGCCTTACGTAATGCTGGTCAGGTTCCTTGCGTATTATACGGAGCGGAAGCTAAGCCAGTGCATTTCTTTGCACCAGAGTTGGCATTCTCAAAACTTGTATATACCGCAAATGCGCATACAGTTGTGATTACCTTAGATAATGGTGACAGTTTTAACGCTGTAATGCAAGACATTCAGTTTCACCCAGTAACCGACAAAATTCTTCACATAGATTTTTATGAAATCTATGAAGATAGAGAAATCACTATGGAAATTCCTGTTAAAACCGTTGGAACTTCTAGAGGTGTTCTTAATGGTGGTAACTTAAGAGTACCTTACCGTAAGTTAAGAGTTAAAGCTATACCTTCAAAGCTTCCTGATTTTATCGAGGTAGATATTACTCCATTAAAAATCGGAACTAAGCTTTACATAAAAGAGCTGACTAACGAAGATTATAAATTTATGCACCCAGACAACATCGTTGTTTGCCAAGTAAGACGTAGTAGATTGTCTGTTGCAGGTGCTGACGATGATGAAGATGAAACTGAAGAAGGAGAAACTGCAGAAGGTGCAGCTGAAACTCCAGCAGCAGAAGCTCAAGAATAGTTCAAAAACTTTTCAAATATTTAAAAAGCATTCTTTTACAGAATGCTTTTTTATTTTTACACAAATTAAACAGAATGTGGAAACACTTAAAAAAGTGGTTTGGTTTTGGTAACACCATTAACGAAAATGAAGAAGACCTTATGAAAAAATTCTTAATTGTTGGACTGGGCAATATTGGTGAAAAATACCATAACACTAGGCACAATATTGGCTTTAAAATTTTAGATTATTTAGCTGAAAAAGAAGAAGCTACTTTTGAAACCGTAAAACTTGGAGATGTAACAACCATAAAAGTTAAAGGGAGGACATTAATTCTTCTTAAACCAAGCACTTATATGAACCTTAGTGGTAAAGCTATAAAGTATTGGTTAGAAAAAGAAAAAATACCACTAAACAACTTATTGGTTATTACTGACGATCTCAACTTACCTTTTGGCACACTTAGACTAAAAACAAAAGGCAGTGATGGAGGACACAATGGTTTAAAAGACACTCAAGACAAGCTGCAAACCACAAAGTACAATCGTTTTAGATTTGGAATTAGCGATGCCTTTAGCAAAGGAAGACAAGTTGATTATGTCCTTGGAGAATGGAATGAAGAAGAAAACTCTAAACTCGAAGAACGTCTAAAAATTTCGGCAGAATTAGTTAAGTCCTTCGCTCTAGCTGGAGTTAACAACACCATGAATCAATTTAATGGGAAATAGCTTTACTACATTATTAATTTTCTAACTTTGATAATTATACAAGAATTGCTTTGAAGTCTGAAAAAATCTTAACTATAGGTACGTTTGACGGAGTCCATATTGGGCATCAAAAAATACTAAAACGCGTTGTTGCTCTTGCTCAAGAAGAGGATCTTGTTCCTACGGTATTAACATTGTTTCCGCATCCTCGTATGGTACTTCAAAAAGATAATAGCATAAAACTTCTCAACACCATTGATGAGCGTATTCAGCTTCTTAAGAATTTAGGAATTGAAGAGGTTATTGTGAAAGAATTTACAAAAGAATTCGCTAACCTTTCTGCCAAAGACTATGTAGAACACATTCTTGTAGATGAGCTTAATACCAAGCAAATTGTTATTGGCTACGATCATCATTTTGGTAAAAACCGAAGTGCCAATATTGATGACTTAAAAGTCTTTGCTGAAGCGTTTAACTTTAAAGTTGAAGAAATCACTGCTCAAGAAATTGAGGATGTTACTGTAAGCTCTACCAAAATTAGGAATGCTTTAAATAATGGACATATTGAAGTTGCTAATTCGTATTTAGGCTATAATTATTTCATTTCTGGTGATGTTGTAAAAGGAAAAGGTATAGGAAGAACTTTAGACTACCCTACAGCAAATATAGATATCAAAGAATCCTACAAATTAATACCTAGAGATGGTGTTTATGTTGTTAAATCTGAAATAGAAGGTTTAACAATTTATGGTATGATGAATATTGGCACTAACCCAACAGTAGATGGAAAAACGAGATCTATAGAAGTTCACTTCTTTGATTTTGATAAAGATATTTATGGAGAAACTTTAAGAATTGAGTTTTTACATTGGTTACGAAGCGAACAGAAATTCAAAAATCTTGAAGCTCTAAAAAAACAGCTCAGCAAAGATATGACAGATGCTTTAGAGCATATAAAATTACTCAATGCATAAGTTTTTGTATAAACATATCGATAATTCCGGCCTTATTGTCTTTAGGATTATCTTTGGTTTACTCTGTTTTTTAGAATCTTTTGGAGCTATTTTTTTTGGTTGGGTAAAACGCACTCTTATCGATCCTCAATTCACCTTCTCGTTCATTGGTTTTGAGTGGTTACAACCTTTACCTGGTAATTGGATGTATGCCTACTATATTATAATGGGAATTTTTGGGCTACTCATTATGGTTGGATACAAGTACCGTTTTAGCATGTTCATGTTTGCCATAATGTGGACAGCAACCTACCTAATGCAAAAGTCTTCATACAACAACCATTATTACTTTCTCTTTATTTTGAGTTTTTTAATGGTTTTGATGCCAGCAAACAGATATGCTTCTGTAGATGTAAAATTAAACCCTTCATTAAAGCGAATTTCAATGCCTGCATGGTGCAAATGGGTGTTTGTCATACAACTGTTTATACTCTACACCTACGCAACTATTGCTAAGTTATATCCAGATTGGTTAGATACAACGTTCATTAGAATATTAATGGAAGGCAAAGCAGATTATCCCATAATTGGTGGTTTACTACAAAAAGAGTGGCTTCATTATTTTTTGGCGTATGGAGGTCTTCTATTTGATGGTTTAATTATTCCTGCTTTATTATTTAAACCAACACGAAAATTTGCCTTTTTTATTTCAATATTCTTTCATCTATTTAACTCCATTGTATTACAAGTTGGCATTTTCCCTTATTTGGCCATAGCGTTTAGCCTCTTCTTTTTTGAACCTAAAACCATTAGAAATATTTTTCTCAAAAAGAAAGAACTCTATAGCACAAATGAAGTTATAATACCAAAGTACAGTAATGTATTCATTACCGTTTTTATCACTTATTTTCTTGTTCATATAGCCTTACCACTTCGCCATCATTATTTTGAAGATGATGTACTCTGGACAGAAGAAGGCCATCGCCTATCTTGGCGAATGATGCTGCGTGCTAAAAGTGGCACTGCTAGTTACAGAGTAATAGATGAGGCCACTAATAAGCAGATTCCTATTAAGCTCAGTGATTATCTCACAAAAAAGCAACAAAGGGGAGCAAGCACTAAACCAGATATTATTTGGCAATTTGCACAACACTTAAAAGAAGATTTTGCTAAAAAAGGAAAGTCTGTTAAAGTCTATGTTAGAGCTTATGTTAGCATAAATGGTAAGCAACCTAAACCACTTATAGACCCAAAAGTAGACCTCGCAAACGAAGAATGGCACCATTTTAAACACCACGACTGGATATTGCCTTCAAAATAGTTTTTATCTGCTTAAATTCTTATTACTTTTGTTGCCCTATTTTATACGCTTTAAAGCGTAAATTCAAATTTTTTTAGATATGTTACAAGTTGCTTTTATTAGAGAGAATAAAGAGGCTGTTATTAACGGTTTAGCAAAACGAAATATCGATGCTACCGAGATGATTAATGGTGTTATTGCTTTAGATGAAGACCGAAGAAATCTTCAGACACAATTAGATAACTCAAAAGCTGAATCTAATTCCCTATCAAAAGAGATTGGTAACTTATTTAAATCTGGTGAAGTACAAAAAGCCAATGTTTTAAAAGAAAAAACAACTCAGTTAAAAGAGACGGTTAAAACCTTGGAGCAAGAGCTCAATGAAAAAGCAGATGCGCTTAATGAGTTATTGTACAAAATTCCTAATGTACCTAACGAAATTGTTCCTGCCGGAAACACTGATGAAGACAATGAAGAAGTGTATCGCGAAGGTGATATCCCAACATTATTTGAAGGTGCTTTACCACATTGGGAAATTGCAAAAAAGTACGATATCATAGATTTTGAATTAGGTAACAAAATCACTGGTGCTGGTTTTCCTGTGTATAAAGGAAAAGGTGCAAAATTACAACGTGCACTTATCACTTATTTCTTAGATAAAAATACCGAAGCAGGTTATACCGAAATGCAAGTACCTCACTTAGTAAATGAGGCTTCTGGTTTTGGCACAGGTCAATTACCAGACAAAGAGGGTCAGATGTATCATGTTACTGATGATAATTTATATTTAATTCCAACTGCAGAAGTTCCTGCAACAAACATCTTTAGAGACACTATTCAAGACGAAGATGATTTACCTAAAGCAATAACAGGTTACACGCCTTGTTTTAGAAGAGAAGCAGGTAGCTATGGAGCACACGTAAGAGGATTAAATCGTCTACATCAATTTGACAAAGTAGAAATCCTTAGAGTTGAGCATCCAGACAAATCTTACGAAGCTTTAGACAGCATGGTAGAACACGTAAAAGGTATTTTGAAAGAACTTAAACTACCATACAGAATATTACGTTTGTGTGGTGGAGATTTAGGCTTTACTTCTGCTCTGACTTATGATTTTGAAGTGTTTTCTACAGCACAAGATCGCTGGTTAGAAATTTCTTCAGTTTCAAATTTTGAAACCTTTCAAGCCAATCGTTTAAAATTGCGCTTTAAGAACAACGAAGGTAAAAACGAATTATGCCATACTTTAAACGGTAGTTCTTTAGCATTACCAAGAGTATTAGCCGGAATTTTAGAAAACTACCAAACCGAAGATGGCATTAAAATTCCTGACGTATTAGTACCATACACTGGGTTTGATATGATTTCATAGATAATTTTCGTCAAAAAATTCGGACTCATTTGTTAAAAAAATGCGTATTTAATCGATTTTTCGTGTATTTCTTCGCTTTTTTTATTTATTTTTATCAAGTTAGCAATCCAAATCAAGGATTAGCCTATTTATGAAAAATGTAAAACGTATTGTACTACTCGTTGCACTAGTTGTTATGGTAAGCAAGGTTTTTTTCTAACTATAAAGTATTGAAAACACCACGACAAAGTAATTGAATCATATTTAAACAAATAATGGTTAATAGCGCATTTATTTTGCTGGTCAAAATGCCTAAACACTACGTTTAGGCATTTTTTTATCATAACATTTACAATAACTAGATATTGCATTTGTTATATTTACAAAAACACTTTTTGTGAAGAACTGTCTGCTTTTAATATTACTTGTTTTTACACTTACTTTTGCCAATGCACAAAACAGTGAAGTGCTTGCTGACAGCTATTATAAAAAAGGTGAGTTTAACAAAGCTCTCGTTATCTACGAAAACCTCAATAAAGAGAAACCATACAATTACAATTACCTGTTCAAACTCATTGATACGCATCAGCAATTAGAACAGTTCGATGCTGCTGAAAACATCTTAATTCAGCGTTTGGAGAAACGAAAAAATCCTACTCTTGTTGTGGAATTAGGTTATAACTATCAACTTAAAGACAGTTTAGTTAAAGCAAAAAACTTATACAAAGAAGCAATAGATTACTTAGACGAAAAACCAAACTACGTCTATAGTGTTGCCAGAAAATTTGAAGACCACTCGCTTTTAGACGAAGCCATACAAGTGTATGACAAAGGCAAGATTTTAATGCCAGAAAAAAATTATAGTATCCAATTAGCTCGAATTTATGGTGATCAAGGCAATATCGAAAAAATGTTTGAAAACTACATCGAATATATAGCCTACAGACCAAACTACATCAACAATATAAAAAGAGCCGTAAGTGATTTTATATCCGAAAACAAGGATAACGAAAACAATGTTTACTTAAGGCGATTATTGCTAAAGAAAATTCAGCAAGAGCCAAATCCTTATTGGTATGAACTTTTAAGCTGGCTATATGTACAAGAGAAAGCCTATAACAAATCCTTTATTCAAGAAAAGGCATTGTATAAACGTAATCCTGAAAGCTTAGACCGAATAATTGAACTGGCTGTAACTGCGTTAGGCGACAATGATAGTGAGACCTCAAAGGACATTTTTAATTACGTTTTAGAAACCACTCAAGATGCTACTACAGCACTAACAGCACATCAATATATCCTTGAAATTGATACCCAAAACGCAACGTCTAAAAAAGAGTTAGATGTTATCGATAAAGCCTATAATGAACTGTTTGACCAATTTGGAAAGTCTGAATTAACCTTACCTCTGCAACTAGCTTACGGTGAGTTTTTAGCCTTTCATCTAAAGGATACTGAAAGCGCAACATCTTTTTTACGAAAAAGTATGAAACTGAATATTTCAGAATTTCAAGAAGCTAAGGTAAAGTTGCTTTTGGCTGATATTTTAGTCTTACAAGAACGTTTTAATGAGGCGTTAATCTTTTACTCTCAAATTCAGTTAAGTCTTAAAAACAGTACCATTTCGCAAGAAGCAAGGTTTAAAGTAGCAAAAACGAGTTACTACAAAGGCGATTTTGATTGGGCAGAATCGCAACTCAAAATTTTAAAATCATCAACCTCACAACTTATCGCCAACGACGCTCTGGATCTAAAACTTTTAATCTCAGATAACAAGTGGGAAGACAGCACACAAACCGCATTAAAGTACTATGCCAAAGCCGACTTGTATTCATTTCAGAATAAAACAGATGAAGCTATTTCGCTTTTAGACAAAATTTTAGAAGAACATAAAGGTGAAAGTATCATAGACCAAGCTTTATTTCAACAAGCCAAATTGTTTGAAAAGAAAAAGCAATACAACAAGGCGGAAGCCAACTATCTAAAAATTATCGCAGACTATAGAGAAGATATCTTAGCGGACGATGCACACTATTATTTGGCAGAATTATACAATACACATTTAGCCAAACCTGAAGAAGCTAAGCAGCTTTACGAAAAAATAATCTTCGATTTTGAAGACAGTATTTACTTTATCGAATCCCGAAAAAAGTTTAGGATGCTGAGAGGTGATAGTATAAACTAGATGACAAGCTAAGATTAATAGTTATTAGTTTCAATTCCCTAACTTTGCAACTAATTCCTAATCTCTTTTTCTTATCATGATCATATACAACGTCACAGTAAACATAGATGAATCCGTTCACGATGAATGGTTAGCCTGGATAAGAGAACATATTCCGCAAGTTTTAGCTACAGGGAAATTTGTAGATGCCAAACTCACTAGAGTATTGGTAAAAGAAGACATGGGAGGCATAACCTATTCTGTGCAATATAAGGCACACTCCAGAGAAGCTTTAGATGCGTATTATGCAGAAGATGCTGAGCGACTAAGAGGTGATGGTTTAAAGCGGTTTGCTGACAAAATGTTGGCATTTAGAACCGAATTAGAAGTCATAGATGAATACTCTGTAAATTTCAATTAAGTCAATAATGGCACTCAATCAGAAAATATACAACAACAGAAAAACCTTAAGAATTATAAGTGTTTTTATGATGTTTTTAGGTGTAGTTATTGCTTATTTTTGTTACGATTCCGAACCTTGGGAGACCATTGGTGGCTTTTTATGTGGCGCAGGATTCGCTTTTTTTATAATTTTTGTTTCCCTTAAAGAACCCAAAAACCAGTCTTAATCAGTGTCAAATCAAGATCAAGTTAGAGCAAAAAAACATTTAGGACAACATTTTCTAAGAGATGAAAATATTGCCAAAAAAATTGCAGACACCTTAACACTGCAAGGCTATAAAGACGTGTTAGAAATTGGTCCTGGAATGGGTGTATTGACTAAATATCTTCTCAAAAAAGATATTAAAACTCACGTTATAGAGATTGATACAGAATCTGTTGAGTATCTTAAAAACAACTACCTCAACCTTTCAGATAGAATCTACGAAAAGGACTTTTTAAAATACGATTTAACTGAAATTTTTAAGGATCAAGCTTTTGCTATCATTGGTAATTTTCCATACAACATATCGTCTCAAATAGTTTTTAAAACCTTGGAAATGCGTTATCAAATACCAGAATTTTCAGGTATGTTTCAAAAGGAAGTTGCACAGCGCATTTGTTCTAAAGAAGGTTCTAAAATCTATGGTATTCTTTCTGTTTTAACCCAAGCATTTTATGATGCTGAATATTTATTTACAGTGCCACCTTCAGTATTTAATCCGCCACCAAAGGTAGATTCTGGTGTGCTATTACTAAAACGAAAAGA
This sequence comes from Winogradskyella sp. MH6, assembly GCF_022810765.1. Taxonomy (NCBI): domain Bacteria; kingdom Pseudomonadati; phylum Bacteroidota; class Flavobacteriia; order Flavobacteriales; family Flavobacteriaceae; genus Winogradskyella; species Winogradskyella sp. MH6. The sequence goes on along the minus strand of NZ_CP094494.1, from coordinate 1,521,250 downwards.
AAATTTTACATTGCCTTGTGATGAAGCTTTATTCTTTAAAGTTGTGAAAACAGGTTTTCAGCAACGCAGAAAAACATTGCGAAATAGTTTAAAAACCTTCAATCTTTCCGATAATTTAAAAGCAAATACTATCTTTGGGCAGCGACCAGAGCAATTAAGTGTTTCACAATTTATTGAGCTGACTTCGCTTATTGAAAATGACCAAAATTAATTTTGCTGTCATTTCGATTGATTTTAAAATGAAATCAAAAAAATTAAAACCATCACGTGGAAGAAACTCAAGACAACATACAATTTCAACTTACAGATGAGCTTATTGAAAAAGTAGAAGTCCTTGTCGAAGACAAAAACGACAAAGAACTCAAATTGCTTTTAAATGAGTTTCACTACGCTGATATTGCAGAAATTCTTGATGAGCTAGATCTCGATGATGCGCTTTATGTCATAAAACTTCTTGATTCTGAAACCACATCTGATGTTTTAATGGAACTCGATGAGGACAATCGTGAGAAGGTTTTAAAAAATCTATCGGCTAAAGAAATCGCCGAAGAAATTGAAGAGCTAGATACCGATGATGCAGCAGATATTATTGCGGAACTTCCCGAAGAGCGACAAGAAGCTGTAATCTCTCAGATTGAAGATGAAGAACACAAAGCAGAAATCAAAGAGCTTTTGGCTTATGATGATGATACTGCTGGTGGTTTAATGGCAAAAGAGCTTGTTAAAGTTTACGAAACCTGGACTGTTGCTGGTTGTTTACGTCGCATAAGAGGACAAGCCAAGGAGGTTACTCGCGTACACTCTATTTATGTAGTCAATAAAGAAGAAAAGTTGATTGGTCGCTTATCACTTAAAGATTTAATTGTTGCAAAGAGTGATCAGAAAATTGCAGACATAGCTAAGGACAATGTAGATTATGTTAACGTAAAAGATGATGCTGAAGATGTAGCAAGAGTTATGGCTAAATACGATTTGGAGGCCATTCCTGTGGTTGATGATAACCAAACACTTTTGGGTAGAATTACCATTGATGATATCGTTGATGTCTTAAAAGAAGAAGCAGACAAAGATTACCAATTAGCAGCAGGTATTACGCAAGATGTAGATTCTGATGACAGTATTTTTGATCTCACCAAAGCACGTTTACCTTGGTTATTTTTAGGCTTAGTTGGTGGTGTTGGAGCTTATGTAATTATGCATTTTTTTGAAAGTGGATTGCCTGAGGAGTTTAAGATTTTATTTTTATTCGCACCTCTTATAGCAGCAATGGCTGGTAATGTTGGTGTACAATCTAGTGCTATCATTGTACAAGGTTTAGCAAATGACGATGTCAAAGGAAGTATCAACAAAAGACTAATTAAAGAAATGCTTTTAGCAGCACTTAACGGTGTAATTTTATCTGTTTTTCTTTTTGGTTTTGTAGCTATTTTCCAAGGAGATACTTTATTTGCTTTAGCAATCTCAATATCATTAATTGCTGTTATTATTGTTGCAGGTCTCGTTGGTACATTTATTCCTTTATTTTTAGACAAGAGAGGTATTGATCCTGCTATTGCTACAGGACCTTTCATTACTACGAGCAATGATATTTTTGGAATAATTATTTATTTAATGATTTCAAAATTAATTCTTGGTATCTAATTGTAACTGCTTTCGTAACTTTACTACATGAAAGCAATAAACATCAAAGAAAAATTTTCAAAATTCGATAAAAACTGGCATCCTCATCAGATAGCTATAGTTGACGACATGCAAGTAATTCTGGCTAAATTAAAAGGCGAGTTTGTTTGGCATAGTCATGAAGATGAAGACGAGTTATTTCAAGTCATTAAAGGGACACTATACATGCAATATAGAGACCGCACAGAAGTCGTTAAAGAAGGCGAATTAATTGTTGTACCAAAAGGTGTAGAACATAACCCTTATACAAAAAACGATGAAGAGGTACATGTATTACTTTTTGAAAAACTAAGTACAGCACATACTGGAAACATAAAACACGAAAAGACGCAAACGCATTATCCGAAAATATAAGTTTTTTTTGAGTTAAGACACTGAAATTAATTTTGTATCTCAACAATAAAAAAAATTCTGAAACAAATTCAGAATAACAACTATGAAGATTCTCCATTTAGACAAAAACCATCCTTTACTCTTAAATCAACTGAACGATTTAGGGTTTGCCAATCACGAAGATTATACCACATCCAAATCAGAAATTGAAGCTAAAATTGAAACCTATGATGGCATTATTATAAGAAGTCGGTTTACCATTGACCAACAATTTTTAAATGCAGCTACAAATCTTAAATTCATAGGTCGTGTTGGAGCTGGCATAGAGAATATTGACTGTGAATACGCTCAAGCAAAGGGTGTGTATTTAATTTCTGCACCAGAAGGTAACAGAAATGCCGTTGGCGAGCATGCATTAGGGATGCTCTTATCGCTTTTTAATAAATTGAACAAAGCTGATCGCGAAGTAAGACAAGGCAAATGGCTAAGAGAAGCCAACAGAGGTATAGAGCTCGATGGCAAAACAGTTGGCTTAATCGGTTATGGTAATATGGGCAAAGCCTTTGCTAAAAAGCTAAGAGGTTTTGATGTTGACGTGCTTTGTTATGACATAAAAGATAATGTTGGAGATGAGAATTGCAGACAAGTCTCGTTAGAAGAACTTCAGACAAAAGCGGATGTCATAAGCCTACATACACCCCAAACTGAATTAACTATAAACATGGTAAATTCAGAATTCATCAATAAATTCAAGAAGCCGTTTTGGCTTATCAATACAGCTCGTGGTAAAAGTGTTGTAACAGCTGATTTAGTTAACGCTTTAGAAACTGGTAAAATACTAGGTGCTGGATTAGATGTTTTAGAATACGAAAAATCGTCTTTTGAAAACCTCTTTACATCTAGCAAAATGCCAGCAGCTTTTGAATATCTTATTAATGCAGAAAATGTACTCCTAACACCTCATGTAGCAGGTTGGACGGTTGAGAGCAATATTAAACTTGCACAAACCATCGTAGATAAAATTAAAGCAAAATTTTGCTAATTTTAAAACATGAAGAAAACCATTCTTGTTTTTGGATTGTTGATTTTAGCAATTTTATTACTATTTCAGTTTAGTAAATATACTTTAACCACAGGAAATATTAGTATTGAAGTTGTGGTCTCAGTTATTGCACTAACTTTCTTCTTCATTGGTATTTATATCAATAAAAAATCACTTCATAAGAGCGCATCAAATTCAACTGAAATTGATGAAAACAAAATAACAGAATTAGAAATTACTACAAGAGAATACGAGGTTCTTAAATTTATTTCTGACGGTTTATCTAATAAAGAAATTGGTGAAAAACTCTTTCTCTCAGAAAGTACCATTAAAACGCATGTTTCAAATTTATTATTAAAACTTAATGCTAAACGTAGAACGCAAGCCATCCAAATTGCAAAATCACTTAAAATTATTTAAAAATATCTACTTTTAGACTTTAGTACTACTGCTTTGGTACTTTAGTATGAGTCTCAAAATCAACTCTCAAACTACTTTTGCTGTAAACTAAAATTATAAAACATGAAAAATACAGTACTTAAATTTGGCGGCTACGGATTAATACTTGGAGCCGTTATTTTTGGATTAGCACTAACCTTTGGTGGTGGCTTAAGTTACACTACTCAAGAAATTATTGGTTATGGCTCAATGGTCGCTTCCTTATCATTTGTTTATTTTGGAATCAAACATTTTAGAGATCAAGTTAATGATGGAAAAGTAACTTTTGGCAAAGCGCTTTTAATTGGTGTTTTAATATCTGCTTTTGTTGGTCTTGGTGTTGGAATAGTTGATTATTTGTATACAACCGTTATCAATCCAGATTTTGCAGAAGACTATTTAGCAAAAACTTTGAAAAGCTACGAAACGTTATACTCTGGCCAAGAACTTGAAAACAAAAAAACTGAATTAACTACCCAAATGAAAAACTATGGTGGCTCAGGCTTTATGGCCGCCATTATGTTTTTTACCGTACTTGTAATAGGATTTATCATATCTTTAATTTCAGGATTAATCCTTCAAAGAAAATAACTACTAAATCAATCTATAAAATGCAATACGACGCAACATCACCAGAAGATTATATAAGTCAGGTACCAGAAGAACGGCAAGACACTCTCAAAAAACTTCGTAAGGTTATAAAAGATAACTTACCTAAAGGTTTTGAAGAAGGCATGCAATACAAAATGATTGGATACTACGTACCACACTCAGTTTATCCTGATGGTTACCATTGTGATCCTAATACACCACTACCTTTTATGAGTTTTGCTTCGCAAAAAAACTCTATAAACTTATATCATATGGGCATTTATGCTAAGAAAGAATTACTTGATTGGTTTGTTGGTGAATATCCTAAACATTGCAAACGCAAATTAGATATGGGCAAAAGTTGTATTAGATTTAAAAAAATGGATGAGATACCCTTTGAGCTCATTGGTGAACTTACTAAAAAGATGAGTAGTGAAGAATGGATAGATATTTATGAATCAGCCTTAAAGAAAAAATAAAATGAAAAAACGAGTAACAGGAATTGGTGGATTATTTTTCAAAACAAAAGATCCGCAAGCCTCAAAAGATTGGTATAAAAAACACTTAGGTTTTAACACTGATGCTTATGGTTGTACGTTTTGGTGGAAAGACAAAGAAGGTAACGATTGTTCTACACAATGGAGTCCGTTTGCTGAAGACACAAAATATTTTGAGCCTTCTAAGAAAGACTTTATGTTTAACTATAGAGTTGAAAATTTAAAAGAATTATTAGTGACTTTAAAGCAAGAAGGTGTCACAATAGTTGGAGAAATGGAAGAATACGACTACGGAAAGTTTGGTTGGATATTAGATAATGACGGCAACAAAATAGAACTTTGGGAGCCAGTAGATCAAGCATTTAAATAATTCTGTAACGATTTGGCATATTCTTCTACATATAATTACCACTAAAAACCATTAACAATGACAGAAGAAAACAAACATTTAAAAGACAAAGCAAAAGAGGCTGTAGACCAAACCGAGGAAACGGTTAATGAAACTACAGAAGCTGCATCTGAAAAAGCAAAGGACTTTAAAGAAAGTGCTTCTGAAGCTTTTGATTCTGCAAAAGAAAAGGCTAGCGAACTTGCTGACGATGCTAAAGAAATGTATGGTAAAGCTAAAGATAAAGCAACTGAGTTTATTAACGAGGATGCTAAAGAAATCTACAGCAATGCAAAAGAAAAGGCAGCGGAATTTGCTGAAGATGCCAAAGAAACTTATCAGGAAGCTAAGGTTAAAGCTAAAGAGTTTGCAAATGAGGCTAGTGAGAAAATAAGTGAATTTGCCGACGAGGCAGAGGAAAAACTAGAAGACTTAGCAGAAGATGCAAAAGAAACCTATAACGAAGCTAAAGAAAAAACTAAAGGCTTTTTTAGTAAGTTATTTGGTAAGAAGTAATTATAGAATCCTTTAAATTTTTTAAACTCAGAATTATTTAGCTCTGAGTTTCTTTTTTTGTGTTTAATCCATAATCAAGAGGCAACGTATCTCCCATACGTTGGCTTCCCATGGCACCGTTAAAATAAACACCTTTTATTGCTGAATAATTGCCATAAGCGTCTAAAAAAAAGCTATCAACATATACGTTTATATCACTCTGTTCCTTTCTGTCGTATAAAATTGATACTTTTTGCTTTAGTGAAACTTCTTTAAGACCAGAACTGTCTTTCTCCTCAATTTTAAAGTACTTATACTCATCTACTTTAAACCCTTTGTTGTAAATCTCGTAGCCTTCTTTTTTTAGACTTTTATGAAACAACGATCTCATAAAATGCTGTACAGAACCTTCATATACTTTTTCTCGTGCTCTCTTTGTTCTTTTTTTATCTGCTTTTTCTAGGTTCTTATAATATGATGTGCCAGCATAAGCCACTCTATCTAAAGCAAAATCTTGTTGTTTTAAATTTACATATCGGTAGATAGCTTCAAAGTCTATCATATCAAAAGATATCTCGTACTGAAGCACTTTATTTTTTATGATAATAGGTACATCCGCATTGGCATATAAAGTCTTTCTTTTTTTATCATATCGTAATACGATGTCTTTTTCATTCAAAATTTTGCAAGATTTACCATATTTTGAACTTCCTAAAAATTCTTTTCTAAATAATCGAAGTTTTTGTTTTCTGGTTAAACCATCATCAAAATCTATAAACACCTCATCAAGACTTACATCTGTGGGTTTTAGTTTTATTGTAATATCGTTTTTGGCTCTATAATCTTCTATAATTACTTTTTCGTAGCCTAAATAAGAAATCACAAGAGATGATTGTATAGCATCGGAATAACTTATGGAAAACTTACCTTCACCATCGGTAGTAGTTCCAATGGTAGTATTATCAAAATAAACAGCAACAGTTTCTAAAGGTTTGCTAGTGGAGGCATCTAAAATAATACCTGTAAGTGTTTGTGAAAAACAGATGGTTGGAAGTAGTAGAAAGCATAATAATCTACTTATCATTACTGTCCATAAATTTACGTTCTAACTCTGCCTGAAACTCTTCCATAACAGGTCTTACCGTACTTTCTGGTAAATCTGCAATCTTAATATACATTAATCCATCTACAGCATTATTGAATAATGGATCTACATTAAATGCTACAATTTTGGCATTCTGTTTAATGTACTTTTTTAATAAAACGGGTAGACGTAGTGCTCCTGGTTCTACTTCATCAATCAGCTTGTCGAGTTTGTTTAAATCGGCTTCCGCTTCATCAAAAACAAATTCTTTATCAGCATCTTTTAGCTTTACCTTAAATTCTTTTTTAGGATGCACATATTGCGCCACATAAGGGTCGTAGTAATGCGATTTCATAAACTCAATCATCAAACTCTTAGAGAAGTTTGAAAATTGATTACTAATACTTACACCACCTATCAGATACTTGTGTTCAGGAAAACGTAATGTGGTGTGCACAATGCCTTTCCAGAGCAAAAACAATGGCATTGGCTTTTGTTGGTATTCTTTAATAATGAAAGCGCGACCCATTTCAATAGATTGGCTCATCATTTTGTATAGCTCTGGCTCAAAGCGGAATAAATCCTGAAGATAGAACCCATCGATACCATAACGCTCAAAAATTTCAGAACCTAATCCCATTCTATAGGCACCAGCAACTATGTTTTTATCGCTATCCCACAAAAACATATGATGGTAATAGGCATCAAACTGATCTAAATCGGTAGCTTCATTTGTACCTTCTCCAACTTCTCTAAAGGTAATCTCTCTCAACCTTCCTAGTTCGCTTAAGATATTTGGCATGTCATTGGCAGAAGCTAAAAACACTTCATAATTTTTGCTTACCAACAATCTACAATCTTTTTCTCTTAGGTTTTCCACCTCAGTAACCATCAATTCTGTATCGATTGGAGTTATAATACGCTTAGGTGGTTTAGGTACTTTTACTGTTGACTTAATATTGTCTAAAATCTTAGGCTTATCTTCAAAAGTTTTAGAAAGCATATAGGTTTTTCTTCTTAAGAAATCTGTAAAATCCTCTAGTGTTTCATGCTCTTTTTGGTCATTGACGGAAATTGGTCTACCTATTCTTACTTTAATAGTTCTCCGTTTCTGAGTCAATAATTCCGAAGGTAATTTGGCTGTTCTTAGTGTATCGCTAATTTTTGAAAGCCTATAAAATAATCTGCTGTTTTTAGCATGAAAATAAATTGGAACGACTGGTACTTCAGCTTTCTTTATCAATTTCATAGCCGCTTCCTCCCATGGTCTATCTACCACCAACTTGCCGTCTCTGTAAGTTGACACTTCACCTGCAGGAAAAACACCTAATGGGTGCCCTTCTTTTAAATGTAAAATAGCATTTTTAAAACCTGTGATACTGCTCTTAGCATCCTTTCGATCTTCAAAAGGATTAACAGGCATTACATAAGGTTTTAAAGGTTCTATTCGATGCAAAAGAAAATTGGCTATAATTTTAAAATCATCGCGTTGCTCAAGCATCAGTTTTAAAAGTAAAATACCATCTATTCCACCGAGAGGATGGTTTGAAATCGTAATATAAGCTCCATCCTTTGGTAAACGTTTTAAATCTTCTTCTGGAATTTCAAATTTTATCTGAAAGTCATCTAACAGCGCATTTAAGAAATCTAATTCAGATAGGTGCTTATTACGCTTGTATATCTTATTTATCGTAGAGATTTTAAGTACTTTCATGAGTAGCCAACCAAAGAAAGTTCCTAAGAAACCATACTTATCAGCGTTAATAGCCTTTGCGACTTCCTTTGCAGTTACTAAACCCATATCAGATGATTTCCTCATTAAACAAATGTAGTAAATGTTATTTAGTTACAATTTGAACTGTTTCTCGTGTTAGTTGCTTAAGCAACACGGTTTTATCTTTTTCGAGCTCATTTATAGCCTCTTCATTATAGTGTCTAACTGTATAAAGACTAACGTCATCATAACATGTTACGTTAAATTTAGCTTTTAAATGTTGCAACAATTTATCACGATTATTGTAAATATTATCAATACATACCGAAAAACTTATCGCTGAATTCTGAATAACATCTACTTTCATCTTGTAAAGATGCAATAAACTAAATATTTCACTAATATTTTCTTCAACGATATACGAAAAGTCTAATGACGATAATGAAATTAAAATCTGATTTTTCTTAACGATAAAACAAGGCACTTCTGGCTCTATCGCTTTTCCTTTACTTACACAAGTACCTTCTGTTTTTGGGTTTACAAATGATTTTACATACAACGGAATTTCCTTTTGCTGTAATGGCTGCAAGGTCTTTGGATGAATAACAGATGCACCATAAAATGCCAACTCTATTGCTTCTCTGTACGAAATTTGGTTGAGTAGCTGAGCATTTTCAAAATAACGTGGATCTGCATTTAATACACCTGGAACATCTTTCCAAATGGTAACACTATTAGCATTGAGGCAATATGCAAAAATAGCTGCAGTGTAATCACTTCCTTCTCGTCCTAAAGTTGTTGTAAAATTATTAGAATCACTACCCAAAAAACCTTGTGTAATATTAAGAACTGACTTATTAAATTTTGAAGAAATATACTCTTGCGTTAAGTCCCAATTTACGTTAGCTCGTCTATAGTAGTTATCTGTCTTTATATACTCTCTAACATCTAACCAATTATTTTTTAAACCTATCTCATTTAAGTAATAACTAATTATTGTTGTAGATATTAACTCACCAAAACCGATAGTTTGGTCATATACGTAATTGTAATCTGGTGACTTATTACTTTTAAAAAACATATTCAATTCATCAAAAAGTGATTTTACAGCAGTAAATACTTCATGACGTTCGTTATCGAATAAATCTAACAGAATCTCATTGTGGTATTTAATAACATCGTGAATAGAGCTTTGTAACTCTCCTTTATTCTCAAAATAATTTTTGATAACAACTTCCATTGCATTGGTTGTTTTTCCCATTGCAGAGACAACAACTAATGTATTGTCATAACCTGTTTCTTTTAAAACAGAGGCTAAATTTTTTACACCATCCGCATCCTTTACCGAAGCACCACCAAATTTATAAACGCGCATCACAATTTTTTAAATAGTTTTCTATAGCTTTTTCATCTAAATGAACCACATCCCAATCTCTCATTACATTTGCTCCTTTGTTTTGATAAAAGGTTATTGCTGGCTCGTTCCAATCTAACACCTCCCAACTAATACGTTTTACTCCTAGAGATTTCCCATATGCCACAACTGTATCTAAAAGTTGCGTTCCTAAGTTTTTTCCTCTTTGCGATTGACTTACAATTAAATCTTCTAAATGTAAGGCCTCGCCTTTCCATGTAGAATATCTTGTGTAAACCAAGGCCATGCCTTCAACTTTATTGTTAACCTCTATTACAAAACAGGTAAACTTTGGGTTATCACCAAATCCATCACACTCTAACATTTCTTGGGTTACCTCTACAGCATCTGGTTCCTTTTCAAATACTGCCAATTCATTAATGAGCTCTAATACTCTTGGCATATCCGCTTTTGTTGCAAGTCTTGGTTGGTTCATTCTTTACTTTATAAAAAAGAACTCAAATATAATCTAAACTGAGTTTAGATAACAATTTATTTAAATCACGAAAACGTTATAGTTTGTTAAAAAATGCGATATTTGTTGCAGTTAACCAATATAAAGCTTCATGTCTCAACGCAAACAAACCCTTGGTGAATTTATAATTGAAAACCAAGCATCCTTTAAATATACATCAGGAGAACTTTCTCGTCTTATTAATTCTATTAGACTTGCTGCCAAGGTAGTTAATCATGAAGTTAACAAAGCTGGTTTAGTTGATATTCTTGGAGCTGCTGGAGACACCAATGTACAAGGAGAAGATCAGCAGAAGTTAGATGTATATGCTAATACCAAGTTTATACAAACTATGACCAAAAGAAACATTGTTTGTGGTATTGCCAGTGAAGAAGAAGATGACTTTATAGCTATAAATAGCCAAGATGAAAACCACCAAAATAAATATGTGGTTTTGATAGATCCTTTAGACGGTTCTTCAAACATTGATGTTAATGTTTCTGTAGGAACTATTTTTTCTATTTACAGGCGTGTAACTCCTGTAGGAACACCTGTTACCATTGAAGATTTTCTTCAAAAAGGAAATCAACAAGTTGCTGCTGGTTACATTATTTATGGTACGTCTACCATGCTGGTATACACTACTGGACATGGTGTTAATGGATTTACTTTAAATCCAGCAATTGGATCATTTTACTTATCACATCCAGACATGAAGTTCCCAGAAGATGGAAGAATCTATTCTGTTAATGAAGGTAACTATATTCATTTTCCAAAAGGCATAAAAGACTATATAAAATATTGCCAGATGGAAGAAGGAGACAGACCTTACACGAGTCGCTACATAGGGTCTTTGGTTTCAGACTTTCATAGAAACATGATTAAAGGTGGTATTTACATGTATCCTAAAAGCTCTAAAGCAAGTAACGGTAAACTCAGATTGTTATACGAATGTAATCCTATGGCTTTTTTAGCAGAACAAGCTAATGGTAAGGCAAGTGATGGTTTTAATAGAATTTTAGACATTAAGCCAACCGAATTACATCAGCGTGTACCATTTATTTGTGGTAGTAAAAACATGGTTGAAAAAGCTGAAGAATTTATGCGAAATGCTGAATAACAAAATAAAAAAAGCGAACATTTCTGTTCGCTTTTTTTATTGAATCTTTTGGTTATTTATTCATGTTTTTCATTTCATCAATAAAAGTATCCAAGTCTACTTTTTCGTAAGCTAAAGCTAAAGCTTTATCTGCAATATACTTTACGTTTTGAGCATGAAAACCTAAGCCTACACATATCTTTTCTAGTAACCAATGTTGGTTAGGACCTTCAATATCATCTACCCAAACCATACGAGCCAAATCATATAAACGCTCTAAACGCATATCATAAGATGTTGGTGGATTAATTGGGTGAGATTTGTAATCTTTAAGTATTTCTTTATACTCAATCTCTGTAATATCTAGTCGTGTCGCTAATCGGTCTAAAAACGCTTTTTCAGCATCGCTAATAACACCATCACTCATGGCAACTCTTACTATAGCTGCAAAATGATCTTCATTACGCTTTTTAAAACCACTATCGAATAAATCTGAAAATGACATAGTTTATGTTTTTAATGGGCACAAATATAGTCTAAACCTTAAGGTTTTAAAATGAAAATTTAAAGATTTTTCAATTGTTATAGATTGAGAATTGACGTTATATATTTTTCATAAAATCCCATATCCTTTATTTGTTTAAGATTTAAAATAATAAGTTTGTTACATATTGATTCCTATTCTAATATGAACACTAAATATCTAGAAGAAACCTATTACTACGATTATAATAGTCCTCAAATTCAGGATTTAATTAAAGAGGCGTGTCTTTTGAATTCAAATCAGGAAAAAATTGAAAATCTCTATCTAAAGGTTAGAGACAGTTGGCGCTACAGTCCTTTTGAAATCGGACTTACTGAAGAACATTATAAAGCCAGTACTATTGCCAAAAAACAACAAGCACATTGTATAGATAAAGCCATACTTCTTATTGCTGGTTTGCGCGCATTGGATATTCCTGCAAGGTTGAGGCTAGCTAAAGTTTCTAATCATATTGCAACAGAACGTTTAGAAGCAAAATTGGGCACCAACGAACTTGCACCTCATGGTTTGGTAGACGTATTTCTCAATGGACAATGGAAAAAATGCTCACCTGCTTTTAACAAGGAACTTTGCAAAATGTATAATGTTGATGTGTTAGATTTTGATGGCACAGAAGATTCTGTATTGCAAGAATATAACAAAGACAGTGATAAATTTATGACCTACTTAGAGGATTATGGTCATTTTGAAGATGTACCTCTAGACTATATCAAATCTATTTTCAAAGACAATTATCCTGAATTGTATAAAACTTATTTGGGAGCAAAGAATATTCAATTTTAGAGCAATTAATCAAAACATACTTATATTTGCCCTTTTACTAAATAAGGGAAAATCTAGTGAGCAAAACTCTAATCTCGCAAACCTTTTCACAGACTTTGCAACTGCAAAATCTGCAGAATTCTATTGCCCAAACTCAAAATAAGACACACCTAAAAGGCCTTGTAGGCTCATCTTTTTCTATTGTTGTTTCTGAAGTTTTTAAGTCGGCTGAAAAACCATTTTTACTCATATTTGATGACAAGGAAGAAGCTGCCTATTATCTCAACGATTTAGAACAACTCATCAATGATAAGGATGTTTTATTCTATCCTGGCAGTTATAGAAGACCATACCAAATAGAGGAAACCAACAATGCCAATGTACTTTTAAGAGCAGAAGTGCTTAATCGCATCAATTCTCGCAAAAAGCCGTGTATTATTGTCACTTATCCTGATGCGCTTTTTGAAAAGGTGGTTACCAAAAAAGAACTAGAAAAAAACACCTTAAAGATTGCTGTAGGTAATGAATTGAGTATCGATTTTGTAAACGAAGTTCTTTTTGAATACAAATTTAAACGTGTAGATTTTGTTACAGAACCAGGCGAATTTTCTGTAAGAGGCGGAATCATCGATGTCTTTTCATTTTCGCATGATGAGCCTTACAGAATTGAATTTTTTGGAGATGAAGTAGATAGTATTAGAACTTTTGATGTAGAAACACAACTCTCTACCGAGCGTATTAAAAAAGTAAGCATCATTCCAAATGTTGCTAACAAGCAGATTGCAGAGCAACGTGAAAGCTTTTTAAAATATATTTCTAGCAAGACGGTTTTATTTGCTAAAAACCCTTCATTTATTTTCTCAAGAATTGATGAGTTTTTTGGAAAGGCTGAAGAGGCCTTCAAAAATTTATCTAAAGAGATTAAGCACGCAGTTCCTGAAGAATTGTTTTGTAATTCAGAATTACTAAAACGACAATTTTTAGACTATAACTTGGTTGAGTTTGGTTCATCTCAAGTACTTAGCAGTGATGTTATCTCTTTCAACACCAAACCACAACCGTCTTTTAATAAGCAATTCAATATTTTAATTGAAGATTTAAACGACAATCATGCTAACGGTATTACCAGTTACATAGCCTGTGTGAGCGAACAGCAAGCCAAGCGTTTTCACGATATTTTTGATGATGCCGAACAAGAAGAAATTCATTATAAAACAGTCGTATTATCACTTTATCAAGGTTTTATAGATAGCGACAATAAAATTGCAGTTTATACAGACCATCAGATTTTTGATCGTTATCATAAGTTCCACCTAAAAAACGGTTACGCCAAAAAGCAAGCTATTACGCTTAAGGAGCTCACCAACTTAGAAGTCGGAGATTATGTTACGCACATAGACCATGGTATTGGAAGATTTGGAGGACTTCAAAAAATAGATGTAGAAGGTAAAAAACAAGAGGCTATAAAATTGGTTTATGGAGAGCGCGATGTACTATATTTAAGTATACATTCTTTACATAAAATTACCAAGTTTAATGGTAAAGACGGTAAACCCCCTAAAGTTTACAAACTAGGAAGTAAAGCCTGGAAAGCACTTAAGCAAAAGACTAAATCTCGTGTTAAGGAAATAGCCTTTAATCTTATTAAACTTTACGCCAAACGTAAGTTAAAGAAAGGCTTTCAGTACGCTCCAGATAGTCATATGCAGTTGGAGTTAGAAGCCTCATTTATTTATGAAGATACTCCAGACCAAGTTTCATCTACAGCAGATATAAAGGCAGACATGGAAAGCGAAAGACCAATGGATCGCTTAGTTTGTGGCGATGTTGGTTTTGGTAAAACTGAAGTTGCTATAAGAGCTGCTTTTAAAGCAGTAGATAATGGTAAACAAGTTGCAGTTTTAGTACCTACAACTATATTAGCTTATCAACATTACCGAACGTTTAAAGAACGTTTAAAAGATTTTCCGGTTACGGTAGATTATGTGAACCGTTTTAGAACTGCCAAGGAAAAACGAGAAACTTTAGAAAGCCTTGAAAAAGGTGGTGTAGACATTATAATTGGTACGCACCAACTCGCTAATAAAACCGTAAAATTTAAAGATTTAGGACTGCTCATTGTAGACGAAGAGCAAAAATTTGGAGTCGCTGTAAAGGAAAAACTGAAGACCATTAAAGAAAATGTTGATGTCCTCACACTAACAGCAACACCTATTCCGCGTACGTTGCAATTTAGTTTAATGGCTGCCAGAGATTTATCGGTCATTACAACTCCACCTCCAAATCGATATCCTATAGAAAGTCACGTTATTCGTTTTAGCGAAGAAACGATTAGAGATGCTGTGAGTTACGAGATTCAACGTGGTGGACAGGTGTTCTTTATTCATAATCGCATAGAGAATATTAAGGAAGTTGCAGGCATGATTCAACGTTTGGTACCAGATGCTAAAATTGCCATTGGTCACGGTCAGTTAGATGGTAAAAAGCTAGAACAGTTAATGCTAGCGTTTATGAATGGTGAATTTGATGTTTTAGTAAGTACTACTATCGTAGAAAGTGGTTTAGATGTCCCTAATGCCAATACTATTTTTATTAATAACGCTAATAATTTTGGACTAAGTGATTTGCACCAAATGCGAGGTCGCGTTGGCCGTGGTAACAAAAAGGCATTCTGTTATTTTATAACACCAGAGTATTCTGCTATGACTACCGATGCGCGTAAACGTATACAAGCATTAGAACAATTTACCGAGCTTGGTAGCGGCTTTAATATTGCTATGAAGGATTTAGAAATTCGTGGAGCCGGAGATTTGCTTGGTGGTGAGCAAAGTGGTTTTATAAATGATATCGGTTTTGACACTTATCAAAAAATATTAAATGAAGCTATTGAAGAGCTTAAAGAGTCAGAATTTGCAGACTTATACAAAGATGATAGCAAGCCTAAGCAATATGTAAAAGACATTACCATAGATACGGATTTTGAATTGCTATTTCCAGATGATTACGTTAACAATATTACAGAACGTCTAAATCTGTACACCAAACTCAACGAGATAAAAACTGAAGAAGAACTTCAGAAATTTGAATCTGAAATTATAGACCGTTTTGGTGAATTGCCAACACAAGTTCAAGATTTGTTTGATAGTGTTCGTTTAAAATGGATTGCTACTAAAATGGGACTTGAAAAAGTGATTATGAAAAAAGGAAAACTTATCGGTTACTTTATTCAAGATCAGCAAAGTAAATTTTATCAGAGTAACGATTTTAGTAGCGTTTTACGGTTTGTACAAATGAATGCTTCAAAATGTAAAATGAAAGAAAAACAAACCCGAAATGGTTTGAGATTATTAATTACTTTTGAGAGGATCAATAACGTTTCAACAGCGCTAAAGGCATTGCAGCCTATTATGGCTTAATTATTGAAGTTGTTTTGTGCATCGAAATTTTAAAACTGAATATGAAAAAACTAGCAACCGTTTTATTAATACTTCCGCTTTTAGCTATAGGTCAAAGTGTAAAAGGTACCTTTTCGCCTGCCAAAGATTTTACACATGCC
This sequence comes from Winogradskyella sp. MH6, assembly GCF_022810765.1. NCBI lineage: Bacteria > Pseudomonadati > Bacteroidota > Flavobacteriia > Flavobacteriales > Flavobacteriaceae > Winogradskyella > Winogradskyella sp. MH6. Next base: position 1,505,159 of record NZ_CP094494.1, on the reverse strand, counting down.
TTTTTATACGAGGCTACACCACAAGGTGCTAATTATGTAAATCATGGTGAGTTAAATACCGAAGGAAAGTTTGAAATTAAAATAGATTCCAGTGCTGCTCCAGGCATTTATAAAATCGTATATGCCATTCCACCAGAAGAAAACAACTTTGATTTTATTTACGACGGAAAAGAGACTGTAGCTTTCAAATTTAGTCAAGAAAATGGTGTAGAATTTACAGAATCCGAAGAAAACAAACTTTGGGCATCATACTTAAAAAGTATGGATATGGTTAACCAAACCATTGCCAATTATTACGAAAGGGATGGAAAAGACAAAGAAGGTTTTAAAGCTGTTTTTAAAGTTTTAAAAGACACTCAAACATCATACGAAGCTTTAGCCATAGGACGATTAGCTTCAGCATTTATTATGGCTAATAGACCTTATATTCCAACGGAATATGAAGATCTAAACACCTACTCCAAAAATGTAAAAAAGCACTACTTCAGTCAAATAGACTTTAGTAACTACATATTACAAAGTTCAACGTTTTTGGTAGATCGTGTACTATCTTATATTTTTAATTTGGTAGAAAATCCTACTAACGACACTTACAAATCTTTGATAGACGATGTAGCTAATGCTATAAACAATAAAGATTTGGTTATTAAAACATACCTCCTAGATCTTTTATGGCAACGTTTTGCTTCTGAGGAAAATAATACAGTTGCTAATTACATTACAGATAAGTACTTATTAGATTTAGCAAATCAAACAGGTAATATAGTGTTAGCCGAAACAATAAGCTCTTATAAAAACACGTCTATTGGTACAAAAGCACCAAATTTTGAAATTGCTTCATCACAAAACACCACAAGTCTCCACGATCTTAAAGGTTCTGAATACTATTTACTTATCTTTTGGAGCAGTACTTGTGGACATTGCCTTAATGAACTCCCAAAAGTAAAAGAATTAGTAGCTAATAACGATAATCTAAAAGTTGTTGCTTTTGGCTTAGAAGAAGAACCTTCTAAATGGACTGAGGAAATTAAAAACTATCCCGATTTTGTACACACTATAGGATTAGGCAAATGGGAAAACCCAATTGTAAAAACCTATGGCATTGCAGCTACACCAATGTACTTTTTGTTGAGCAGCGACAAGATTATTATAGCAAAGCCTTATGCTTTTGAGGATCTGGAGGTGGTTTTAAAGGATTTATAATCATAACTCATTACTCATTCATTTAGCTAGTTCACTTTTTATAACGGACTGTTAACTCAATATAAATTTTTTCTTTTCTAATTAAAGGATAGGTTTGAAGCGTAACTTTAAAACTATTCTCATGAAAAATGAATTAAATCTATCCATAAGTGAGCCTTGTCATGAAAATTTCAAAAATTTCCAAAAAACAGAAAAAGGTGGATTTTGTGCAACTTGTACTAAAGAAGTCATAGATTTTACACAAATGACATCAGAAGACATCTCTAATTATTTTAAAAACAAAATGACTGCTGATACTTGTGGAAGATTTACCAAAAGTCAACTTAACACTACTATTCAACCAAAAAAGAAAACTAAATTTTTCAATTTTTTAAGTGGTATTACTGTGGTTTGTCTCTCATTGTTTTCCTTTAAAACAGAAGCCCAAAACACAACTAACTCTAGTATGGATAATGACAATACAAAAAATGAAGATGCATCCAAAGAGAATCTTATTTCAGTAAAAGGCACTGTATTATCATCTGATGATGGGCTACCTCTACCTGGTGCCAATGTAATCTTAGAAGGCTCTGCAATAGGAACACAAACTAATTTTGATGGATATTTTGAATTTCCTCAAAAACTAAAAAAGGGGGATGTTTTAATCTTTAGCTATGTTGGTCTAGATACCAAAAAAATTACAATTACAGAAAAAAGCAATCTCAATATAGAATTAGAAGTAAATATGGATTCTTGTGAAATAGTACTTATGGGTAAAGTTGCCGTAAAAGAAGTTTACAAATCAAAAAAGAGAGAGTAGCAATGAAAAAATGGCTTTTTTTATGCTTCATCGTTATCCAGAACTTATGCACTGCCCAAAAAAGGGACTTTGACACTATAGACTTTACTAAAGCAAATAACATTGTAAAACTAAATTACGGTCACAGCCTAGAAAATTTACCATTACTTGCCTATGAGCTAACATCAAAACTAGATACTGATGTTGAAAAATTTAGAGCTATCTATTTATGGGTTTGCCAAAACATAAAAGTTGATGCTAATCAAGGTAATAGAGTTTTAAGCAAGAGAGAACGTCTTAAATATGACAGTATCTCCTTCAAAGCATGGAATAATAAATACCTAAAAAACAACACATTTAAACGGTTAATAAAACAAAAAAAGGCTGTATGTACCGGTTTTGCTTACCTCATAAAAGAGCTTTGCTTTTTGGTAAACATAGATTGCGAAATAGTCAATGGTTTTGCAAGAACAGCAACAACAAATACAGAATCTTTAGAACTGGCTAATCATTCTTGGAATGCTGTAAACTTAAATAACAAATGGTACTTGGTAGATGCTATTTGGGCATGTGGTTATATTGAAAATGGTAGATTTATAAAAGATTATAACGACGGTTATTTTTTAGCTGATCCTGTTTTGTTTGCAAAAAGTCATTATCCGTTAAAAAAAGAATGGTTACTCAATGATGAGCTTGAGCATTCAGAATTTTATGCTTCACCGATAATCTATGGCGAAACATTTAAACACAATATTATTCCTGAGTATCCAAAAGAGCTAATAACTGAAGTTGAAAAAAATGAAAGTATCAAATTTCAGTTTAAAGAATTAAAAGACTGTGATATCAATAAAATCAAACTAGTCCAGTACATTAGTGAAAACGAGCACAACTTAAAAATTGAAGACATTGAAAATAATAATGATACTATCACCTTTACTTCAAAATTAAAACACAAAGGCTGGTATGATATTCATCTTAAACTCAATAATGATATTGTCGCTACTTACACCTTTAAGGTTCATTCAAAAGAAAACGCTCAGTAAAGCAAGTACTTTATCTGAGCGTTTTTGAAACTAAATAACCAACCAAAATTTAGCTTCCTATTCTTGTGTTTTCTCTAGGGTTATCAACCTTAGGTGTTTTTTGTTTACGCTTTTTAGGCATTTCTTCTTTCTTTGTAATATTGCCTTGCGTATCAGAACTTCTATAATACGCTATATATCCTCTACCTTCAAACTCATATACTGTTCCAGAATTTGGATGATATAGCTCTATAGTTCCATCATTAATAACGCTCAATTCAAAGAATTCATTGTCGAAGAAATCATAATCTAATGTTAATGTTTTTAGGTACATATTTCCAGACACATCACCTACGCCATACACACCTGTATAATCCCAATGGATATTATCTGGATTATAGATATTTACATCCTGAGAACTTCTAAACGTAGCATCATTTCCGCCAGATAAAAACTGTAAGTAGTTCTCATTATCAAATTCATTTATAGCTCCATAGTTGCTTGTATAAACTTTTTCCCAAGCTTCATACTCTTGCAAGAAATAATGAATGTTATCATAGAATACAAAATCGTAATCAAACGTAGATCTCTGATAGCCATCTAAAAAGTAGGAGGTATCATTATATGGGTTATACAATTCTATTGTGTTGTTGTCTATTTGATACACATCAAAACTATCATACCCATCAATTACATGGTTAACATCTAATATCATGTCATATGCATCATAGTTTCCTATTTGTACACCAAAACCATTGCCTTGACTACCAAAATCCACTAAATTATTATTAGCAAAAAGGCGACCATTATCAAAAGTTAAGGTAAATGCAATTTGCAAAAATGGTGTTTCTCCATAGCCTTGAGTTGCATTAATATCTACATACCATAAATCGTAAGACTGCAATAATTGATTTAAAGAAATTGTAGGCCCATTATCGTTAATATGTAACTCTTCCGTATAACACGATGTAAGGAGCGTAGCACTAAGTGCAAATCCGAAAAGTAATTTTAATGTCTTCATAATTCAACGGTTTTAAGGGTTACTGTTGATATAATTTCAAAACCTGTGCCAAAAATCTAAATTCAATTTTTGTATTTGTCACGCTGAGCCTGTCGAAGCGATTTAAAACCATAACAATAATAAAGACTTCGACAAGCTCAGTCTGACATACAATTCGTTAAGGAAATCACTTAATTTATGTATTTTTGAAATACAAAATCGACATATATTCTATGAGTGAATCTAAAAAATATGCAGTATTTGGTGCAGGAAGTTGGGCAACAGCCATTGTAAAAATGCTTTGCGAAAACTTAGATGAAGTAGGTTGGTACATGCGTAGCGTTTACACCAAAGAACACATATTAAAAGAACAGCATAACCCTAGTTATTTAAGCTCTGTAGAGTTTCATACAGAGCAGTTAAAACTAAGTAATGATATTAATGAAATTGCAAATTGGGCAGATGTCCTCATTTTCGCAATTCCATCAGCTTTTATGCATTCTGAGTTAGAAAAACTCACTTCAGATATCAGTGATAAAATTATTGTTTCTGCGGTAAAAGGCATCATCCCAGAATCTGGATTGTTGGTTGGCGAGCATTTTCACGATATTTATAATATTCCTTTTGAAAATATTGCTGTAATTGCTGGTCCTTGCCACGCTGAGGAGGTTGCTTTAGAGCGTTTATCATATCTTACAATTTCTTGTGCAGATGCTGTTAAAGCAAAAGCTATTGCTAAAAATCTATCTAGCGATTATATAAAAACCAAAATTAGCGACGATATTATTGGTGTAGAATATGCTGTAATGTTGAAAAACATTTACGCTATTGCTGCAGGAATTGCTCATGGATTGGGTTATGGAGATAACTTCCAAAGCGTTTTGATGAGTAACTCTATTCGTGAAATGAAGCGTTTTATTAAGAAAATGCACAAAATGAAACGCAACATTAATAACTCTGCGTATTTAGGTGATTTACTGGTAACTGGTTATTCTGTTTTCTCTAGAAATAGAATGTTTGGTAATATGATTGGCAAAGGCTACACCGTAAAATCTGCACAAATGGAAATGAATATGGTTGCTGAAGGCTATTATGCTACCAAAAGCGCTTTTGAATTAAACAAGAAGAACAATAAGAAAACACGTTTACCAATCATCAATGCAGTTTACGAAGTACTTTACGAAAGTAAAAATCCTAAAAAGGTATTTCAGAAACTGACTGAGAAGTTAGATTAACAAATTGCATTGTCATTCCGCACTTGATGCGGAATCTAATTTTTATATGAGATCCTGAATCAAGTTCAGGATGACAAATCATTATGTTAACAGCAATTAAATAAGAGATTCCTGCCTTCACAGGAATTTATTTCACCAACACACCCTTCAACTGCATTAAAGGAATAGTTTGAAGTGCCTTTTCGTTAATGGTGTTTTTTCTGAATAAATACGTTTTATCAAACATTTGGTTGCCTTCAAAATAAGTCACCTTAAATGAGTTGTTAAGCTCTAAAACTTTTTCCTGTAAAAACTCAATTTTGGCATAACTACGTGCTGGTAATTTTGCTAAGGTATGACGCATTGGAGGCGTCATCTTTTTATCGTTATAGCCTTGTGAAACAATAAGGACAGTATCTAAATCTTTATCTGAGTTATTGATGATATAAGCATTCCAATCTAGAGTTTTATACTCTAAATGTTGTTCTTGTACTACAGCTACGTATACGTCTTTTACCTCTGGAATAGTGATGTCTTTTTTCATGTTGCAAAAATAGCAAACTATTCAAAATATGTATTCTTGTATCCAGAAACCGAAATACCTCTTAAGCTATACACCACAAAGTGATTAAGTAATTCTTCGTTAGTGTATTCTTCCACAAGATTACTGTTTCTATAAGCAACTTCTTCAAAGCGTTTAAAGTAAAGCCCACAAAACAATTGTAAATTAACTTCGGTTTTTACAATCCCTTCCTGCTTAGCTTTCAATAGTAGATTATATATTGTATCGTTTACAATTTCGTTCCTAAAGTTCTCAAAAATATCATTGGCCTTGGGATAGTACTTTTTCAGCCCAAAAATAAAAGAAGGTTTAAAGTGCTTTAGTCTAGTAAAGGCTTTCTCATAAATTTTTATGATTTGGGTTATAGCATCATCTTCCGTTTCTAAAATAGCATGTACCTCTTTTTTAAAATCATCAATTAAAAAAGCAACACTCTCTACAACCAAATGCTCTTTACTCCTAAAGTACTTGTAAATTGTTTTTTTTGAAATACCAACTGATGTCGCTAGTTCGTCTAAGGTGTAACGTTTACTCCCAAACTTTGTAAAACTGTCAATGGCAGTTTTTATCAATTCGCATTTATCTATCATTACTTGTGTGATTATATACTATTCTACTGCTATAGATAATAATGGAATATTCATACCCGAAGCCATAACTCTGGTTTTACTTTTATGAACTATGGATTCCCAAAATCCATATTTTTTAGGAATCATTACTAATAAATCAGCACTTGAGGCTTTGATTTCTTTTTCAATTTCTTCGATTACGGCATTAGACTTTACATTTTTGTATATGTGTGTAACAGGTTCTAATTCGTTATCAATGTGTTTTAGCGCATCGCCTTTAGTTAATAACTCGTTTATCTTATTTTCCACATGAAATATAGTGACCTTAGATTGTAATAGCATAGCAATCTGTCTAAGTCTTGCTAATGATTTTAGCGGTATCGCTTCCATTAAATCACATGCAAAAAGTACATTTTTAATTTCAGAAAATTTAGCGTTTAATGGCACGGCAAGCACAGGAAATTTTCTCATACTAATCAACGTTGTGGTTGGGTTTCCTAATAAGTTTTGTTCCATAGATTTTGGAGACATGCCCATAACCAATAAACGAGAATCATTCTCTTCCATAAGATGTTCTATCTCTTGCTCTAAATCAACATACTTACATTCGTACTCAACATCAATATCAAATGCCTTAGATAGGTTTAGTGCTTGGTCCTTTAATTTGTCACTATTCTTCTTAATTAAGCCATCCATAGATTTTACAGTTAACCTAGAGTTGGCAGCATGCACAGGTAGCCTAAAGGCATTAAATAATATCAATTTTGAATTGAATACTTGAGCAAGTGAAGCTGCATATAGTACAGCATTGTTAGATCGTTCTGAAAAATTAGTGGCAACTAAGATAGGTCTCATAATTTTGTGTCGATTTTCTTTGTTTTGAAAGTGAATAACTAACAAAACGATTATTCTACATGGCTTTAAGCTTTTTCATGAAATCCGAAAAATGGGGAAAGAAATCTTTGAAAAGTTCATGCTTTCTGTTTATTAATAAGACTTCACTAAACAATTTTAACCCAACTGCAAACTCTTTATTTGTGTTTTCATCAAAGATATTTTTCTGCTTAATTTTTTCTAAAATGCTTAAAATATCATCATGATTTTCAAATTCAAACTGTAAATTTCCAGTTGGGTTTGGGTTATCTTTTAACGTAATTTCGTCTAAAGTCAACCTGTATTTATTATTCTTTTTCACTTTTAAATTTTATTTCCAGCCACCACCTAAAGCTTCATAAAGGTTGATAACGCTTAACATTTGTTGTAGTTTGTTATCAATTAAATTAAGTTCTGCACTTAGCGCGCTTTGTCTAGCCGTTAATAGATCTAAGTAATTGGCATATCCGTTTTTCAATAATTCTTCCGAATTACTTTCAGCATTTCTTAATGCTTCAACTTCATTTTGGCGGTATTCAAATTTCTCTGTTTCTGCCTCATAATCGTAAAGTGCATTAGATACTTCGTTTCCTGCTGTTAAAAGCGTGTTTTTAAAGGCTAATAAAGCTTGTTCCTGCTGTGCTTTGGCAACTTCGTGCTGCGTTTTAATACGTCTTTGATTAAAAATAGGCTGAGTTAATCCGCCAACTAATGTTGCAAATAGTGAATTAGCATTAAGTAATTGATCTAGCTCAAGACTTTGAAAACCAGAATTAGCCGTTAAAGTCAAAGATGGATAAAAATTACTTCGTGCTACATTGGTTAACTCAAAAGCGTTGATTAAACCATATTCTGAAGCAATAACATCTGGTCTGTTACTTAATAAAGTAGCAGGTACACCAACTTTTATATCGGAATCAAAGTTTTGGTTTTCTAAAGAACCTCGTTGAATAGGCTGAGATGATCTTCCTAATAGAAGGTTTAAAGCATTTTCAGTTTTAAAAATTGTAGCTTTTATATCCACTAAAAGCGCTTTTGCATTATTGTATTGTGCAATATTTTGGTCTACCGCAACTTGATTTGCTTGTCCGGCGTCTTTTAGCGCTTTAATAGTTACAACACTGCTGTCTGCTGCAGCTACTGTTTGCTCTGTCACTTTTAACTGCGCATCTAAAGCTAGCAGTTGATAATATGTAGTTGCAATGCTAGATACTAACTGCGTTTTTACTGCTTTGTGTGCAGCAACACTTTGTAAATAAGTGGCTTCGCTAGCACGTTTATTACTTCTAATTTTTCCCCAAATATCAGCTTCCCAAGATAGACTTCCTGATAATTCATACTGATCTAAAGATGAAAATAAAGATCCAAACTGACTGTTTCCAGACAATTCTTGATGTGTCATCTGCGCAGTAGCGCTAACCGTTGGTAAATAACCTGCTTTACCTTGTTTTAAGTAAGCTTCGGTTACTAGAATTTGCTGAATTGCAGTTCTAATATCTAAGTTATTTTGAAGACCTTCATTAATATACTGCTGTAAATAGCTATCAGAAAATAAATCTTTCCAAGATATATCTGCCATAGACAAACTGTCTGCTGGCAAATTATCTGTTCTAAATAAATGGTCTGTTTCTTCTAATTCTGGTCGCGTATAATCTTTAGCTACAAAGCAACTTTGCATTGTTATCGCAACTACAATAAGTAAAAATGGTTTACTTAATTTTTTATATGTTGAATGTGATATCATAATTTTAGTTCTCGATAGTTTTTGTTTTTGGTTGACCTGAAACTTTCTCTTGCAACCATTGGAATAAGATGAATAGAATAGGGATTACAAAAATTCCTAAAATGGTTCCAATTAACATTCCCCCAGCAGCACCAGTACCAATAGATCTGTTACCAGCAGCACCAACACCGTTTGCTAACACCAATGGCATTAATCCTAAGATAAAGGCAAAAGATGTCATTAAAATTGGTCGTAACCTGGCTTTTGCACCATGTATAGCTGCGTCTACTAAATCTTCACCACTACGTCTACGTTGTAGCGCAAACTCTACAATTAAGATGGCGTTTTTGGCTAATAAACCAACCAGCATTATTAAGGCTATTTGGAAATAAATGTTATTCTGTAAGCCTAACATTTTGGTTGAGAAAAAGGCTCCAAACACACCTAGCGGTAAAGAGAATATTACGGCTAATGGTAGTAAGTAACTTTCATATTGCGCAGCTAGTAAGAAGAAAACAAACACAATTACTAATATGAAAATAATAACAGTTTGATTACCTGCATTTACCTCTTCTCTAGATAATCCTGAGTAAGCTACATCGTAGTTGTTAGGTAAGTTTTTAATTTCTTCGTTAACAACTGCAAGTGCATCACCTGTACTAAAACCTGGGTTTGCTGCACCACTAATTTTTGACGAATTATATAAGTTGAAACGCGTTACAGATTGCGGACCATATACACGTTTTAAATCTACAAACTGTGTAATTGGTGCCATCTCACCACTTCCTGTTTTTATGTATAATTCATTTAAAGAACTTGCATCTGTTCTGTCTTCTGGTAAGGCCTGTACGTAAACTCTATATTGCTTACCAAATCTAGCAAAATCAGCTGCGTAAATTCCACCTATATAACCTTGTAAAGTAGAGAATATACTACTTACAGATACTCCATATTTTTTAGATAAAGGCACATCAATCTCTAGTTCATATTGTGGATATTTTGTATTGAATGACGATTGCCCATATTGAATTTCTGGATGCTTCATTAAACTACCAATAAACTGTTGCGTTGTGGCATCTAAGTCTTCAAAACTACCACCAGATTTATCCATTAAATTTACTTCAAAACCACCTGAAAGTCCAAAACCAGGTATACTTGGTGGCGCAAAGAAAATGATATTGGCATCAGGTATAGTGGCTGCAACACCAAATAGTTTTCCTATAATAGCTTCAGAAGATGTATCATCCGTTTCACGTTGACTCCAGTCTTCTAACATCACAAAACCTAATCCGTAGTTTGTACCTGCACCACTAATTAAACTTCTACCGTTAATTACTGTTACACCTTTAACACCAGGTATTTGTTTGGCTTTTGCATACAACTCTTGAGTTACAACATTTGTTCTATCCATAGACGCACCAGCAGGTAACTCTACATTCATAAATATTACACCACGATCTTCATCTGGTACAAAACCAGTTGGTGTACTATTTGCTGCCCACCAAATTCCTATACCAGATAAGATTAGTAAAGCACCTGTTATCCATTTGTTTTTATATAAAAAGCTTAATGATTTACCGTAACGTTCTGTTGTTGCATTGAAACCAGCATTAAACTTGTCGTAAAATTTCTGTAAAAAGCTTTTATTTTTATGCTCTTCGTCGTCATCATGACTTTTTAAGAATAAAGCACATAATGCAGGACTTAATGTTAAAGCGTTTACTGCCGAAATTAATATGGCAACAATTAACGTCACACCAAACTGCTCATAAAATACACCTGTTGGTCCTTGTATAAACGTTACCGGAATAAATACCGCAGCCATTACCAATGTAATAGAAATGATGGCTCCAGAGATTTCGTGCATAGCATCTAATGTTGCTGTTTTTGCACTTTTTGCTCCTTCATCTATCTTAGCATGTACAGCTTCTACAACAACAATAGCATCATCTACCACAATACCAATGGCTAATACTAATGCAAATAAGGTTAAAAGGTTGACCGAATAACCAAAAAGGTTTAAGAAGAAAAACGTACCTACAATTGCTACAGGTACAGCTATAGCTGGTATTAATGTAGAACGGAAATCTTGAAGGAAAATAAACACTACTAAGAATACTAATAAGAACGCTTCTATAAGTGTATTTTTCACCTTGTTCATAGATGCTGTTAAGAAATTATTGGTATCGTAATTAATTTCATAAGCAATACCATCTGGGAAATCTGCTGAAAGTCTTGTTAGCTCAGATTTTATTGTTTTAATAATTTCTTGTGCATTAGATCCAGCAGTTTGATAAATACCCATATTTACACTTGGGTAACCTTCGGTAAAACCGTAAGAATCGTATCCTTGGGCATCAAGCTCAATTTGTGCAACATCTTTTAATCTAAGATATTCGCCATTATCCAAAGCTTTTATAATAATGTCTTCGTATTGTTTTTCAGTCTTAAAACGTCCACTATACTTAATGTTATAAGAAAACGCTTGACCATCATTCTGCCCTAAAGAACCAGCAGAAGCCTCTAAACTTTGCTCTCTTAAAGCTGCTGTAACTTCAGAAGGCACTAAATTGTACGCGGCAAGTTTTTCTGGTTTTAACCAAATTCGCATAGCGTAATCTTGGTTAGAAAATACACTTACATTACCAACACCATTAATTCTTTGTAATGCTGGTATAACATTGATTTTTAAATAATTTTGAACATAAGTTGAACTATAATCTTCGTTAGAAGAATATACAGACAAGAACATCAAGGCAGATGTTTGCTGTTTTTGTGTAGTTACACCTGTTTGTATTACCTCTTGTGGCAATAATGGATTGGCTCTAGCTACACGGTTTTGAACGTTTACAGCTGCAATATCTGGGTCCATTTCTTGACTAAAGAAAACTGTAATATTAGCAGCTCCATTATTATCTGCTGAAGAGGTCATATAAGTCATTCCCTCAACACCGTTAATTTGTTCTTCAATAGGAATGATTACACTTTCTAAAATGGTTTCTGCACTTGCACCAGGATAAGTTGCATTAACTTGAATAGTTGGTGGTGCAATGTCTGGGTATTGTTCTACAGGTAAAGCAGAATACCCTAAAACACCCAAAATAACTATGATGATGGAAATTACGGTAGATAATACCGGTCTTTCTATAAATGTCTTTAACATAATTTTTTTCTAAATATTATTGAAATAAAGGTTTTAAGGGTTTAACAATACTGTCAAACGCTACTTTTTGAGGTTGTAAAGGTGTTCCGTTTTTAATTTTACCAATACCTTTTACAACTACTAAATCACCTTTCTTTACACCAGATTCTACAATAAGAAATAAATCGTTTTTATCCTTAATTGAAATTAAAGATGATTTTGCTGTATTGTCATCACCAACGGTATACACATACGTTTGTCCTTGTTGCTCAAACGAAGCTGATTGAGGAACAACAACAGCATTTTCATAGGTTTTAGGTATTTTTATTGTTCCGCTATTTCCGTTAGTTAACAATCTGTTTGGGTTGTCAAAAACAGCTCTAAAACTTACTGTACCAGTGTTAGCGTCTATTTGACCTGTAACGGTTTCAATAGTTCCTTTTTGGTCATAAACTTGACCGTTAGCTAATAGTAATTCAACCTTTGGAAAATTGCTGATTTTTTCTTGAAGTGTCGTGCCTTCTGTATCTTGTAAGAAGTCTAAATATTCTGTTTCATTCATAGAAAAATAAGCAAATACTCTTTCTATACTAGCAACAGTAGTTAAAGGATTTACGCTAGTTGCACTTACTAAAGATCCTTCTCTGTAAGGAATTGCGCCTACGTAACCATCTACTGGGCTTTTTACGGTTGCGTAACCAATATTAGCAACAACACTATTGTAAGCACTTTTTGCTTGTGCTAAATTTGCTTTTGCTGTTTCTAACTGTACTTCGCTAATAATGTTTTTTTCTACTAAAGGTTTTAATTTATCAACCTCTACTTGCGCTACATTAACACTAGCTTTTGCTGCTTCTGCATCTTGACTTAAAGATTCTGTTTCTAATTTAAAAAGTGTTTGTCCTTTGCTTACTTTTTGACCTTCGTCTACTAAAACTTTATTGATGTAACCAGACACTTTTGCTCTTACTTCACTATTAATAGTGCCTTCTATGGTAGTTGGGTAAGTGTTATATGTTGTCACCTTTTTTTGAGGTACAGTAGTTACTGCCAATGGCATTGCTTGTTGCTGTTGCGATTGTTGCTGCGGTTTCTCTTGCTTACAGCTTGTGCTAACTAATGCTACAATACTTAACGCGGTTATGATATGTATTTTATATTGTTTCATGTTTTGAAAAAATTGATTAATGATCATTATTAATTAGGGATTCTTTTAGTTTGGTTATTGAGGAAATCGCTCCACTTAAAAACTCAATAGAGCTATCGTGATAGCCAAATTCAAATTGATGCTCTTGGTCTAAAATGGTGTTTACATCTACTTTGTACGCTTTTATTTCTTCGTGAAGTTCTTTTTCGCTTTTCCACTCTTTCAGCATATTATCTATACTTTGAAGCATGGTGTCTACATTAACTATAAAGTATTTTTTTCGGTCGCCTGGTTTTGTAAAATATTCTAGTTTTTTTAGATCTTGAAGATGATTTAAGTGTGTAGAAATTGTGCTTTTACTCGCACAAAGGTTGGTTACTAAATCTTCAAACGTAGTTCCTTGCTTACCAGTTAAAATGATGAACGAAAAAATTCTAGCAGCCACAGGTGCTATTTGCTCTTTTTTTTCTAAAAAGATACCTAGTTTTTCAACTAATGCGAGTTTTCTTTTTTCTAGGTTTTCCATTGTAATTTAATTTTATGATGCAAAAATATGATTGGTTCGGAACAAACCGAACTAAACGAAGTTAAATTATTGTTAAATAAAAAAGCCGATAGTATTTTTAGTGCTATCGGCTATAATAAGTTATGATTTGTGTGTCTTTTTATAGAGCAGATTTGAATTGTTCTAAGAATCGAACATCATTTTCACTTAATAATCTAATGTCACTGATTTGGTTCAGTAGCATCGCAATTCTATCAATTCCCATACCAAAGGCAAATCCTGAATATTCTTTAGAATAGATACCACAGTTTTCTAAAACATTAGGGTCTACCATACCACAGCCCATAATCTCTAGCCAACCTGTTCCTTTGGTGATTTTATAATCTGTTTCGGTTTCTAATCCCCAATATACGTCTACTTCAGCACTTGGCTCTGTAAATGGGAAGTAGGATGGACGTAAACGAATTTTAGACTTTCCGAACATCTCTGTTGTAAAGTATTGAAGCGTTTGTTTTAAATCAGCAAAGCTTACATCTTTATCAATATATAAACCTTCTACTTGGTGAAAAAAGCAATGTGAACGTGCAGAAATAGCTTCATTACGATATACACGACCAGGTGAAATAGTACGGATAGGTGGTTTATTGTTTTCCATATAACGTACCTGCACAGAACTTGTATGTGTTCTTAATAAAATATCAGGATCTGTTTGAATAAAAAACGTATCCTGCATATCGCGTGCTGGGTGATATTCTGGTAAGTTTAGTGCCGTAAAGTTATGCCAATCGTCTTCAATTTCTGGACCTTCACTGACATTGAAACCTATACGAGAAAAAATATCAATAATTTGATTTTTCACGATAGATATTGGATGACGAGCACCAATGGCAATTGGTTCTCCTGGACGAGACAAGTCACCGTAAATACCCTTATCTTCTTCTTGACTTTCAAGAATTTGCTTTAAATCATTAACCTTATCTTCGGCCGTTTTCTTTAACTGATTTATGGTTTGTCCAAATTCCTTTTTCTGCTCGTTTGCTACATTTTTAAATTCAGCAAAGTATTGCTTTAAAAGTCCTTTAGATCCTAAGTATTTTATTCGGAATGCTTCTATCTCATCCTTAGATTGTGCAGAAAATGCTTCAGCTTCCGCTATTAGTTCTTTTAACTTATCTATCATAATTAGCTGAATTTAATCCAGTATTTTTATTTGTTGGAGTGCAAATTTAAAAAATATCAATCGATATACTCTGTTTCAACAAAATAGTTGACAATAGCTTCTTTCATCAGTACACTTTGCTCACCTGCTTTAAGAAATGGCAATTGTTCTTTTACTTTATAATGAGGCCAGCCATCATCGTCTACAAAATCAAATTCGTAAAATCCATAAGGCGTCAATAGCTTACAGATGGCTATATGCATTAAGTCTAACTTATGGTCTTTTTTGTATTCCCGATGTATTTGTCCTAGCTCTTGCACACCTATAAGATAAATAATAGAATCTAAGTCAAGCGTATCACCATCGGCAAATTGCTTAGATAGCTTTTCTACTACTAAATCCCATCGCTCTTTTAATTGTTCGTCTCGTGCCATAAATCACCACTCTATTTTGAAGCTTCAAAGTTAATAAACTAAAAGCTCTGATTAATCGTTATTAGTTTAAAATGGCAAAAATTCATGTACTTTTGTTTAAACCGCTTTCTCTATGAGTATTATTGATATTGTTTTAGCTGCCCTTTTACTATTTGGATTTATTAGAGGGCTTTTTAAAGGACTTTTTGTTGAAATCGCATCTCTTGTTGCTTTAGTCCTAGGTATATATGGTGCGATTCATTTTAGTTATTTTGCCGCTGATTTGCTTGAATCTAAAGTGGATTGGAGTGAAAAAACCATCAATATTGTTGCTTTTGCTGTTACCTTTGTAATTATTGTTTTGGCCATTAGCCTAGCTGGAAAAGCCTTAACAAAACTTGCTGATTTTGCTGCTTTGGGACTTTTAAATAAGCTTTTGGGAGGTGTATTTGGCGCTCTTAAAATAGGACTAATACTTAGTATAATCCTTATTGTTTTTGGTAAATTAAATAACACCTTACCTTTTATGGAAAAAGAAGACTTGGAAAAAAGTGTACTTTACGAACCTGTAAAGTCTCTAGCTCCAATGATTTTTCCTAATCTCATTAAAAGTGAATCAGAGCAGGAAGCTAGCAATGAGGAAGAAGCATAAAAAAAGCCACTAAACGTGGCTCTTCTATTTAGATTTTATGAAAGGTTTAAGAATAAAATTCAACTTCACCTGTACTTATATCGTACATACCTCCAACAATTTTTATTTCCCCATTTTTTTCCATCTCATTTAAAATAACACTTTGATTTTTTATGTTTTCCAAAGTCATTTCAACATTCTTTTTAGAAACGGCATCTACAAATTCTAAATTGGAAGAATTACGCTCAGATTTATCTGTTGGTTCTTCTACTGCATATACTGCTGGTTCAATTTTGTTTATAAGCGCAGTTAAGTTACCCATTCTTGCATGATCACAAGCACCTTTAATAGCACCACAACTTGTATGACCCAAAACTACTATAAGTTTTGTACCTGCAAGCTTACATGCAAATTCCATGCTTCCTAAAATATCTTGGTTTACAAAATTGCCAGCGATTCTTACACTAAAAATATCCCCTAATCCTTGGTCAAAAACCAATTCAGCTGATACTCTAGAATCTATACAGCTTAAAATAGTTGCAAATGGGAATTGTCCTTCTGCTGTATCATTGACTTGCTCTAGTAGGTTTCTATTTGCTTTTAAATTTTTTTGAAATCTTATATTTCCCTCTTTGAGATATTGAAGCGCTTTTTCAGGCGTCATTGTCGCTTGAGTTTCTCTTGTATGTGCTTTCATTTGTTCAATTTTATGCGCTTCTTTTATTGAAGCATTATTTTATTTCTTCTTTTTAGTTTTAAAAAATGATACAAAACTATCTGGATTTTCAACTATTCCTCGTTCTGAAAACAATTTAATATTAATATTTCTCTCTTTGGCCTTAAAAGCAAAGTCTTCGAGAATTTCTATAATATCATTATCCAAATACTTAGTATTTCTAACATCTAATTCTAAAGTAGAATCGTGCGGTACACGATCTAATTCTTTTAGAATTGCACCTTTGTTAAAGAAGGTAACTTCTTCAGCCAAGGTCATTTTAATTTTACCATCATCAATATCTTCTCCTTCTTTATGTAAAAAATGGGAGTTTTTGTAACTTCTGTAAAGTACAATAAATATACCTATAGCTAGACCTAAACCTATCCCTTTTAAAAGATCTAAAAATACAATTCCTAAAACAGTTACAATAAATGGCACAAACTGCATCCATCCTCCATCATACATAGCTTTAAATGTTGATGGTTTTGCCAATTTATAACCAACAATAAATAAAATAGCTGCTAATACAGATAATGGTATGTAATTCAATATACGAGGTATAACAATTACTGAAATTAACAGTAAGAATCCATGAATAATGGCACTTGCTTTAGTTTTTCCACCAGATTGAATATTTGCCGAACTACGTACAATTACCTGCGTAATAGGCAACCCTCCAACTAATCCTGATACTATATTACCTGTACCTTGGGCCAAAAGTTCTCTATTGGTTGGTGTGACACGTTTATGAGGGTCTAATTTATCGGTTGCCTCAACACACAATAACGTCTCTAAAGATGCCACTAGCGCGATAGTAAACCCAGTGATGATAACATCCATTTGTGTTATAACACTAAAGTTTGGGAAGCTAAACTGATTAATAAATGAATCAAACCCATCAGGGACTGGAACACTCACTAAATGTGTGGTCTCTATAGCTAGTGTTTCGTTAGCCTTGGTTAATAAATAAAAAATAATACCTACTACTACTGCTACAAGCGGCCCTTGAATAATTTCAAAGATCTTTCCTTTTTTAACAAGAACATTACTCCACAACAATAAAATAATCAAACTAATTATTCCTATTACTGTAGAACCAATTGTAATATTATCTACTGCAGAAAGAATTGCAGAAAATGTGTTTTCACCAGATGGTTCTATAAAACTGTCCGCTCCTTCTGGCTCTATATCATATCCGAAAAAGTGAGGGATTTGTTTTAGAATAATGATTATTCCAATTCCTGTTAACATTCCTTTAATCACTGAAGAAGGGAAATAGTATCCTATGATTCCTAGCCTGAGTATTCCAAAAACAATTTGAATTACACCACCTAGAACAACAGCAACTAGAAAGTTTTCCCAACCTCCAAGCGCAGTTATTGCAGTTAACACAATTGCTGCTAGTCCTGCTGCAGGACCACTTACACCAATTTCAGACCCACTCAAAAACCCTACAACAATACCTCCTACAATTCCCGCAATTAAACCCGAAAACAATGGTGCTCCACTAGCTAAAGCTATACCTAAACAGAGAGGCAACGCTACAAAAAACACCACAACACTTGCAGGTAAGTCACTTTTTAATGATTTAAACATATGATATATTATTAATGCTTAGAGAAATCTCTAAGTCTTCTTATAGATTTAATTTTGAAACTCTTTGATTGACTAATTTTAAGCAAGATGTTTCTCGGGAGGAGGTGAAATTAAATTTAAGTGAGGTTTATGGTACTTGTTACTTGTGTACCATATGAGTTCTACTATAGAAGTATCTAATGAGAAGTCTTCTAATTCTTCTATATTTTGATCAAAAAGAAGCTTTATATCCTCTTGCTCTTCTTCTTCATTCATTCCAAAAAATGAAGAAATGTCTGCTGAATCATCGCAGGATACAATTATGGTTGGTGCACTTATTATTAACGTGAAGAGTATCACAAAACATAGTGCTATAGTTCTTTTTAAAATCATACTTTATGCTATGAGCAAATATAACATTTACAAGATATGATTTTGTTAACACTTTTTAAAAGGTCTTTATGATTTTTATGTCTTTGGAAGGAATCCAGCCTGTAGAATTGTCTGATAGCTGAATTTTTTTCCAATCTTCATAGCTATCTATAACTTGTACTTTGGTGCCTTCATGAAGTCTAAAAACTTCTTCAGATGTTTTGTTAGCTTCAGATTTCACTTTAGATTCTTGTGCAAATACAATGGCAGGATTGTCTTTTTTATCCAAATTTTCCTTTTGAAATGCCATAGCAACAGAAAAACAACCAAAAAACAAGCCGATTACACTTATTACAAACGCTATCCTTTTTTTTGAGGTTGTATAAGAAAAGTGATATGATAAAAATAAAACTACAAAAAGAATAACACTTGCTATAGCCATTTTTGCCCATACGTCTGTACTAAATGTATTGACAACACTATTAATTATTCTGGTAAACCCAACTTTTGGAACAGTCTCTACAGCATCGATGGTCATGTTTTGAGCGTATCCTACCAAATTATTTTTAATGTCTTTATCTTCTGGATTTAGCAACAGTGCTTTTTCGTAATAATAAATACTTGGTGCAATATTATTAAGCTTATAATTGGCGTTTCCTAAGTTAAAATACAACTCTGCAGAATGTTGGCCAGAATCTAAGATAGCCTCGTACTTATCAATAGCTTCGGCATATTTACCATCATTATACAACGCATTGGCTTCATCAAAAAGCTGGTTGTTTTGAGAAAAACCAAAACAACTCAGAAAACAAACTAATAGAATTATAATCACTCTCATGGCTATCGTATTTGTTTATCTATTAATGAAATTGTCTCAGCTGCTTTATCATAATCATTCTGCATAGTAACGTTGGTTATTGGTGTATATCTAGCCAATTCGCAACTTTCTAAAATTGAAATAAACTCTGTAACAACATTAGGCTCTACTTTCTTTTGAGTGAGCAGTGCTTCAATCTTTTCTTTATTAAAATCACTGGTTTCAATATTTAATTTAGCCTTTAAATAATTATGAAGTGCGCGCTCTAAAGACTCATAAAATGCTTCTTTTTGCCCTAAGTTTTTCTTGGCTTCACTTAAGTACTTTTTAGCCAAACGGTCTGCTTTTCTTATGCGAGTTCCCACAACATCTGCATCGCGTTTATCTTTTGCTCTTCTAATAAATATTGCTAATGGAATTGCTAAAAAAGGCAATAGTAACAAACACCAAAAACTAGTTGACTTAAAAAAACCTTTGCTAGACATAGACTCCCAATTAGAGGTCGTTTTTATAAATGCAAATGCATTAGTATTAGGCTTTATCGTTTGTTTTGTGTTATTGGCTTCTGTGTTTTCAGAATTATTAACAGAAGCTGTTGGTCCTTCTACAACATCTATTACTATCTCATCTGATGTGATGCGTTTATAACTTTCTGTTTTAAGATCGAAATAAGAAAATGATATTGATGGCACAGGATATTTGCCACGATATTGTGGTACAATGGTATAGGTATCTGAAATACTTCCTTGCATACCACTTAATCCTGTTCTTACATTTTCTTTATGCTCTGGTTCATACACCTCTAATGAGCTTGGTGTGGTTAGCTTAGGAAGTTCAAATAATTTAAGATTTCCATTTCCTGTAACTTCAATCTGTGCTTGTAGAGACTCTGTAGCGTTTAACTGAGTTTTTGAAGTCGTAACATTAAAATTAAAATCACCTACTGCTCCTTTAAAATCTGATGGTTTGCCGTTTTCTGGTAATGGTTTTACATCAATTGTTCTGCTACCTGCAGTTACCGTTTTTGGCACTTGGGTCATTATTTGCTGACCAAAGATGTTGGCTCTTCCTGTTGGCACTTCAACTGTAACATCTAAAACTAGAGGCTCTAACTTTAATTTTCCTGTTTTTTGAGGATACAAAACTGTTTTTCTTAAAACTACATAACGGTAATCTTCGCCCTTGTATTCTCCTCTTAGAATATTGAGTCCTTTTATTTCTATATTCTGACTCCAAAAATCATTATATCTAGGTGTTTGTTTTTCTCTCCAATTGCTACTAATACCAACATCTCTAGACACGTAAAGCTTATAAACTACTGTTGTTGGCTCATTTAAATACGGATTACTATTTGATACTTCAGCCACTAAATGAATTTTATCTGAAGCTATGTCTGATGCATCTGGCTGACCGTTAGGCTTATCTACAGCATCAGTTACAGTAACTGTTACGGGAAACGTTTTGTAAACCTCTCCATCAATCTCTATTGTAGCTTGCTTTATGGTGAATTTACCTTTCTTTTTTGGTGCTAGGAAGTAGCTATAAGTTTTTTGATACGTCTTTTTACCGTTTGCATTGTAATTCATCAAAGAGGTATTTGGGCCACCTACAACCGTAAAATCATCAAAATTTGGTGGAACAAAATTGTCTCCGTCTTTGTTCATCTCAAAATCTATGCGCAAACGCTCATTTACACCAAGTTTTTGTTTACTGACTTTAGCCTCAAACTTTACTTGAGCATAAGTAATGCTTGAAACAAGCAGAAATAATACTATTGATATATTTTTGATGATTTTCATTTTTACGGCAACAATGATATGCAACTCTTAGTTAAACTACCAATCTTTTTCGGTTCTTACTTTAGCTCCTTTTTGCTTTTCGGCATTCATTTTTTGCTGAACCTTTTGTTCTTGATTTTGCATAGCCTCAAGAATATTCTTCATTTGCTGTGGAGACATCTGACCTGGTTTTGGTTTAGATTTTTGGTTTGGATCTTTTTTATCTTTATCCCCTTTACCATCATCCTTTTTGTCATCTTGAGGTTTGCCTTTATCGTCCTCTTCTTTATCTCCTTCCTTTTTATCTTTGTCTCCTTCGTCTTTATTATCCTTATTGTCCTTGTTTTCGTCTTCCTTCTTTTCCTCCTTTTCTTTATCTTTTTCTTCTTCTTTGTTTTCGTCTTTTTTATTGTCTTCTCCGCCTCCGTCTTTTTGTTGCTCAGCACATTCTTTAGCTAAGGCAAAGTTGTATCTGGTTTCTTCGTCGGTTGGATTACTTCTTAAGGCGTTTTTAAAAGCTTCCATTGCTTCTTTGCACTTTTCTTCTTTCATTAAGAGATTACCAATATTATGATATGCTCTATGCTTTTCGTCTTTAGTTTGTGCATTTTTTGCAGCTTCTTGTGTTCTAAATAAAGCTTCGTTAAAGTCCCCTTTTTTATAATATGTAGTGGCAAGGTTGTAAGCTCCTACTGCTTTGTTTGGAGCATTAGAAATGGCTCTTCTATATTCCATTTCTGCTTGAATGAAGTCGTCGTCTTGTGCCAATTCATTAGCCTTGTAAACTAAATTGGTGGCTTTCTGTTCTTTTTTTAACTGCTCCTTGTTTTGTTCTTGAGAAAACCCCAAAAAGCTCATTAATGTAACAATTGCTAGTATGTAAATTTTCATCTTCATAATTCTACTTTAAAAGTAACAAACCCACTAATTATATGCCGTTAAAGAAATTTTAAAAGTTAAAAATTCTCATTAAACAAATTCAATTTCTTTAACCAAGCTGTTTTTCTTTCCAAAAAGAAGATCTCAATAAATAGTAAAAAGATACCTAAGCCTAAAAACCATTGAAACTGGTCTTTAAAGTCTGCTATTTGTTTAGACTCAAATTCTTTTTTATCCATGTTATCTAATACATCCTTTATAGTTTCAACAACTTCAGTTGTATTACTTCCATTTATATAAACACCATCTGTTTCTTCAGCTATTTTTCTTAAAGTACTTTCGTCTAGCCTGGTGATAACTGTTTCTCCATTATTGTCTTTTTTATAATTGAGCACAACACCATTTCTCTTAATTGGGATTGGCCCTCCTTTAGCATCACCAACACCAACCGTTAAAATTCTTATACCTTCTTCACTAGCTTCTTCTGCAATATCAATGGCTTCTCCACCATGATCTTCACCATCTGAAATAATAATTAAAACACGGTTAGTTTGTTCGTCGTCATCATAATATGTTTTTGCTAATTGAATAGCTTCGTGAATGGCTGTTCCTTGTGAGGACAACATATCAGTATTCATATTTTGTAAGAACATTTTTGCCGAAGCATAATCTGTGGTTATTGGCAACTGCGGAAATGCTTTGCCTGCATAAGCAATGATACCAACTCTGTCGCTTGCTAAACTGTTTATAATCTGAGTTACGAGCTGTTTTGATTTTTCTAAACGGTTTGGTGCAATATCTTCGGCCAGCATACTTTTTGAAACGTCTACCGCAAATACAATATCAACACCTTGGCTACGTACAGTTTCTAATTTAGTTCCAATTTTTGGGTTCACCAATGCCAAGGACAAACAAGCAAATGCCAAACACAGTACGCTAACCTTTAATATACTTTTAAAAAGAGATTGGTTAGGACTTAAACGGCTAAGTAAGTGATTGTCTGCAAATTTCTTTTGCGCAGAACGTCTCCATACTTGTAATAACACAAATAGTAAAATAATTACTGGAATAGCCAGTAAGGTCCAAAACCATATTTTTTCGTCTAGTCTAAACAAAGCTTCTAAAAATTGTGTTTCTTAAAATTATCTCTATCAACAAAAACAAACCTGCTAAAAGCACCAGTGGTCTGTACTTTTCGTCATAGTTATAATATTTCTTTTCTTCTATTTCAGTTTTTTCGAGCTTATTGATTTCTTTATAAATCTCAGCCAATTTTTTATTGTTGGTTGCTCTAAAATATTGACCACCTGTAGCATCGGCAATTTCTTTAAGTAATGTCTCGTCAATTTCTACTTGTTGACGACCATATCTAAAGGTTCCGTTAGGGTTTATAGAGACTGGTGATAATGCCATTCCGTTAGTTCCTAAACCAATGGTGTAAACTTTAATACCATATTCTACTGCCAATTCACTAGCAATTTTAGGATCTATAAATCCTGAATTATTCACACCGTCGGTAAGCAAAATAATTACTTTACTTTTTGCTCTACTATCTTTTAATCTATTTACAGATGTTGCCAAGCCCATACCAATGGCAGTTCCACCTTCTATAATGGTGTTGTACTTTATATCTCTAAGTGAGCGTTGTACTATAGACTTATCTGTAGTAATTGGAGTTTTTGTGTAAGCTTCGCCAGCATATTCCACCAAACCAATTCTATCATTTGGTCGACCATCTATAAAATCTGCTGCAACTTCTTTTAAGGCTTCGAGACGGTTAGGGCGCAAATCTTTTGCCAACATACTAGCTGAAACATCTATCGCCATTACAATATCTATACCTTTGGTGGTCTTGGTTTTTGTAGATACGTCAACCGTTCTTGGTCTTGCTAGTGCAGTAATCAATAATGCCAAAGCCAACATTCTTAATACAAATAATACATGTCTGAATCTTGACCAAAACGACGATGTAGTTTTAAAGCCTTGAACAGTAGATATTTTTAGCTCGGCTGATTGCTTATTGTGCTTAAACATATACCAAGCTATTGCTATTGGTAAAAGCAATAGAAACCAAAATAACTCTTTATTTAAAAACTCTATATTCTCAAACATTAATTCTGTGATTCTTGTTCTGCATTAGCTTGTTCGTCAGACTTCATCTCTATTGAATTCATAATTCTTTCTGCAATGTCTACGGCATAGCTATCTTCTTTTCCCCAAACTAATGTTACATGTGCAATCATACCTTCTTTGGTAGCAAAACTAAATATGGCATACTCTCCTTCAAAAGTTTCATCTGAGCCTTTAATTGGAAAATCAGCTGTACCATGAGTTTTGCTTCCTTCTACATTATTTGGTGTTATAAATTGATCGTCTTTAGTTATTATATTTTGAACATTTTTGGTCTCCCATTCTTCTATAATCTTCTCTATAGACTGCACCACTCTTCTCTGAATATCTTCTTGTCCTTGTTCACCACTATCCACCTCATCTGTGATAATTTTAATATCCAGATGTTCTGCGTCATCAAAAACAAAAATTCTTTGTTTAATCTTGTCTTTTGATTCATCTGAAAGTGTATCTTGAATGCGTTTTAAAACCTCTGGTGTTTCTATGTAAACTGGTGGATATCCATAAGCACTTTTAGTCCATTCTCCTTCTAAAAGTTCTTTACTTTCATCTCGTAATATGGTATCGTTTACATATTTAAAACCATACTTCAACCCAAAGCCTACATATGTTGCAACAAGCAATAACACTAAACTGGCAACTGTGATAATAACCTTAGTGCGTTTCTTTTTGCGCTCTTGAGCTTCTTTGTATTGTTGATCTAATAGTTTTTCTTCTTCGGTTGGTTCTGGTAGAACGGCTTTAACACTTTCTATTTCTTTTTCAATGGTAGCTCTATCCATTTCAATAAGCGCTGTGTCTGGTGCGGACTTAGCAAATTTTACTAAATCGGCACGCTTTAAAATGGTTTCGAGGTTATGAAGTGTTTCTTTTGAAAATGGGAATTGATTACCTTCTTTTAAAAGTTGAAGTCTGTTAATCAACTCATCTGTTGTACTCTCAAGAGAGCGCTCATATACTTTTTCGTCTAAATATTTTCTGATAATCATTGTCAGTTCAGAATAATATTCTTTGACTTCTGAACGTATTAAATATTGACTATTATCTAATTTTTTTAAAGCTAATTTTGCTCTGTCATAAGGTGGCAACAAGGCGATTTCTTCTTCCTCTGTTAGCGGTTTTTCTCTCCAAACAAACCACCACAACAAAAAGCCAATTAAAGCTAAGGCTGCCATAACTACCAATAACCAAATCCACCAATTACTACTGCTTTTCTCAACTTCTATAATTGGTTTAATGTCGTATAACTTCTGCTTTGTAGTATCAACTTCAACTGTGCCAACATCTACCCGAAGCGAATCTGTGTAGAATGGTTTTTCTCCAATAATTATTTTTTGTCTTGGTATGGTATACGATCCAGAATCGAAATGTGTAAGCTTGTAAATTCTTGATAGTTTGAATTTTGAATCCTTTTTAGTAGTATCAATTTCTAAAGCCTCAACAGCTTCAAGCGGTGTAAATGTTTGCCCTTCAGGAAAAACAACTAATGCAGTTGAATCTGCTTCAACTTTTATTTTATAATTGATTTGCTCTCCTATTCTGATTTTAGTCGTATCAACCTCTGTTGTAACTTGACTGAAAGAGATGAAAGATAATAGAAAAGAGATGAGAGATAGCACTACTCTTTGTCTACTTATCCTAAGAACATTATGTAATTTTTTACTTTTCACGTCTAACTTAAATCTATCCTCTTCGTTTAAAATACCCTAATAATTTTTTTACGTAGCTTTCATCTACTCTACAATCTATGCTGCCAGCACCAGACTTAGTAAAACTATCTTTAAAATAATCTACTTTTTCTCTGTAAAATTTACCGTAATTCAGTCTTACATTTTTAGATGCTGTGTTCACCAAAAGTAACTCTCCTGTTTCTTCGTCTTCCATTTGCACCATCCCGATATTTGGTATGGTTTCTTCGTGCTTATCGTAAACTCTTATACCTGTAATATCGTGTCTACCTGCTGCAATCTTTAGTGTTTGTTTGTAATCGTCTGCTATAAAATCTGAAAGCACAAAAACTATGGCTTTTTTCTTCATTACGTTAGACAAAAATTTGAATGCTTCGGCTACATTGGTTTTTTTACTTTTTGGCTGAAATTCTAACAACTCTCTGATAATTCTTAATACGTGAGAGCGTCCTTTTTTTGGTGGAATGTAGAGTTCTATTTCGTCTGAAAATAAAATCAAACCTATTTTATCATTGTTCTGCGTTGCTGAAAAAGCTAATGTTGCTGCAATCTCGGTAACAATCTCATCTTTAAATTGATTTTTTGTTCCGAAGAATTTACTACCAGACACGTCTGCCATGAGCATCATGGTTAGTTCGCGTTCTTCTTCAAAAACCTTTACATACGGTTCATTGTAACGTGCTGTAACATTCCAATCTATATTTCTAACATCATCACCAAATTGATACTGGCGAACTTCAGAAAAGGTCATACCACGTCCTTTGAAGGTAGAGTGGTACTCGCCTCCAAAAATATGATCAGACAAGCGACGTGTCTTAATCTCTATTTTTCTTACTTTTTTAAGAAGTTCTTTGGTATCCATTTTTTCAATTTTCGATTGAAGATTGTTGATTTGCGATTTTAGAAATCATCATTCGTCATTCTTAAATCTAAAATCTTAAGGCACTTCTATCTCATTAACAATCTTGTTAATGATGTCTTCTGAAGTTACATTTTCTGCTTCGGCTTCGTAAGTAATTCCTATTCTGTGACGTAACACATCGTGCACTACAGCTCTTACATCTTCTGGAATCACATAACCTCTTCGCTTTATAAATGCATAACATTTTGCTGCAGTTGCTAAATTGATACTACCACGAGGAGAGGCACCAAAAGAGATTAAAGGTTTTATATCCTCAAGTCTGTACTTTTCAGGATAACGTGTTGCGAAGATGATATCTAGAATATATTTTTCAATCTTCTCGTCCATATAAACTTCTCTAACTGCTTCTTGGGCACTTAAGATTTGTTTGATGGAAACTACTGGGTTTACTTTATCAAAAGAACCTTTAAGGTTCGCTCTAACGATAAGTTGCTCTTCGTCTAGCTTTGGATAATCAATTACTGTTTTCAGCATAAAACGATCTACCTGAGCTTCTGGTAACGGATATGTTCCTTCTTGCTCAACTGGGTTTTGAGTTGCCATTACTAAAAATGGTTTATCTAAAGTAAACGTCTCATCACCAATAGTTACCTGTTTTTCTTGCATAGCCTCTAACAAGGCAGATTGTACTTTAGCAGGCGCTCTGTTAATCTCATCCGCTAATACAAAATTTGCAAAGATTGGTCCTTTTTTAATAGAGAAATCATTCTCTTTTATATTGTAAATTAAAGTACCTACTACATCTGCTGGTAATAAATCTGGCGTAAACTGTATTCTACTAAAACTTGCATCAATAGCCTTAGATAAGGTATTTATGGCTAATGTTTTTGCTAAACCAGGAACACCCTCTAAAAGAATATGTCCTTGACCTAGTAGACCAATTAACAAGCGTTCTACCATATGTTTTTGACCAACAATAACCTTATTCATTTCTAGGGTTAGTAAGTCTACAAATGCACTTTCTTTTTCAATCTTTTCATTAATTGACTTAATGTCAACTGTACTCGTTTCTTCCATATTTAATTAGTTTAAGGGCAAACTATTTTAGTGATTTATTCAGAGATGCAAAGTGTTAAAATTATTCGGTAGTTGCTGTTAACAATTGGTTAAAAAAAAGCGCGATATCGTAACAATATCGCGCTTTTATGTTTTAATAAGTTGCTATCTACTCTAAAATTATGGTATTTAAATTAGTGGCTTGACCAACTATTACCTCTACATTATCTATAACAACAGGGTTAAGCATGGTGTCATCATCTGGAGTAACAGTAACGGTATAAATACCACTTGGTAAACCAAGAATTTCAAAATTACCTGAGGCATCTACAAAAGTTGAAGCCGTAATAATACCGTTTGTTGCCTCTACTTCTACTGGTATATCATTTGGTGAGACACTTCCATATATACTACCAGAGTTTATTTCTAAGCTTGCTCTTAAAACGGGTTTTAAGTTAATATTACCCGAGTTTCCGGCCATTACAATAGATTCATCTACATCAAAATCTAGAATAA
This sequence comes from Winogradskyella sp. MH6, assembly GCF_022810765.1. NCBI lineage: Bacteria > Pseudomonadati > Bacteroidota > Flavobacteriia > Flavobacteriales > Flavobacteriaceae > Winogradskyella > Winogradskyella sp. MH6. Next base: position 1,476,827 of record NZ_CP094494.1, on the reverse strand, counting down.
AATCATAATTAAATCCATTAATTATTTCTTGATTGACCATAATTTTTAGACCTGATTGTTGAGCACTAGGTGTATTTAATGGCCTAGGCTCTGTTTCTCCTTCTAAAACCACACTGTTCTCATCTCCAAGAATTAAACGAATTTGTTTGATTGTACCTTCTTCAATCTCCTCGTTATCTACTAGCTGCAGACTAACACCTCCTGTCAGTTCAAGTAAATCATATATACCTGGTGAAATAACTCCTACCGATTGCCAGCCGTTTACATCATCATCTTCATTAAAATCATTACTATCATACTTTACCTTAACGTCAATTACCTCAACATACACATGCTCATAATCACCTGCATCATCTACTAATTTTACAGAAAGTGTAGGTGAAGCAGTGTTGTTTGAATCATCAGAATTGTTACAGGAAAATGCAAATAGCACTAAGAATATAGCGATTAGTTGCTTTAAAATTTTCATAATTTGTGTTTTGGTTACTAAAGTATGTACGTTCAAACCACATGTTTAGATGTTAAATATACAAAGGCTTTTAGATAAATGAGATAAGATTACAACATCTACTAGGTGCTAATTAATATTCAATTGTCGTATTGCCGTATACAATTTTGGAGTTAAAACCATCATATTTTCATCTTCATCATATGAAATCGACTTATCTAAATCCATATCCACGACCATATCATATCGTCTTTTAGAATTGAGCTGTGTTTCAATTAAGTTTGAGGGCTTTCCATTTCCTAAATTCAAACTATGTAGCACATGGTTAATATCCATAAAATTGTTATCACTTAGCACCAATCTGATTTCATAAACATAGGTAGCTTCAATTTCAAAATCATCAACCAACAAAAGTTTATTATCCTCTTCAAGATCCGACACATTAAAAACTCCTTGATTGATTGTATTTAAACTCACCCATGAGCTCGTGATATTGGGATTTTCACCTGTTCTAATCTGAACATCTTGAATATCTAAATATACCTTACTTGAAGACTGGTTAGAACTTTTAAGCTTTACCGTAATCTGTGTTGTACCATCATCAGTTTTTATATCATCTTTTGTACAACTCGTAATAGTTATCGCTAATAAAAGGAAAAATAATCGTTTAATAAAACGCAACTGTTTCATGATTTGGGTATGGAATAATTAATGCCCAAGGATACTCTTAATCTGTATGTTTTCAGTATTTTTATACACCAATTGCAAAAAAATCTATATAACCTGAAAAAAAAGTGAACTATTCTCGATTAATTGCAGGTACAATGACCTGGGGAAGTTGGGGCAAACAACTCTCAAAAAAAGAAATGGCAGACTTAATGCACCATTGCCTTTCTAACAACATTACAACTTTTGATCATGCTGATATTTATGGTGGCTACACCACAGAAGCTGATTTTGGAAAAGCATTTACCGACTCTGGTATTAACCGTGAAAATATTCAGTTAATCTCAAAATGTGGTATTCAATATTTATCAGAAAACAGAAATAATAAGGTTAAACATTACGATTACTCTAAAGAGTATATCATTTGGTCCGTTGAAGAATCTTTAAAAAATCTTGAAACAGACTATTTAGACTTACTCTTGCTACATAGACCTAGTCCTTTAATGGTTGCTGAAGAAATAGCAGAAGCTATTACCATCTTAAAAAAAGATGGAAAAATTAGAGATTTTGGTGTTTCTAATTTTACACCATCTCAAATGGAAATGATTGGCTTACGAATGGATATTGACGTTAACCAAATTGAATTTTCGCTTACACAACATTCTTCAATGCACGATGGCACATTAGATTATTTAAAGACATGTGGTATTAAGCCTATGGCTTGGTCTCCATTAGGCTTAGTTTTTAAAGAAGATAACGAACAAACCAGACGTATTCACAAGCAACTTGGTGAATTGATGGATAAATACAATGCCACTGAAGACCAGCTATTATTAGCGTGGATTATGAGACATCCTGCTGGCATTCATCCTGTAGTTGGCACAACCAATAAAACAAGACTAAAGCAAGCCGTTGAAGCCTCTAAAATTAATCTAGAAGTAGAAGATTGGTTTTTAATATTAGTAGCAAGCCAAGGTAATAAAGTCCCTTAATTATGAAAAAAACAGCATTAATAACAGGTGCCACAAGTGGTATTGGTAGAGCTACTGCTCATGAATTTGCAAAACATGGTATTAACTTAGTGCTATGTGGGCGCAGACAACAACGATTAGATAGTATCGAAAAAGCCTTATCTAAACAAACGGATGTCCATACCTTAAATTTTGACGTGCGCGATAAGGAAAAAACGTTTGAAGCTATTGCTTCGTTACCTCCAAAATTTCAAAATATTGATATCTTAATTAACAACGCTGGAAACGCTCACGGATTAGATCCAATACAAGATGGCAGTCTTGACGATTGGGATGCCATGATGGATATTAACGTAAAAGGCTTGCTATATGTTAGCAAAGCCATAATTCCCGGAATGACAGAGCGTCAATCAGGACACATCATCAACATTGGCTCATCAGCAGGAAAAGAAGTTTATCCAAATGGCAATGTATACTGCGGTAGCAAACATGCAGTCTTGGCAATAACAGAAGGTATGCGTATAGATCTTAATCCTTTCGGAATAAAAGTTTCTGCAGTAAATCCTGGTTTAGTAGAAACCGAATTTTCACAAGTACGATTTAAAGGAGGAAGCCAAGCTGATAATGTTTATAAAGGCTACAAAGCTTTACAGCCTGAAGATGTGGCAGAAGTCATTTACTTTGCTGTATCCAGACCTGCCCATGTAAACATTGCTGATGTCTTAATGTTTTGTACTGCACAAGCGAGCTCTACCATTGTGAAGAAAGACTAATGAAATCAGATATTAAATCTCAATGGTTTAGTTTAGCCTCTCAATACACTAAAGATGATTTTTTAATAAATTCTCTTTGGTTAGAGATTTCGAAACATTACTCTGAAAAGAATAGGTATTATCATACGCTTACACATGTTCAAAATATGCTCCTCCAAGCAAAAAGCTTTGAAGATAAAATTGTAGATTTTGACGCTTTACTTTTTGCCATTTGGTATCATGACATTATTTATAAATCAACAAAAAAAGACAACGAAGAAAAAAGTGCACTTTTTGCCAATAAAAGTCTAAAATCACTAAATTTTGAAGGAAATCGACTTAAAAACATTCAAAACTTAATACTTTCTACAAAAAAGCATTTTCTTATTTTAGATAAAAATATAGACAATGCTTATCTTCTAGATTTTGATTTATCTATTCTTGGAGCAGATTGGGAAATCTATAAAGAATATACAACTCAAATTAGAAGAGAGTATATGATTTATCCGGATTTTATGTATAAACCAGGAAGAAAAAAAGTGCTTCAACATTTTTTAGAACGAGAAACGTTATATTTCACAGAAGCTTATCAGGTTACTCATGAAAATCGTGCTAGAGAAAATCTAAAAAAAGAATTAGAACTACTATAAATATTGAGATTCCTGCTTTCTCAGGAAATGTTATGATTAACAAACGCCTACTCATAAAAAATCTACTGGCTCACAACGATGAGAATAGTTTTTATGACAAAAAGCGAAAAGTTGATATTAGCCACAAAGAAGGAAAAGCAAAATTTTTAAAGCACATTTGCGCGCTTTCCAACAGCAATCCTAAAAACAACTCTTACATAGTTATTGGTGTTGAAGATGAAGACAACAAAATTGTAGGCACCGATTTTTTTGATGATAGTAAAATTCAGAATCTCATCAACGCCTACCTCACCAATCCGCCAATAGTACAATACGAGAACATTCCCTTTCCACATTTACCAGACGACAAAGTTGTTGGCTTAGTAACCATTAGACCAATTGATAAAATTACTTCGTTAAGAAAGAATATCTGGAAATATTACGGAGGCTCAGTGTTTTTTAGAGATGGTAGCATGAGTATGCCAAAAGTGTTTGATATTGAAATTAAAGATGTTAACTCTAAGATTGTTGCTGCTATTGAAAACCACGCACAAAACAACATTGAGCTAACACTAAATGGTGTATTCGATTTTATGAATAAGCGCCAGGATTTTAATCCACAATACAAAGTCTTTAAGGAGTATTTTGTCCTTTGTTGGTCTGGACAAAAAAAGCATGTTAAGGACGAAGTTTTTTATTCTAGAGTAGATATAGAAATGATTAACGAACAGGTGCGTTTATTCTATTCAGCTTTAGATGAAGTTGCTATTTTTTATAATGAAGATTCTTTTAAAATTGTAGAATACGTAAGACTAGGGCTTCAAAAATCTTATAAATATTATAAGCTCGAAGAAAAGATTATTCATTTCGATAATAACGCCAATTATTCCATTGAAGCTAATTTAATTTTTGAACCTCCTCAATTTGACAAAAAGGTTCTATATCATATCTATAATACGAATAACACAATACTCGAAAAACTCGAAAAAGGTGTTACCATTGCAAGCCATCAAATTCCAGATTTAAATAATTTAGCAGCGAGTTATTTAATTTGCTATCTCAACGGATTTGAAGATGCATTACCAAAACTAGAATATGCAAAACCCTACATTAAAAATTATAGTTTAGACCTATACCAGTCTTATAAAGAAACCATTAGAATTTTGAGAAAGGTGAAGTACAATTAATTTTAGTCGGATTTTTATATTATTTTATCCTTATTTTCTGCATCTCGTCGAATCTCAATCAAAGTAAATGCAGATTATACATTTTTTTCTACCATTCATCAAAAATTTAGAAAACAAAAAGATATAATACGCATCTTTGATATGCTATTAATCAATTATATAACCTTGTTTCGGTAGGCTTTTAAAGCTAAATCTGAGACAAGGTTTATTGTTTTAATTTGGTATTAATTGAAATTCTAAAACCTGTGTAATAACATGGCAGTCATCTTCTGTTCTTTCAACCAAGATTGGATTTGATGTCAAAGTTTGGTAATTATTAGATGTTACCTCAATAATATAAGAGCCTTCTCGCTCACCAGCACCTAAAAAATAATCTGAATCTTCAATCCTTAAAAGTTGTTCTTCGTACGCTCCATCCTTTGCTGTAACTGTTATACCTTCGGTTAGTATGGTTTGGGTATTAACATCTTTTATGGTAACATTTAGCCCAAAAATATAAACATCAGTACAGTTTTGTGGATTCGTATCATCAGAACTGCAAGAAATTACCATAGTTAACACTAGTAATAAAACTATTTTCTTCATCATTTTTTGCTTTTCTTTTAAAGTTACAAAAAAATGATAGTTTATATTTTAGATAAAGCTAAGTTTCTTAAAATTTTGATTTAAAACAACCTCATCATTAGCATTCAACCATTTGCTCAAGATAGTAGCATAAACAGTTCTAAAATCAATTTCATATTTTAAATCTCCGTTGCTATCTAAGTCTTTAAGGCTAGCCAGATTATTATAGAAACCTGCTTGCTTAAGATTTTTGCCTATAACAAAAACGTTGTTAGCAGCACCATGATCAGTACCATTTGCAGCGTTCTGTTTTACACGTCTACCGAATTCTGAAAACGTTAAAATCAAGGAGTCTTTAAAGGTTCCGTTTTGCTTTAAATCCTTCACAAAGGATGAAATACTTTCTGCATACTGAGATAATAACCTAGCTTGCTTATCTTGTTGATTGGCATGCGTGTCAAATCCACCAAGAGAAGTATAAAACACCTTTGTATCTATATTAGAGTTGATAAACTGTGCAACATTTTTCAATTGTTTAGCAAGCGCATTTTTTGGATAGTCTTGTTGAGATAATTTCACTTTCGTATTTTCATAAATGTACTTTGCCGAAGACTTTGCCTCTATCATAGTTTGATAGAGGTAGCCTAAATTATGTTCATTTAAATGTGCATCATTGTAATGATTATGTACACTCTCAAAAAATGGATCCTTAGCAGTTCTGTATAAAACTTTGTAATCGTTAGTTGCAATACCGTTAAAATGCTCACCCTTCATTGCTAAACTTAACTGTTCATCCATCTCAATGGCATTATAGGGTTTATTACCATACATATCCATATAACGACCCAACCAACCACTTTGCAAATATTGATTTGAATCACTTGCTGTTTGCCAAATGTCCATAGATCTAAAATGAGAACGTACAGGATTTGGGTAACCTACATTATTTAAAATTGAAAGCTCACCATTATCAAATAATGAGCGTAAAGGCGCTAAACTTGAATGAAATCCTAAATCATCCGTCATTTTAATAATGTCTTTAGTAATCGCCAAACGTGGTCTGGAGTTGTAATAAATATCATTGTTATATGGAATTATGGTATTTAAGCCATCATTTCCACCCGCAAGTTGAACAACCACCAATCTCTTATAACCCAAACGTGTAGCATCAACAGACTCAAACGCTTTGAGGAAACTTGGCACAAACAACAAACTACTCGCCAATGCAGAATCTTTTAAAAATTTTCGTCTATCCATAACTAACACATTTGATATTCTGGTAAGGACATTAGTTGAATGCAATAATCGCGCTTTGAAGCCTTGCTTAAAGTTTTCAAATATTCAGCAGTACCTTTATTTATTTGTCCTTGAATAAGGACTTCTGAAAGATTTTTAGTCTCAATAGTCTTGAAGTTTTTTAAAAAAGCATCCCAATCTGGCAAGGTTTTAAAAGGCAACTTATCTTTACTTCGTTTAAAGTATTCCTCCCGGAATTTATCGTTGAAGTCTCCATATTCTTTTAATGAAATGAGTGCATTATTCAGAAGAACTGAAGGCAATTTTAAACGTATCATAATTGTATTGGCATCAATCCATGCTTTATCACCTTTCCAACCTGCAACATTAGGTGGATCTAACAACATTTGCCCCAATAATCTTTGAATTACCAATAAGTCCTTATCTCTTTCAAATTTAACAGGAACCGTGTTTGCAATACCCACTAAAAATTCAATCGGTGACTTTATTTTACTACCAATATTTTCTTCAGCATAAAACCAATCAGACATAAATACAAAACGCATGAGATTTTCAATATTATAATCTTTAAAAAACACATTAGTCATAGCTTCGATATGCGTTTTGTTTGGCTTTGGATTTACAAAATAACGATACACCTTGCTACAGATAAACCGAGCACATTGTTTATTAGAAAGTATTTCATCTATAATATCATCTCCATCAAAACGAGCTGTCTTACCCAAAAAGGTTTTAAATCCATAATCGTGTTGAAGCTTTCTGAAAATAAATTCACCTTTAAAGTTATGACTATAACCCGTAAATGCTCTTGCACTTTCCTTAACATCCTTTTCTGTATAATGACCTTCTCCCAAGGTAAACAACTCCATCAACTCTCTAGCAAAATTTTCATTAGGTTTTCGTTTTCTATTTTGCTTACCATTTAGATATTTTAGCATTGCAACTTCTTTAGAAATTGCCTTTGTAAATTCTCTAAAATCACCTAGCGCATAATAACGAAGTGTGTTGTTATATTTCTGCATATGCAGTGGATGCCTATCTCTACATACAAAGTGATTGGCCCAAAACAAGGTCATTCGTTCTCGCAACAATTCGTTAGGAAAAATCAAGCGTTTTACCCATGCATAATTGAGTTCTAAAATCCTTTTTTGACTTTTTTCTTGAATCCCCTTTGCCAAAGACGGAAACTTTTTAAGGTCATTTGGGTCAACACCTTCGAGATAAGAAAAGTCTAATTCAATTGGTGTGATACTTTGGGAATCTTCAAAAAGTGCATTGACAACTTGCTTTCTATCTTTAGTAAAACCATTGTAATTTGTTGGATACCAGCCAAAACCAGCACGCCAATACAAATGTTGAAGTTCCTTTTGTGTCATATCCCTTAGACTATGGTTTATGGTTATGGTTTAACGAAAACAAGAATCATTCCGAAGTATTTATATAATTTAAATAAAAAAACCCGTTCCTAGATTAGAAACGGGTTTTTGGAATTCAAATTATGTTATTATCTATAAATCAAACCTAATACCTTGTGCTAAAGGTAATTGGTCTGAATAGTTTACCGTATTGGTTTGTCTACGCATGTACACTTTCCAAGCATCAGATCCTGATTCACGTCCGCCACCAGTTTCTTTCTCACCGCCAAATGCGCCTCCAATTTCAGCACCAGAAGTACCAATATTTACGTTGGCAATACCACAATCACTTCCTGCAAAGGATAAGAATTTTTCTGCTTCTTTCATTTCGTTAGTCATGATTGCAGAAGATAATCCTTGCGCAACTCCGTTTTGCATGTCAATTGCATTTTCTACATCGCCAGAATATTTCATTAAATATAAAATTGGTGCAAAAGTTTCGGTTTGTACAATTTCAAAATCATTTTCAGCTTCAATAATTGCTGGTTTTACATAACAACCAGACTCGTATCCTTCACCTTCTAAAACGCCACCTTCAACTAGTACATTTCCGCCTTCAGCTTTAGCTTTTTCTATAGCAGATAAATACGTGTTTACAGAATCTGTATCGATTAATGGTCCAATGTGGTTTTTCTCGTCTAATGGGTTACCAATAGTTAATTGCTTGTAGGCACCAACTATGGCGTCTCTTACTTTATCGTAAACAGATTCGTGTATAATTAAACGACGTGTACTTGTACAACGTTGTCCGCAAGTACCAACAGCACCAAATACTGCACCAGGCACCACGACTTTTAAATCTGCAGTTGGTGTAATAATTATAGCGTTGTTTCCTCCTAATTCTAATAGAGATTTACCAAAACGCTCGGCTACTGTTTTACCAACAATACGTCCCATACGTGTAGATCCTGTTGCAGAGATTAACGGAATTCTATGATCTGTTGTCATAAATTCTCCTACTTTGTAATCTCCGTTTATGATACAAGAAATACCTTCTGGTAAATTATTTTCTTTTAATACCTCAGCAATTATATTTTGACATGCTACTGCACAAAGTGGTGCTTTTTCTGAAGCTTTCCAAACACAAACATCACCACAAACCCATGCTAAAGCTGTGTTCCAAGACCAAACTGCAACTGGAAAGTTAAATGCTGAAATAATCCCAACAATACCTAAAGAGTGCCACTGCTCTCTCATAACGTGACCTGGTCTTTCCGAAGGAATGGTTTGCCCGTTTAACTGTCTTGATAAACCTACTGCAAAATCGCAGATATCTATCATTTCTTGTACTTCTCCGTAACCTTCTTGTAAAGATTTACCCATTTCGTAAGATACTAGCTTACCTAATGGTTCTTTTAATTCTCTTAAACGATTACCAAACTGTCTTACTATTTCACCTCTTTGCGGTGCTGGCATTGCTCTAAACTCTAAAAAGGCATCTTGAGCTGTTTTTATAACTTTATCGTAGTCTTCTCTTGTTGTAGTAGAAACTTTACCAATTAACTGTCCATCTGTTGGAGAGTAAGATGAAATTAAGTCTCCACTTCCAAAACCGTTAGAGCCTGTAGAAGTTCCATCGTTAACATCTTTAACACCTAATTGTTTTAAAGCTTCTTTTATTCCGAAATCGGTAGCAATTGCTTCCATTTATGTCTAAATTTTATGAATTATTAAATTTTTATGCGAAGTTACTAATAAAAAGTCAGTTTGCCTTGAGTCTTGGCGTTTAAAAAACGTAACTTTAATGCACTTAAAATTAGTTGTTTCTATGAATAGATTTTTATGCGCTTTAGTCATTTTACTTTTATGTTTTTCCTGTGGGGAATTAGTACCTAATCCAGATGAAAATCCAAACAATATTACCAGAGATTCTTCTGAAAAAATAGAAGAAAAGAAACAAGAATTTGCCATTGTAATTCATGGTGGAGCTGGTACTATTTTAAGAAAAAACATGTCTCCTGAAAAGGAAGCCGAATACAAAGCTAAATTAGAAGAAGCCATAAGAACTGGTTATGAAATTCTGAAAAACGGAGGAAGCAGTCTCGATGCAGTTGAAAAAACTATAAATGTTATGGAAGATTCTCCGCTTTTCAACGCAGGAAAAGGTGCTGTTTTCACCAATGCCGAAACCAATGAACTCGATGCTTCTATAATGGATGGAAAAACCTTAAATGCTGGTGCTTCTGCCGGAACGACAACTGTAAAAAATCCTATAAATTTAGCTAGAGCTGTTATGCAGAAATCCGAACACGTCATGCTTTCAGGAAAAGGTGCTGAAACATTTGCTGAAGAACAAGGTCTAGAAATCGTTGCACCAGAATATTTCTATACCGAAAACAGATTTCAATCTTTGAAAAACATCAAAGACAAAGAAAAAACTGAACTAGACCATGATGCTAAAACTGCATTCTACGATCCCGTGATTAAAGATTCAAAATTTGGAACGGTTGGTTGTGTAGCTCTAGATAAAAATGGAAATTTGGCAGCAGGAACATCCACAGGTGGTATGACTAATAAACGTTATGGTAGAATAGGTGATGCACCAATTATTGGCTCTGGTACTTATGCTAATAATGCAACTTGTGCTGTATCTAGTACTGGTTGGGGAGAATATTTCATAAGGGCTCAAGTTGCTCATGATATTTCTGCTTTAATGGAGTACAAAGGCTTATCCCTAAAAGAAGCTACACAATTGGTTATACAAGAAAAAGTACCTAACCTTGGTGGTAATGGAGGCGTTGTAGCGGTTGATAAAAACGGTAACATGGTTATGGAGTTTAATACTGCTGGGATGTATCGTGCAAGCATGACTGATGATGGAGAACTAACCATTAAAATTTACGAATAATAAACTTTGTGTTTTTTTTAACATTTACTCAAAGACTAAATCATAAAAAATCAGCGTAATTATTTAACAAGAATGCACCTACCCTTCTTTTTACTGAAGTTTTATTTAATACCATCATCAACTATGCGCATCAAAAAGCACCTCGCCTTCCTAGCTTTAATCCTAATCGTTTTTTCCTGTAAAAAGAAGCCTGTCGAAACCGATAACATTTTCAAATTTCGCGATTACATCAGCTACACAACTTCTGGTCGTGTATCTATAGTTGACCCAATAAAAATTAATTTAGCTGAAGAAGTTGGTGGCTGGGAAACAGAGCAAAACATTGATGCGAAAATTGTAAAAACACATCCTTATGTTGAAGGATCTCTTAAAGCTCTAAATAAGCATACTCTTGTATTTACACCTGACGAAAACTTAGAGCCAGACACCGAATACACGGTAACGGTAAATTTAGCTGACATCTATAAAAACATCCCAAAAGATTTTGAATACTACACTTTTCAGTTCAAAACCATAAGACCTAGTTTCAATCTTAACACCAACAATCTGCAATCGTATAGCAAAGAATGGCAATATGTTTTAGGAACATTACAATCAGCTGATGTTATTACCCTAGAGGATGCTAAAAAATTGGTAGAAGCTTCTCAAAACAAAAAAGACCTCAATATTGTATGGTTAGAAAGCAACGACACATCTCGTTATTTTGAATTTAAAATAGATAGTATCAAGCGCGAGATTGAAGACAGTAAAGTCCTTGTCTCTTGGGATGGCAAAGCAATTAAAGCAGATAACAAAGGGGAAAATTACCTCAACATTCCTGGTAAAAACAACTTTACTATTATAGAAACTAATGTGATTCAAAATCCTGAGCAATATCTTACCATCAACTTTTCAGACCCAATACAAAAGCAACAGAATTTTGCTGGTTTGGTAACACTTCAAAATGTAAAGAATCCAAAATATATCGTCGATGGCAATGTATTAAAAGTATATCCAGACACTAAATTGGTTGGCGATATTAGAGTTGATGTGTTTACAGGAATTAAAAATACAGATGGCTTCAAACTCAAAAATCAGTATACCCAAACCTTAACGTTTGAAGAATTGAAACCTCAAGTGCGCTTAGTGAGTAGTGGTTCTATTCTTCCGAATTCAAAAGACTTAAAATTTAATTTTGAAGCGGTTAATTTGAGTAAAGTCGATGTACGAATCATCAAACTTTTTGAAGATAATGTGCTTCAGTTTTTACAAGACAATAACCTCAATAGTGATAATAGTTACGCGATTAGAAATGTTGGTCGTCGCATTGCCAAAGAGACCATAACACTTATTCAAAATCCATCTCAAAATACAGGAAAATGGAAAGCCTACAGTATCGATTTATCTAAATATTTACAAGCAGATGCTGGTGCCATTTACCGTGTCGAAATCGACTTCAAAAAAGACTATTCTTTATATGATTGTTCGTCAAATGTTGAAACTTCAGATGTTGATGAAGACGATTACTACGATGAGTATTACGACGACTATTATGAGGATGATGTTTATGCTTCCGAAGACATTTCCGAAGAAGAGCAGGACTTAAGAGAAGAGCGTTATTGGGACAATCTTATTTATAGTTATAAGAACAGAAACTACAACTATCGAGACAGAAATAATCCGTGTACAGAATCGTATTTTAATTATGGTAATAAAGGCATTGCTGCCAACCTAATTGGCTCTAACCTTGGTGTTATTGCTAAGCAAGGCAACGACAATACCTACTTTTTTGCGGTGACCAATATTTTGGACACCAACCCAGAACGTGGCACAAAAATCACATTATACAACTATCAACAACAGCCTTTAGCCGATGGCATAACAAATCAAGATGGTATTGTGGAAATTGACGCCAAAAAACGTGCAGCTTTTGCGGTTGCTGAAAAAGGCAACAATGTAAGCTATGTAAAATTGTTTGATGGCAACTCGCTGTCGCTAAGTAAATTCGATGTGTCTGGAAGTAGATTGCAACGAGGCCTTAAAGGTTATATTTATGGCGAACGTGGTGTTTGGCGACCTGGCGACAGTCTGTTTTTAACTTTTATGCTTAATGACAAAGCTAACAAATTACCAAAGCGTCATCCTGTAAAATTAGAAATCACAGACCCAGTTGGTAAGCTGGTATATCGCAAAGTTTCGGTAGATAACATCAATAATTTCTACGATTTTAAAGTACCGACTTCGACAGATTATAAAACCGGAAATTACAATGCTAAAGTCTCGGTTGGAGGTGCCAGTTTTACTAAAAGTTTAAAGATTGAAACGGTAAAACCAAACCGTTTAAAAATTAAAATAGATTTTGAAGACAAGGTGTTGACGAACAACAAACCGCTTCAAGGCGACTTGAACGTGGCTTGGTTACACGGTGCACCTGCAAAGAACTTAAAAGCTGAAATTAAAGCGAAATTCACAACAAAATATACCAGTTTTGATGGTTATAAGAATTATGAATTCAACGACCCAACACGCAATTTCAGTACGGAAGAAACTAATGTATTTGAAGGGAATCTTGATGCTGAAGGCAATGCAAAAGTCAATTCAACATTAAATATTGGAAAAAATGCACCTGGAATGTTAAACGCACAATTCCTAGTTCGTGCTTTTGAAAATGGTGGCGATTTTTCACTCGATGCATTTACGGTTCCTTATGCACCTTACGAGAGTTTTGTTGGTTTGCGTTCGCCTGAAGGCAATCGTTATGGTTCTTTCTTTACAGATGAAAATCACACGTTTGATATCGCTACAGTTGATGCCAATGGAAAACCTATTCAACGCAAAAAACTAGAAGTAAAAATCTATAAAGTTCAATGGCGTTGGTGGTGGAATTCCTCTTACGACAACCTATCAAGCTACGTGTCCAGCAATTACCACAGACCAATGCAGCAGTATGAAATTGATACAGATGCCTCAGGTAAAGCAAGCTTCAAAATCAATATTCCTGAAAAAGATCGTGGACGTTACCTCATCAGAATTGTAGACCCAGTAAGTGGTCACGCTACTGGTCGTACGGCTTACTTCTATAAAAATTGGTGGTCTAACTCGCCATCTGGCGACAAGGATGCGGCTAAAATGTTAGTCTTTTCAACCGACAAGGACAACTATAATGTTGGCGAAACGGCAAAATTAACCTTTCCATCTGGTAGTGAAGGCAGAGCGTTAATCAGCATAGAAAATGGTACTGAAGTTTTAAAACACCAATGGGTAAAAACGCAACCTGGCGAAACCACAGTAGATATTCCTGTAACGCCAGAAATGGCACCAAACGTATTTATCAATATTTCGTTGCTGCAGCCTCACGCTATAACATCTAACGATTTACCGATTCGTTTGTATGGTGTTATTCCTATGATGGTAGAAAATCCTGCTACCAAATTAGAGCCACAAATTAAGATGCCAGATGTTATAAGACCTGAGCAATCTTACGAGATAAAAGTGTCTGAAAAGAACAACAAACCAATGACTTACACTATTGCTGTTGTTGAAGAAGGTTTACTCGATTTAACTAGATTTAAAACACCAAATGCTTGGGATAGTTTCTACGCTCGCGAAGCGTTGGGTGTAAAAACTTGGGATGTTTTTGACGATGTTATTGGCGCGTATTCTGGTAGCATAGACCAAGTGTTTGCCATTGGTGGTGATGGTTCTGCAGCTAAAGGCAAGAACAAAAAAGCCAACCGTTTTAAACCTGTGGTAACGTATTTAGGTCCTTTCCTTTTAGATGCAGGAAAAACACAAACGCACCAACTAAAAATGCCAAATTATATTGGTTCTGTGCGCACAATGGTTGTGGCAGGAAACAATAACAAAGAAGCCTACGGAAGTGCTGAAAAATCTGTTCAAGTTAAAAAGCCTTTGATGGTTTTGGCGACCTTACCACGCAAATTGAGTCCTGGCGAAAAAGTAACGCTTCCGGTTACTGTTTTTGCGATGGAAAACAAAGTAAAGAACGTCAACCTATCCTTAAAATTAAGTAATGGCATTACGGTAAAAGGTCAGCAAACACAATCGCTTCAATTTGATAGACCAGATGAAAAAATGGTGTATTTTGAATTGGATGTTTCCAAAGCAAAAGGTATCAATACGATTGAAGTTATCGCTTCAGGAAATGGCGAAAAATCGAACTATAAAGTAGAGATTGATGTTGAAAATCCTAACCCAATGACCTCTCGTGTTATTGATAAGGAATTGGCTGCCAATGGCAACCAAACCATTGATTTTTCAACCTTTGGCGAACCAGGCACCAACTATGCAACAGTAGAATTTTCAACCTTGCCACCAATGGATTTCTCTAAGCGTATGGCATATCTCATTCGTTATCCTTATGGCTGTGTTGAGCAAACCACGTCTAGTGTATTTCCGCAGTTGTACTTAGCGGATATTTTCGACCTAACGGACAAAAAGAAAAAAGAAGTTCAGCAAAATATTGAAAATGGTATTCGTCGTTTGGGCACATTCCAAAATCCTGATGGTGGACTTGGTTATTGGAGAGGAGAGCGCACAGCAAGTGATTGGGGAACGAGTTACGCAGGACATTTTATGATTGAAGCCGAAAAGAAAGGCTTTGTTTTACCATTGAGTTTTAAGAGCAACTGGATTGCGTATCAACGCCAAGCGGCTCGTAACTGGCGACCAAGTTACAGACATTACCATAGTGACTTAACGCAAGCTTACAGATTGTACACGTTGGCATTGGCAGGAAGTCCTGATTTAGCAAGTATGAACAGATTACGTGAGTTTGATGAAATTTCTAATGATGCTAAATGGCGATTGGCTGCGGCTTATGCTTTGGCAGGGCAAAAGGAAGCAAGCCAAGCCATAGCAAAAACAGCAAATATTGATTTTCAACCTATCAATTCTGATAATTACACTTATGGTTCGTTACACAGAAATAGAGCAATGGCTTTGGAAGCTATGCTGCTTACCAACGATTCTAAAAAAGTAGAATTGGCAAAAAGCATTGCAAAATCGTTGTCTAGTGACAAATGGATGAGTACGCAAACCACAGCCTACAGCTTATTGGCGATGGGTAAACTTATTGTTGAAAATGGTGGAAAAGATTTAAAACTAAGCTATTCCATAAACGGAAAATCGGAAACTATCGATACTAAAAATGGCATTGCACAACGCAGTATTCCTGTGAACGATGGCGCAAATCAGATAACAGTGAATAACAACAGAGACAATGTGGTCTATGTCAGAATTTTAAATTCAGGTAAACTAAAATTAGGCGAAGAACTGCCAGTGCAACGTGGTTTTTCAATTTCAACAGTCTATAAAGATTTACAAGGCAACATAATTGATGTTCGCAAATTACAGCAAGGTCAGGATTTTGTGGCAACGGTAAGCATTTCTAACCTCACGAGTGATTATGTAAATGATGTAGCGCTGACACAGATTTTCCCATCAGGTTGGGATATTGTCAATACGCGCTTTACAGATTTTGGCGACACAACAGTAAGCCAAGCCAGATATACAGATATCAGAGATGATCGCGTCAACTTCTTCTTTGATATGGACAGAAGTGGCACACGTGGCACAAAGACCTTTACAGTAATGCTCAACGCTTCGTATTTAGGCACCTATTATTTACCAGGTGCACAAGCCGAAGCAATGTACGACAATGATGATTATTTAGTACGCAACAAAGGGCAATGGGTTACCGTTGAGAAGTAACACATTCCTGCAAAAGCAGGAATTTCATAAAAGTAACGTCTGTTCGAGTGATTCTGACCAAAAGTCAGAATTGTATCGAGAACAAATAGAAGTGAAAAAAGTTTCTTTTTCTCGATACTAATTTCAACCTATAAATAGCTTGAAATTCACTCGAAATGACGAAACTTTAAAAGACTAAATTAATTTAAAATAAATTCTGAATCAACACTTCGACAAGCTCAGTGTGATAGTTCAGAATGAAATAAACAAAGCTAAACTACTTGTCGTCCGGAAGACAAGAATCCAAAGAGAACAAACCGCTAAAATGTTCAATTTAAAACTTAGAAAAAATGAAAAATTTAAAAATGATTTTAGCGATTGGATTTGTATTCAACATCCTAGTAGTAACAGCGCAACAAAACGCTTATGTATCGGCAGAAAGCGGATTGTCTCTGAGAGATCAGCCTGATGTTAGCGGCAAAATGCTAACAAAATTAGCCTATGGTGAAGCCATTGGTGTGTTAGAAAAAACCAATAAACAATTGGTTGTACTCGATGCTGGCGAAAAAGTAAGTGGTGAATGGGTTAAGGTAGAAACCAGAAATCATATTGGTTATGTGTTTGACGGATATTTATCATCAGAAAAAATTGCCAAAACCATTCGCTTGAAATTAAAAGATTTAAACGTTGAAATTAAAAATTTAGCAACGAGTGATTATAAACGTTCACACGATTTAAATAATAGTGAAATGGCAACCATCAATGTTGACGCAGACGCAACACCAGAAGGTAAAAACATTGTACTAGTAGATAGCGACTATAAGCACGTAAGCTTGTTTCAACGCTATGAAAATAGCTTCTCGTTTATGAGTGCAGATTCAAAATGCAACACTAACGAGTGGACACAATTTGACACTGAATGGAAGCCATTAAAGCAATTGAATTCTAATACTTATGAGACTTTGACATACACTGAAAAGGACTGGATTACTTTTATTGAAACAGCAACTAAAGATTTAAAAGATGATGTGGTAGATAAGTGTGGTGAAGATTGGTTGAATTATGTAAAGACCATTGATAACGTTAAAGACTTTCCTGTGAGTGTGTCGACAAATCGTGTATTTATCAAAATGATTTTAACCGATTTTGAAGATAATGTAACAGAAAAAATCATTGAGTTTGAAATGCCTAAAAGCTCTTGAAATATAAATTTGTCAATTTGAGTGCAGTCGAATAATTCCAAAATTTTATGAAGTTTTGACTGCGCTCAACCTGACAAAATTAAATACAAATGAAGAACAAAATTCCCTACTACGCAGTCATATTCACATCAACTCAAACCGATGACATTGAAGGCTACTCTGAAATGGCTGAGAAAATGGAAACTTTAGCTAGACAACAAGAAGGTTTTATTGGAATTGAAAGTGCTCGTAACACCGTTGGCATAACTGTCAGTTACTGGAAAAGTTTAGAGGCCATAAAAAACTGGAAAGCCAACACAGAGCATTTACTCGCCCAACAAAAAGGTCGCGAGCAATGGTATAATTGGTACAATGTAAAAATTTGTAAAGTCGAACGTGAGTACGAATACGAGAAAAACATTTAACCCTTGTCATACTGAACTATTTTCATGATCTCATCCTTAAATACACTTCGACTGTGCTCAGTCTGACAGAATACGAATTAATGAAAATCATAAACTACATAAAGCGCCACAAAATAAAGTCAGCAATTCTAGCTGTACTTCTTGTAGTTTATTATTTCTCTTTACCAAAAGAACTCTTTAAAGATCCAACAGCTACCGTAATCACCAGCAATAACAATGAATTGTTAGGTGCCAAAATTGCCGACGATGGTCAATGGCGATTTCCTGAAACCGATAGTGTGCCTGAGAAATTTAAAACCTGTCTTCTACTTTTTGAAGACGAATATTTCTATAAGCATCCTGGTTTCAATCCAATTTCAATTTTTAAAGCTTTACAGGAAAATATAAGCTCTGGTTCCGTAAAACGTGGCGGAAGCACACTCACGCAGCAAGTGATTCGCTTATCTCGAAAAGGACAGAGCAGAACCTATCTCGAAAAACTGAAAGAGCTTATTCTAGCAACACGATTAGAATTCAGACATTCTAAAGACGACATTTTAAAGCTGTATGCAAGTCACGCACCATTTGGTGGCAATGTTGTTGGCATCGATGCTGCGGCTTGGCGCTATTTCAATAGAGAAGCATCTAATTTATCTTGGGCAGAAAGCGCAACCCTTGCGGTTTTACCCAATGCACCAAGTCTTATTTATCCAGGAAAAAATCAACAACGATTACTTGACAAACGCAATCGTTTATTAAAGAAGTTGTTAGACAATGGCACTATTGACGAGCTCACTTACGAGCTTTCCATCGCTGAAACTTTACCACAAAAACCGTATCCTTTGCCTCAAATTGCACCGCATTTGTTGCAGAAAGTTGCCAAACATAATAAAGGTAAGCGACTAAAAACGACAGTTGATATTGCCTTGCAAACACAAGCTAACCATATTGTCAAGCAACATTACAATAGCTTGAAACAAAATGAGATTTATAATATTTCGGTACTGGTTTTAGACGTTAAAACCAGAAAGGTCTTGACTTATATTGGCAATTCACCAACAGATAATGCACATCAGAAAAGTGTAGATATTATTGACAAACCCAGAAGCACAGGCAGTATTTTAAAACCATTTTTGTATGCTGCTATGCTCGATGCTGGCGATTTATTACCACATACTTTGGTCGCTGATGTTCCCACACAATTTGGCAGTTACCAACCTGAAAATTATGACAAGTCTTATGATGGTGCAGTACACGCCAATGAAGCTCTGTCACGCTCATTGAATGTGCCTGCTGTACGAATGCTTCAAGATTTTGGTTTAGATCGTTTTTATCATTATTTGAAGCAATTAAAATTGAAGGATTTAAGATACAATGCCAATCATTATGGCTTGTCCTTAGCACTAGGTGGCGCCGAAAGTAACCTTTGGGATTTATGTAAAAGTTATGCTGCAATGGCCTCGACCTTAAATCATTTTAATGACAATTCCAGTGAATATTATAACAACGAATTTGTAGAACCTATTTACAATTTTGAATCTGAAATCGACTTCGGAAAACTGGCTTCTGAAAAATCGGTTTTTGATGCTGCATCCATCTATCTCACGTTCGAAAGTATGAAACAAGTCAATAGACCTGAAAGTGATGAGAGTTGGGAATTTTACGATTCGTCTCAAGACATTGCCTGGAAAACTGGCACCAGTTTTGGGTTTAGAGATGCTTGGGCTATTGGCACCACCAAAGATTATGTGGTTGGTGTTTGGGTTGGTAATGCTGATGGTGAAGGTCGTCCTGGTTTGGTTGGTGTACAAACGGCTGCACCAATTTTGTTTGATGTTTTTGATATTCTACCAAAAAGTGAGTGGTTTACGAAGCCTTATGATGAAATGATTGAAGTGAGCATTTGCAGGAAAAGTGGCTACCAAGCTTCAACTGTTTGTGATGATGTGGAATCTAGATTTATTCAAAATGCTGGACAAAAAACCGCACCTTGTCCGTTTCATAAGTTGATACATTTGGATGCTTCTGAGCAGTTTCAGGTAAATTCTTCTTGTGAGGATATTTCAAACTTAAAAACAACATCTTGGTTTGTTTTACCGCCTCTTCAGGAATATTATTTCAAAACTAAAAATCCGTTTTACAAATCCTTACCACCTTTTAGAAATGATTGTGTAGAAACTTCAGCAGTACGCATGGAGTTTATTTATCCTAATCAGCAAAACACTATTTTCTTACCCAAAGATTTTGATGGCAACACCAACGAATTAATCCTAAAAGTGGCACATTCTAAACCCGAACTTAAACTATTCTGGTACATAGATGATGTTTATGTTGGCCAAACCAAAGACATTCACGATATGGCCATTTTACCTCAACAAGGTGAACATACCATAACTGTGGTGGATGAATTGGGCAACGAAATAAAACATAAAATAACTGTGGCTAATTAAAATGTATTCTTATTAGTCAAATCCTTATTTTTGTAATCTAAAATTCTTAAGATGGAAACTATTCAATTTATACATTCGGGTTGGGCATATATTGTTTTATTGGTATTTGTTATTGCTACTTTTAATGCGTTAATAAAGTTTTTTGGCAATAAAGAATATGGAGCAATAGATTTTAGATTAGCGTTGTTTACCTTAATTACAATGCATATTCAATTACTACTCGGTATTATTTTATGGTTTACCAAAGGCTATTTTGATGAAATGTCTGTTGGAGAAGTAATGAAAAATGGTGCTGTTAGAAAACTAGCTGTAGAACATCCTACTTTAATGATTATCGCTGTTGCTTTGGTTACTATAGGTTATTCTAAGCACAAAAAGAAATTGGTTTCTAAACCTAAATTCAAATTACTTGCCATTTTTTATAGTATAGCTTTAGCTGCTGTACTTTATATGATTCCATGGAATCAGTGGTTTAATTAATAAAAAAGGCGCAAATTAAAATTTGTGCCTTTTTTATAACTTTTCAATTCTTTTAACTGTGCTTTTACCACTGACTGTTTCAACTTTCAACAGATAAAGTCCTTTACTGAAGTTAGATAGGTTTATTATGCTTTCTTTTCCTTCACAAAGAAGTTTCCCTGTTACACTGTAAATCCTTACCTTTTCAATACTATCTGAATTTAGTAACTTAACATTAATGATATCATTTGTTGGATTCGGATAAACACTTATTAACTCATCTTGTTTTTCAGGCAAAGAAAGTCTTGGGCTACCCGTTACCTGCATCACTAAATGAATTTCAGGCGGAGGAAAAAGATTTGCAATATCGTTTGGAATGTCATAACCACAACTAGTAGATTGATAATAACTTGGTGCTGTCTGACCATTTGAATTACTTCCTATTATTATTCGATTAAGATTGCCTGGTATACTTATATTTTGTGCACTCACAGCGAATACTAAAAAATTATCAGTAACAAGCGCATTAAGAGGTACATGCTTTAAAGTTCCATTATCAGCGTTGGAAACTGGAACACTAACCCTTGTCACCTCCATTAAGCTTCCTTCTGGAAAGGTATCTGTTTGATAAATAACAACATCAACTACATAATTATCATCCTCATTATTAACACTATATACACCAAAATCTACTGATACAACATTAAACTGGTCATATCCTAAGGTATTGATATCAAAAGCTCTAATATAATTATTATCAGTTATTTGTTCTGCAGAGCATATTACTGTACCCTGTTGTATAGTATTATCAAGTGTTTGTGCTAATGTAATTGTCTGACAAAAACCTAGTTGATTAACTAATACTATAGAGAGGAGAATTAGTTTCTTCATAAGGATAAATTAACTTTTTCAAGTTTATTCTTTTGAACCAAAAAATGAAACCTTAATTATTATTAATTCTTAGTTGACTCCCCTTCGTCCTTTACTTCTTTGACCAAATAAACATATACTGGAAAGTGGTCACTAAAACCATCTGTAAAACTTCCATCTGCAAAACTTCTAAAAGGATAACCTTTATAGCGTCCATGCTTATTAGTTAAGTAATTCTTATTAAATATTCCTGACTTGTAATATCTAAAGGACTCATAGTCTTTTTCTAAAAATGGTTGTGTCAATAATATCTGATCGAACAAACTCCAAGCATCTCTATAGCCTGTTGTTCCTAAACCTTGCTTTTTAAATTGGTCTTCAAAAGGATTATAAATTCCTTTAAAGCCTACTTTTTTCTTCTTAGACTCTGCTTTTAATGCTTCTTTTAAACTTGCATTATTTGGGTTATCATTTAAGTCACCCATTGTGATAATCTTCGCATAGGGATCAATGGACTGAAGAGAATCAATTATACGTTTATTCAAATTTGCAGCAGCTACACGTTTTGGTCTACTTCTGGCTTCACCACCTCTTCTAGATGGCCAGTGATTAACTATAATATGAATTAACTCACCATCTAATTTTCCGCTAACCAACAATTGGTCTCTTGTATAAACACGCTCTCTTGTATCATCATCATAAATCTTTAATTCAAAACTACTTGTATCAGTAGGCTTAAAAAGTGCTTTTTGATATAACAACGCAACGTCTATTCCTCTAGCATCTGGCGAATCAAAATGTACAATTCCGTAGTCTTTATCTAATAATTGTGGATCATTTACCAAATCTACCAATACCTGTCTGTTTTCTACCTCAGAAACACCTATCACGGCTGGCGAATTATTAGTATCTTCTTTACCTATATCAGCTACAACCTTTGCCATATTTTTTACTTTCGCTAGGTAAACTTCAGATCTATTAGCTTCGTGCATTTCCATTATTGGACTTGCCTCGTCATATTTTAGAGGATCATTAATGGTATCAAATAAGTTTTCGAGATTGTAAAATGCTACTGTATGAATTTTATATTTCTTCTTCTCTTGCGCATTTACATTGACAAATACTAATGTTAATAAAAATAAAATACTGAGTTTTAATGTTTTCATTTAATGTATGTTATGTTATCATTAATTACTTTGCAATTCTTGGGCCAAAAGTATATATTTATTATAAAAGATGTACATTTGCAGGCCTTAAATAACTTTTATTTAATGTAAGAAATATTATTAACTCTAAAATCAATTATGAAAAAAAGTCTAATTATTTTATTGTTTGGATTGTTTTCTTCTTTTGCATTGATGGCACAAAACACAATGATTAAAGGTAGTGTGAAGGATGCAACTTCGTTAGAACCAATTCCAGATGTAACAATAACAATTGAAGAAACCCAGCAGTCTACACTTACAGATGGTTTGGGTGAATTTACTTTTTCTAGCAATGTTCCTTTAGGCGAACAAGTATTAAGAATATCAAAACCTGGATATGTTACCAAACGTTACCCAATCATTGTAAATGAAGGGCAAACAGTTAACATTACAGACATGACTTTGGAAGTTGACTTAGCTAGTAGTGAGGATTTATTTACAATCACATTATCTGATGATGAATTGAATGATGACACTAGTGGAGCAGACAACATTTCGGGATTACTTGCCTCTTCTATGGATATTTTTCAAAGAACTGCAGCTTTTGAATTTAGCTCTTCATTCTTTAGAGTAAGAGGTCTAGACTCCGACAATGGTTCTGTTTTAATTAACGGAATTGAAATGAACAAAGTATACAACGGAAGACCTCAATGGAGTAACTGGGGAGGTTTAAATGATGTTGTAAGAAATCAGGTTTTAACTTCTGGTTTAACACCTTCTGAATACAATTTTGGTGGAGTTTTAGGTACGACAAATATTATTGCCAGAGCTTCTAGTTACAGAAAAGGTGGTAGAGTAACTTATTCTTCATCTAATAGAAGTTATACAAATAGAGTAATGGCTAGTTATGCATCTGGGTTATTAGATGGTGGTTGGTCTTATGCTTTTATGGCAAGTAGAAGATGGGGAAATGAAGGTTACCAAGACGCTACTTTATATGATGCTAATTCTTTCTTTGCTACTGTAGAGAAAAAATTTAATGACAAACACAGTCTTAACTTTACAAGTATATACGCACCAAATAGAAGAGGTAAATCATCCCCTAATACTCAAGAGGTTTATGACTTAAAAGGCATAAAGTACAATGAATATTGGGGCTATTTAGATGGTGATAAGAAAAACTCTCGTATTAAAGAGACGGAAGAGCCTATCTTAATGCTTAACCATTATTGGGACATTAATAGCAGAACTTCTCTTAATACAAACGTGGCTTATCAATGGGGAAAATTAGGAAACAGTCGTTTAGATTTTCCTGGTGGTGCAAACCCAAGCCCTGCTTATTATCAAAAGTTACCTAGTTATTTCTTAGCTGACAGTGATGGTCCAGATTACGAAAACGCATATATCGCTGAGCAAGAATTTATAAACAACGGTCAAATAGACTGGAACAGAATTATTGATGCTAACCTTACAAATAACATAGACGGTAGTTATGCTGCTTATGCATTATACGAAGATCGTTCGGATGATTCTCAAGTAACAGTAAACACTATTTTAAACACAGAACTTACCGATAATATTGTTTTAAATGCTTCGGTAAACTATAAGAGTTTAAAGTCAGAAAACTTTGCTGAAATTATCGATTTATTAGGAAGTAATACAGGTGTTTTAAATGTAGATTCTTTTGATGGTTTCCAATTTGACATGAACAATCCAGACCAAGTTGCTTTTGAAGGAGATAAATATAGATACAATTATAACTTGTATGCAGACATCATTTCTGGTTATGCGCAAGGTGTTTTTAAATACAATAAAGTAGACTTTTATTTAGCTGGTAGTGTTACAAAAACAGATTACTACAGAGATGGTCTTTACAGAAATGAAGCAAATGCTAATAATTCTTATGGAAAAGGAGGCGAAGTAGATTTTACAGGTTTTGGTGCTAAAGCAGGTTTTACATATAAAATTTCTGGTAAGCACTTAATAGATGTTAACGGAGGGTATATTACTAGAGCACCTTCTTTAAGAAACACTTATTCTAACGCAAGAGCAAATCATGATGTTGTTGGTGTAGTTAATGGAGTTAATATTACAGGTCAAGATATTACCGAAGAAAAGATAACATCCTTTGACGCTAGTTATATCTTTAGATCTCCAATAGTTAATGCTCGTCTAACAGGTTTTTATACTAAGACAGAAGACGCTAATGAAATTTCTTTCTACTATGCAGATGGTATTGGTGGTTTCCTTGATGACCAAGGTAATGTACAAACAAACAACTTAGTTTCTGAGGTTTTACAAGGTGTTGATAAAAAACACATAGGAGCAGAACTTGGTATTGAAGCACAAGTAACACCAACAATAAAATTAAAAGGTGCTGCCTCTTATGGTCAATACACTTATGATAATAATCCTAATTTATACATCTCTGCAAACGACCAAGCTGCATTTTATGGAGAATCTAACTTAAAAGATTACAAAGTTGCTGGTGGTCCTCAAAAAGCCTATTCTATAGGGTTTGAATATAGAGATCCAGATTATTGGTGGTTTGGTGCAACTGCAAACTTCTTTGATGAAACTTACGTAGATGTAAGTCCTTTATTAAGAACTTCTAGTTTCTATACAGAGCCAACAGACGGATTACCAATGAACGATTATAATCCTGAAATTGCAAGAGAGCTTTTAAAACAAGAAGAGTTTGGTAACTACATGGTAGTTAATCTTATTGGAGGTAAGTCATGGAAAATTAATGATTATTTTATAGGTTTCTTTGCAAGTGTAGGGAACATATTAGATAAACAATATAGAACTGGTGGATTTGAGCAAGGTCGTAACGCTAATTACAGAGAGTTACTTGAAGACAACTCAAATCCTAAGCGTCGTTTTGGACCTAAATACTGGTATGGACGTGGCGCAAATTACTTTTTAAATGTATATTTTAGATTCTAAAAAAACTATGAAAAATAAATTTCAAATTATGAAAACAACTAAATTATTAACACTCTTACTTGCCATCTTTGCAAGTATCTCAATTACATCTTGTGTTGAAGATGACGATTACAGTATTCCTAACAGCTTAGGAAATGAAGAAAACGCTGGTTTAGTACAAATCATGGCTGATTTGAATGCAGGTACTTTAACTGAAATTTCAATAGCAGATTTAAAAGCACTTTACCAAGCATACGAAGATGGGCAAAGTGGTTTTGATTACGACCACTTCATTCAAATTCCTGACAACTTAGTTGTTAAAGGTTATGTAACTTCTTCTGATGCTACTGGTAACTTTTACAAAGAATTTTATATGCAAGATGCACCTGAAAATCCAACAGCTGCAATTGGTGTTCTCTTAAATCAAGTTGACTCATACAACCAATTTAATATTGGGCGTGAGGTATATGTAAAACTTAAGGACATGTATGTTGGTTACAATTCTAACGAAGTTATCTCTGTAGGTGGTAAGCCAGATGGTGATCAAGTAGGTCAATTTACTGCAAACCAAATACCAACTAAGATTTTTAGATCTGAAGTAACAGAAACTATTGTTCCTTTACAGGTTAATCTTTCTGAAATAAACGAAGGACATGTAGGATTTTTTGTAACTGCAACAGACGTTCAATTCCCAGAGAATTTAGAAGGTAGTACTTATGGAGACCCAACTGAAGATTTTGATACCAGAAGAACGCTTCAAGCTTGTGAAGGATTTGGTTATTCTAACTTCTTGGTAGAGACTAGTTCTTTTGCTAATTTCTATAACACTCCATTACCAACTCAAGGAGGAACTATTTCTGCAGTAGTTTTAAAATCTTATGGTGGAGATGATTTAGTTCTATTAATCAATGAGCTTAGTGATGTTGAGTTTAGCAATGCACGTTGTATGCCATTAGATATCAATGATTTTACTGTTGTTTTTGAAGATGGTTTTGATGGTGGATTAAGCCAATGGACAACTTTTAACGTTACAGGTGCGCAAGTATGGGGAACAACTAACTTTGGAAACCCAGCACCAAGTGCTTACATGAATGGTTATTCTGGTGGTGCTCAAGAAAATGAAGATTGGTTAATTTCTGAAGCTATAGATTTATCTGCTGTTACTAACACTTTCTTTTTCTTTGAAACTGATAAGCGTTACGACGGAAACGATTTAGAAGTATATATGTCTACAGATTATTCTGGTGGTGACCCTAACTCTAATGGTACTTGGACAATGTTAGATGCAACTATGGATCCTAATGCTAATAGCTGGAATACCTGGACAAACTCTGGTAGTATTGATGTTTCTAGTGCTGATGGACAAATGTTATACATTGCATTTAAATACACTTCTACTTCATCTGCAGCTGCAACTTTTGAATTAGACAACGTTACTGTATTAGGTTTATAATAAACTTATAACAACTATATTTACAAAACCTGCTTAATAGTAGGTTTTGTTTTTTAAACACACTATGCTAGACAACTATTATATAGCCATTTTAAACTACTACAAAAAGCGATTAGGTAAACGTAGCTTAACGATAGCACTATTTTATATAAATGTATTAGAGCTTTCAATACTGATGGCTTTAGGTACTTTCTTTATGGCCTTTGCTACACAGATGAAGATAAACTCTATCTCATCAAACAAATTTTGGATATTATTTAGCTTAGCTTCACTTTTTATTATGTTTAAAAACTGGATGCGCTATAACGGAAAAAAAAGAAATATACTGAATGCTAAATCTAGGTCAAAGACCCCTTCAATTTATTTGTTATGGTTATTGCCTATAGGTTGTATTGTACTTGCTTTTGTGTTTTTACAAGTATTAGCTTAAAACAAAAACGCTATCCTTAAAAGGACAGCGTTTTTTTATTTGTAGTAAAAAACTACTATTCAGTTTTGTTTTCTTCTTTTTTACAGCATGGCTTTTTACAGTCTTCTTTACAAGCTTTCTTTTCTGCTTCTGTTTTGTCAGCACAGCATGCTTTATTACAATCTTCTTTACATTTTTTTGCCTCACCACCAAAGCCATCTACAACCTTCATGTCTTTTACTTTGTATACATCACTAACTTTAGCAACTGCCT
Organism: Winogradskyella sp. MH6; assembly: GCF_022810765.1. Taxonomy (NCBI): domain Bacteria; kingdom Pseudomonadati; phylum Bacteroidota; class Flavobacteriia; order Flavobacteriales; family Flavobacteriaceae; genus Winogradskyella; species Winogradskyella sp. MH6. The sequence goes on along the minus strand of NZ_CP094494.1, from coordinate 1,448,827 downwards.
CCTCTAAAGATTTTGGTGTTACTTTAGCCTCATCATACTCAACCATTGCTAAACGTTTGTCAAAATCTACTTTTGCAGATTTTACACCATCCATTTTAGCCATTTTCTTTTCAATAGTTTTTGCACATCCTACTGCACAGGTCATACCTTCAATTCCAAATTCTACTTTAGCATAAGTTGCATTAGGGTCTAAAGTACTGGCAACTTCTTTAGCACCTACCTCAACATCTACAGTTTTCACTTCTGGCTCAGCTTTGTCTTTACAAGACGTTAAAGCTAAAAGCAGTGCAGAAGCAACGATTATATTCTTAAATTTTTTCATAAGTAATAACTCTTAAATTTTGGATAAATCTAATAAATATTGATGTTTCTTGCGAAAGAATTAACGATTTTTGTGAGTCTTAAGGAAATTTTTGCATGAAAAACCCTAACATAAAATGGATTTACCTCCTCATCCTTTCCGTTATTTGGGGAAGTTCATTTATTCTTATTAAAAAATCGTTATTAGGGCTTACCCCTTTTCAACTAGGCGCTTTAAGAACTATTTTTACAGGAGTAATTTTATTATTGGCAGGGTTTTATCATTTAAAACATGTCCCAAAATCTAAATGGAAGTGGCTTCTTTTGTCTGGTTTGCTAGGCTCTTTCTTTCCTGCTTTCCTCTTTGCTATTGCAGAAACTGAAATTGATAGTGCTGTTGCTTCAATCTTAAATTCGTTAGTGCCCTTAAATACAATAATCCTTGGCTTTGCTGTTTTTAAAATTGTATCTACAAAACGACAAATTATAGGTGTAATTGTCGGATTTATAGGTACTGCCATTTTAATTTTAAAAGGTTCTGAACTTAACCCAAATCAAAATTATCTGTATGCTGGTTTTGTTATTGCTTCTACACTTATGTATGCTGCAAACGTCAATATTATAAAACGCTATCTACAAGATGTAAAGCCTTTAGCTATTGCTGCAGGTAACTATGCTTTTATTATAATACCAGCATTAATTGTATTACTGTTTTCTGGATTTTTTACTTCAGAACGATTAAACCATCCTGATTTGGTTAAGTCATTAGGTTTTGTAGCCATTCTTTCTGTTTTTGGCACAGCCATAGCTAAAGTAGTTTTTAATAAGCTCGTACAAATATCTACTCCTGTTTTTGCGTCTTCTGTAACTTATATTATTCCTGTAACCGCATTAATTTGGGGAATTTTGGATGGTGAATCTTTTAGTCTTATTCAAGGGTTGGCAGCGCTTCTAATCTTAGTTGGAGTCTATTTATCACATAAACGTAAAGCATAAAAAAACCGAAGCTTTCACTTCGGTTTTTAAACTTATATGAGTTCTATTGATTTTAATTAAAATCTTCTGCTGTTACTCCTTCGTTTATTTTTACTTCTGTAGTCTCAAAAGTAAACGCTTGTGGACCTGCAGTAACTTTCATAGTATACGGCATCATTACACCATCTACTTCTTTGTAGTTAGAGTAATCTACAACTGTTGTTATAGACTGTCCTTGAGCCTCAGTCGTAGATTCTGTTCTTATTAAGTAACCTGTTTCTACATCGTAATATCTGTAAGACGTTGTATCGTCCTTAGTTTCTTTTATTTTGTATGCGTCTTTTCCTTCAACCATTGTAATGCTTTCTAACTCTATAGTTGAAGATTCCATATACAATTCCTCAAAAAGACCCTTATTAGACTTTCTAGAAGATAGTTCTTTATCTTCCATAGGTATCTTTCTTCCTTGTTGTTCCATGTAACCATTAGTTCCATCGAAGTTTTGTTTCATTAAGGTTCCCATACCTTCTGCAACAACTTCCATTTTAAATTTGTTTGGTGCCATTTGCTTCGTAGTAGCAATAGGCTTAAATGGCGCCCCTGGAATAGTCATCTCTGCTTTGACCAAAGTAGTATTAACCTTTCTAAGGTTTTCTTCACCTCCAATGGCCTTAACATAGTTTTTAATAACAGTCTCTGCTGTTAAACCTTCTGGTAATGGCTTAGAAAAAACTGGTTTTTCTGTAGCATTTGCATAAGCATCGTAATACTTAATAGGAATTCCTGTTTTTTCAAGATTTTCTATCACATCACTTCCTTTACCAACAACCACTATACGTGCATTTTCTGGTCTAAAGTGTTTGTTAGCTACACGCATAACATCTTCTTTAGTAACAGCGTTAATCTTAGCTAAATACGTAGAATAAAAGTCTTCTGGTAAATTGTTTAATTTGATATTTAAAGCATAGTTTGCAATAGTTCTCGGGCTTTCTAAATCTAGAATAAAATCACCAACATATTTAGCTTTAGCATTTTCTAAATCTTTGGTTTCTACTGGTTCCGTTTTAATTCTATTAATTTCCTTTAGTGTTTCTACAACTGCGCTATCTGTTACCATATTTCTAACTGCTGCACCAGCTGTAAAACGAGACGCACCATATCTACTTGGACTTATACTTGTACGAGCTCCGTAAGTATAACCGTGCTCTTCACGAAGATTCATATTTAAATAACTACCAAAACCACCACCTAAAATTTTATTTGCGATTAAAACTGCATGGTAATCTTCGTCATTCATTTTAAAATCTACATTGTTTGTCAAAGAAATATTAGACTGTACAGCATTTGGCATATCCACAAAATTAATTTGTGTGTATTGTGCATTTTGCATTGGTGCTGGTATTGTAGTTTCTACTCCTGCAGATTTTTCCCACTTACCAAAATAGTCTTTTATTTTTCGTTTAACATCACCCATTTCAACATCTCCAACTATAACTAAATAGGCATTGTTAGGATTAAAGTATTTTTCATAAAATGCTAAAACATCACCAAACTCAATATTGTTTACTGTTTCTTCTGTAACAAACTCTCCGTAAGGATGCTTTACACCATAAGACAACGCAGAACCAACTCTACTTGCTACGGCATCAACACTCTTTTTGTCTGATTTAAGACTTTCGATAAGCTTCTCTTTTTCCTTCTCAAATTCCTCTTTAGTTAATAATGGGTTTATTGCCGCATCTGCCATTAACTCAATTATTCTATCAGAATATTTTGAAAGTGAGCTTGCATAGGCACTTTGAGAACCAAAACTTAATCTAGCTCCTAAAAAATCGATTTCATCATTAAATTCATCTTTAGGTATTGTAGTGGTTCCGTTTCCTAACATAGCACCTAGAATACTAGATACACCAGCTTTATTTCCTTCGGCAATTGGTTTGTTATCAATTCTTAAAGAGATAGAAACTCTTGGTAATTTATGGTTCTCTACTACTAAAACTTCGATACCGTTTTTTAACTTAAATTCACCTGGTTTTTCTAACGTAATCTTTGGAGAAGGACCTGGTTTTGGTTGTTTAGATCTATCTATTTGCGCATTTACCGCACCTACTGCCATTAAAAACAATACAACAAATGCTGATATTTTAGTTTTCATATTACTATTCATTTTTATTTTATTGATCATCTTTCTTTGGTAAGTACTCTAAGATTATGCGTTGATTAGGGTTTAAATACTTCTTAGCAACGTCTCTCATTTCTTCTCTTGTAATAGAGCGATAGATGTCTATTTCATTGTTGATTAAATTTACATTTTCATATAGCATATAATATCTCGCTAAAGAGTTAGCAATTCCTTCTATACTAGAATTTGAATTTACAAATTGGTTCTCAAACTGATTTTGAAGTTTTTCATAATCGCGCTCAGAGATTAACTCTTCTTGGATTTTTACAATTTCCTCATCCATCTCAGTAATTAATGTATCTAAAGACACATCTCCCAATGGTAGAGCAAATAATGCATAGATACCATAATCCTCTTGGCTAATATTAACAGCCTGAACAGCTAAGGCCTGCTTTTGCTCATCTACCATTTTCTTGTACAAAACAGAGCTTTTCCCTCCACTTAAGTAGCTAGAGATCATATCTAAAACATAGGCATCTCTACTTTTAAAAGATGGTGTTCTATAAGCAGCTATTACTGCAGGTATTTGAATATTTGGATCGTAAGTCTTATCTCTCATAGACTCAGTAATAGGCGCTTCTTTTGGAAGATCTCTTTTAATTTCCTCACCTCTTGGAATTGGTCCAAAATAATCCTGAATCATTTTCTTAACCTGTGGCTTATCAATATCACCAGCAACAACTAACACAGCATTATTTGGTACATAGAATTTTTTATTGAATGCCTGAAATTCTTCTAAAGTTGCAGCATCTAAGTGATCCATAGAACCAATTGTAGCCCATCTGTAAGGGTGTACCTTAAACATGCGCTTCTTAACCTCAGCCAACAAGTTACCATAAGGTTGGTTATCTACACGAAGGCGTTTTTCTTCTTTAACAACTTCGTTTTGAGTATCAACACCTATTTGATTAATTACTGGATGCATTAATCTTTCAGACTCCATCCATAATCCTAACTCTACACTGTTAGAAGGAAATACTTCGTAATAGTATGTTCTGTCATCTGTAGTATTTGCATTGTTGCTACCACCGTTTGATGTTACAATATTAAACCATTCCCCACGAGGGATGTTTTCAGTTCCTTCAAATAATAAATGCTCAAAAAAGTGAGCAAAACCTGTACGCTCAGGGTTTTCATCTTTTGCACCTACATGATACATTACAGATACTGTGACTACAGGAGCTGAATTATCCTGATGCAAGATAACGTGCATTCCATTGTCTAAATCGTACTCCTCAAATTCCACCTGCTGTGCATTGGCAAAAGAACCAACAAACAACAAGAGCGCTAGAGTAAATAAGCTTTTTCTCATTATTAATAAGTGTTTAAATTTTAAATTGTTTAAGTGTTTGTCTTAGCATAATGTGCATTGTTACACAAAACCACACAAAAATAAGGAATCATTAGACTTTATTAACATAATAAAATGTGAAAACTGTTTTTCATGTAGTATCCTAATTTAAAAACATATATGTATTTAAGTTGAAAAGTATGCGAAAAGCCTTAAAACGTTTGTAGATTAGGAATTTAGGAGTATATTTGCATCCGCTTTCTGAGAAAAGCACATTTTTTTAATAAACAAATTAATAAAAACGTTACGCTATGTACGCAATTGTAGAGATAGCAGGGCAGCAATTTAAAGTTGCGAAAGACCAAAAAGTTTTTGTTAACCGTTTATCTACTGAAGAAGGTAAAAAAGTTGATTTTGACAATGTACTTCTTATAGGTGATGGTGACAATATTACTTTAGGCGCCCCAGCTATAGACGGAGCACAAGTAAGTGCAAAAGTCTTAAAGCACCTTAAAGGTGACAAAGTAATAGTTTTCAAAAAGAAAAGACGTAAAGGTTACCGTGTAAAAAATGGTCACAGACAAGCCTTAACAGAAATCGTTATTGAAAGCATTACTGCTTCTGGAGCTAAGAAAGCTGCTCCAAAGAAGGAAACTAAAAAAGCTGAACCAAAAGCCGAAAAGGCAGCTCCAAAAGCAACTGGTAAAGCTGATGATTTAAAGAAAATTGAAGGTGTTGGTCCAAAAATCGCTTCTACTTTAGCAGAAGCTGGTTTAGCAACTTTTGCTGATATAGCAAAATCTACACCTGAAGCAATTTCTGAAATCATTTCAGATGTTCGTGGTAACCATGTTACTGACACTTGGCCAGCACAAGCTAAATTAGCTGCTGAAGGTAAGTGGGACGAGCTTAAAAAATGGCAAGACGAATTAGATGGTGGTAAAGCATAATTGCAAAATCACTTAAGTTTAACAATATAAAACCTTAAGACAATGGCTCATAAAAAAGGAGTTGGTAGTTCTAAAAACGGTAGAGAATCAGAATCGAAACGCTTAGGTGTTAAGATTTTTGGTGGTCAAGCTGCTGTTGCTGGGAACATTATCGTAAGACAAAGAGGTAACACGCATCACCCAGGTGAAAACGTATACCAAGGAAAAGACCACACTTTACACGCTAAAGTTGATGGTATCGTAACATTTACTAAGAAAAAAGACAATAAGTCTTATGTTTCTATAGCACCATTTGAGGCTTAAGAAATTATTTTCTTTTTAAAATATAAAAGCGACTAGAATATTCTAGTCGTTTTTTTTATTAGTAACATTTTCATCATACAAACTATAGATTTAAATAACATGTATCACCTTACTTTACGAGTTATAAATTATAGTTTACATTGTTTATCATTAACCATATTAAAATCTCCTTTCTCTTTGTACTTATTTACTCTCTTAATGCCCAAGAGATAAACACAACCAAAGAAACAGAGCTTTTTTCTCTAAAAGCTGAATTAAAAAATGCTATTACAGAGAATGATTCAATAAATATTGGCTTAACGAATATTAAACTCGCTGATTTTTTCAATAGCATTTCCCTCTTTAAGGAAGCTACTCACTATTATCAAGAATACTTAGGGCTTCACCTTCCAAAGGATTCTAGTTTTGTAAAGGTTCAGAATCAACTAGCATTAATCAATTTAGAACTTAAACAATACCGTTTAGCTGAACAACATGCTTTACAGGCACTTAGCACTTCAGAACATATAAATTACAAAAAAGGCGAAGCGACTTCAAATGCTCTGCTGGGAAGTGTATCCGAAAAACGTAGCAATTATAATGAAGCTTTAAAGTTTCAAGAAAAGAGTTTATCACTTTTTAGTCTATTAAAGGATAGTACTGGCATTGCCATTACAAACGAAAACATTGGCAGTATTTATGAAGATTTGGAGCAATACCAAAAAGCCTTGAACTATTTTAATATTGCCAATCGCTTTGCTAAAAACAGCCCTTGGGATTTAAAAATTAATATCCTTAATAATATTGGTGATATTAACAGAAAAACTAAAAAATACAATGATGCTATACGTTTTACTGAGCAAGCATTAGAGTCTGCAAAATCAGCAAACAACCAATCACAATTAGTAAGTGCTCTCAAAGATTTGTCTAGAACATATGCCGATATGGGTAACTTTGAAGAAGCTTATAAATACCTTAACAACCAATACATTGCCAACGAGGAAGAGCTTATTCAAAACAATAATGAAATCGTAAGTGCTTTACAAATTCTGCACGATGTAAAAGAAAACGAAAACAAAGTACAATTACTAAACAAACAAAACGAAATAAATAAAGTACAGCAAAGCATTGCTCTCATTACTACAAGTACTATATTTTTAGCTCTATTAGCTCTTTTTCTATACTGGAAGAAAAGAAGAAAACACGAAAAGCACATACTAGAGTATAAGCAACAACTACTTCAAGCAGATTTAGATAAAAAGGCAGCTAAAGAAATTGCTTTAAATAGAGAAATAGATATTAAAGTCTCTTCTCTCACCAATTACAGCCTTCATATTGCGCATAAAAACAAAATGCTTTCAGACATTTCTAAAACCCTTTCTAAGTTAAAGAATCGCAATAGTGAGCTTGTCTCAAAAAAACTAAAAGATATTGTTAAAGATATCGAAGCAGATCTAGAAAACAATAATGAGTGGACAGAGCTCATGAGCTACTTTGGACAAATTCACCCAAACTTTTTTTCTACCCTAAAACAAATTGTAAACGATAAGCTGTCCTCATCAGAAATGCGCTTGTGCATGTTATTGAGATTAAATCTCTCTTCAAAGGAGATTGCAGACATTCTTCATATTACTCCAGATAGTGTTCGAATAGCTAGATACAGACTAAGAAAAAAATTGCCTTTAGAGTCAAAAGACGATCTTCAAGACTATTTACTAAATCTTCAACTAGATTAACCAAATTCTTTTCTCAATGTTAAGTTAACGTAAATGTTGCTTTCATTTATACCCATTTTACAAGGTTCTGTTACGTTTTGTTAACGCTCATTTTATCTACAAATGAAGTCTTCAAACTAGTTTTGAGGGAAACAAAAATCAACCTTAAATGAAACATTATTTTACCCTTTTATTTTTAACCCTCTCTTTTTTCGGATTCGCACAGTCTGGAAATTTACAAGGTGTCATTACCGATAAGGATGGTCTTACCATTCCTGGTGCAACAGTTTCTATCACATCACTTAACAAAGGAACTGTAACTGATTTTAACGGAAAATACGTTTTGGTAGATATTCCTGAAGGAAAACATACTATTACTGTAAAATATCTTGGCTACTCAGATGTGACTCAAGATATAGAGATTGTTGCTAGCCAAACTGTAACACTAAACATTATTTTAAACTCTGAAGATACTGCTTTAGAGGAAGTTACCATTAATGGTTATGGCCTTAGCGGACAAGCAAGAGCCTTAAACACGCAAAAGAACAAACAAAATATTACTAACGTTGTGTCTACAGACCAAATCGGTAAGTTTCCAGATGCTAATATTGGTGATGCTGTAAAACGTATTCCTGGAATTACTATGCAGGTAGATCAAGGTGAAGCACGTAACATTATTGTTCGTGGTCTTTCTCCTCAATTAAACTCTGTTACCTTAAACGGAAGCAGAATTCCTTCTGCTGAAGGTGATAACCGTAACGTTCAGATGGATTTAATTCCATCAGATATGATTCAAACGATTGAAGTAAACAAAGCAGTAACTCCAGATATGGATGCTGACGCTCTTGGTGGTTCTGTAAACTTAATTACGCGTACTTCGCCTCAAGGTTTCCGTTTGTCTGCAACGGTTGGTTCTGGTCTTAACTTTATCACAGACAAAAGAATCTTAAACGGATCTTTCTTAGTTGGAGACCGTAGTAAAAACGATAAATTTGGTTGGATGGTTTCTGCATCCATAAACGATAACGACTTTGGTAGTGATAATGTTGAGGCTGAATGGACAGACGAGTTTGAATTTAATGAGTTTGATGATGAAGATAACTTAACTGAATTAGATGTAAATCCTTATGCTAACGTTTTTGAAATTAGAGAATATCTAGTACAACGTGTACGTCGTAGCTTCTCAGCTAACTTAGATTATAAATTCGATGATAACAATTCCGTTTATTTCAAATCTATCTATAACTGGAGAGACGATAGAGAAAACCGTTTTAGATTAGAGCATGAAATCCTTGATGGTGAAGACATTGCTCCTGGTGATTTTTCAGTAGATGGTAATGGTAACCTTACTATGTTTCCTGTGGAAGCAAAACGCCAATCTAAAGGTGGTATTGGAAATGACAGAAATAAAAACAGACGTTTAGAAGACCAACGTATGCAAAACTACAGCCTTGGTGGTGAGCACCTTTTTGGCAATGTACAGTTTGATTGGATGGCATCTTTTGCTAAAGCTTCAGAAGAGCGTTTAAACGAGCGTTATTTAGAGTATGAGAGTGAATACATAATCGACTTTAATAACAATCAAGATAAACCTTTGTACACTCCTACAAATCCTGCTAATGCTAATTTTGCTGATTTTGAATTTGGTGAGCTTACAGAAGAAAACCAATATACAGAAGAAGAAGACATTAATTTTTTTGTGAATGCACAATTACCTTTATCTGTTATTGATGGTAATGATGGCTTTTTAAAGTTTGGTGCTAAAACAAGATTAAAAAATAAAAACAGAACAAACGGTTTTATAGAATACAGTGATGAAACTGGTGCATTAGAATTCTTAGGTATGGTTCCTACAAGAAGCTATTCTGATACAGACTTCTTAGCTGGTAGCCAATACCAAATCGGCACATTTGCTAGTCCAGAATTTTTGGGTGGCTTAAATCTTAACGACACCAACCTTTTTGAAGGTGAAGATTTACCAGAAGAATATGCTACTGCTAACTTTGACGTTAACGAAAACGTATATGCAGGTTACGCTATGCTTAACCAAAATATTACAGACAAGCTAAGTGTTTTAGCTGGTGTAAGATTAGAACATACTTCTATTGAAAGCACAGGTAACGAGCTTGTATTTAACGAAGATGGCGACGTTGATGGTAATGCTGAAGTTAAAGACGAAAACTCATACACCAACATCTTACCTGGTGTTCATTTTAAATATGATGTAACAGACAATACAGTTTTACGTTTCGCTTGGACCAACACTCTAGCAAGACCAAACTATGTAGATTTAGTACCATACAGAGAAATCAATAACGAAGATGAAGAAATCTTCTTAGGAAACTCTGAATTAGACCCGACAACGTCTATGAACTTCGACTTTATGGCAGAGCACTACTTTAAATCTGTTGGTATTGTTTCTGGTGGTTTATTTTACAAGAGCATTTCGGACTTTACTTATGTATTTCAATCAGAAGATGAAAACGGTTACGAAGTATACCAACCTCTAAATGGTGATGATGCTTCAGTATTTGGAGCAGAGGTGTCTTTTCAACGTCGTTTAGATTTCTTACCTGGTTTTGCTAAGAATTTCAGTATTTATCTTAACTATACCTACTTAACGTCTAGTGCAGATGGTATCCGCAACGAAGATGGTGAAGAGCGTACAGATTTAGATTTACCTCAAACATCCCCAAATATGTTTAACGGTTCGTTAGGCTATGCTGGTAAAAAATTCAGCTTACGTTTATCTGCTAACTACTCTGATGCTTATATCGATGAGATTGGTGGAAATGCGTTTGAAGACCGTTATTACGACGAGCAGTTCTTCTTAGACTTTAATGCCAATGTTGCACTAAACAAAAATTTAAGTCTATACTTAAATCTAAACAACATTACCAACCAACCGTTACGTTATTATCAAGGTGTAAGTAGCAGAACAATGCAAATGGAATACTACGATATGCGTTTAACATTCGGACTAAAATATGATTTATTTAAGAAGTAAGATGATGAAAAAAACCTTAATACTAGGTGTTATTTCTGCTGTAGTTTTCTCTTGTGGAAATGGATTACCAGAAATTGCGCCAACACTAAAATCTGAAAAATTACCACACGATAGTGACGATCCTGCTATTTGGATTAATCACAAAAACCCAGAACAGAGTATTGTTTTTGGTACTGATAAAGATGAAATTGATGGTGGTGTGTATGCTTTAGATTTAGACGGAAAAATCATAAAAGAGAAAAGCTTAACAGGTGTTAGCTATCCTAATAATGTGGATGTAGAATACGGTTTTAAACTGAACGACTCTACAAAAACGGATATTATGATATTTTCTGAACGTGAGAAAAATCAAATCAGAGTATACTCAGTACCTGACATGAAACCTTTAGACAATGGTGGTTTTAAAGTCTTTGAAGATGAAACTGATGTAGAAATGAAACGACCAATGGGAGTTTCTATTTACAAGAATCCATCAACTGAAGAGATTTCTGTGTTTGTGAGTAGAAAAGCTGGTCCTACAGAAGGCTATTTATACCAATACGCTTTGGTTAGCGATTCTTTGGGAGTACATTCTAATCTGTTGCGTAAAATGGGAACTTTTAGTGGTCAAAAAGAAATTGAAGCCATTGCTGTAGATGACGAATTGGGTTTTGTGTATTTCTCTGACGAAGGTGTTGGCATTAGAAAATACCACGCAGACCCTAAAAAAGGAAACAAGGAAATTGCTTTATTTGGCACAGACCATTTTAAAGATGATATTGAAGGTATTGCGATTGCAACTTACGCTAATGGTGAAGGTTTCATCATTGTATCCAATCAACAAAACCATAGCTTCAACATCTTTAAACGAAGCGATAATAGCTTTGTAAAGGAAATAAACTTAGGCACAATTGAAACTGACGGTTGCGATGTTATAACGACACCTTTAGGTAAAAAATATCCAAACGGACTGTTTGTCTCAATGAATGACGAGCAAGACTTTTTCTTTCATGCTCTTGATTCATTAAAGTTGAAATAATTTTTTTTAAGTTAATTTTTATAATTGGTTAAGAACCCTTTCCGATTTTGGAAAGGGTTTTTTATTGTCATAAATTTTTGTCATGCTGAATTTATTTCAGCATCTTATTTATTCTATTTGAAGTGAGATTCTGAAACGAGTTCAGAATGACATCTTCTTTTAATTATTAAACTATTTCCATCTTCTTCAAAAGAAAACTTGCATTCATATTTTGGCAAACGCCTTTCTTTAGTTTGTAGTCAAAAAAGAGCTCATCGTTTTTAATTTCAGCATCAAAGTAATGGTTTTTTACAGCTTCTAACTCGGTTTCTATTTCAGTAAGACTTAAATCGTGAGTTGCGATAATTCCTGTGGCTTTTTGGCCTACTAATTTTTCTACAAATTTCCTTGAGCCAATAGCTTTGTCAGTTGAGTTAGTACCTTTTAAGATTTCGTCTAAAATCACAAAATAGTTTTTGTCTTCAGCAATAGTATCTACGATAAATTTCAGTCGTGTTAACTCACTAAAAAAGTACGAACTATCATCGGTTAACGAATCTGTAGTTCGCATACTTGTAATGAGTTTAATCGGCTTGTATTTGCTTGTTTTCGCACAAATAGGCAAACCAACATTTGCCATAACAATGTGCAAGGCAACCGTTCTTAAAAACGTACTCTTACCTGCCATATTAGCACCTGTTACAATAAAGAACTGCTCTTGTAACAATTCTAAATCGCTATCAATTCGCTTTTCAGCATTTAATAAAGGATGCCCTAAATCTTTCGCCTTAATAGTGATATTTTCTGCGGTAATTTCAGGATAGGTAAAGTCTTGATGATTATAAGCATAATTACCCAAAGTATTGTAAGCATCAAAAAACGTCACTACATCAAACCAATCTTCAACCTTGTGTGCATAATTGCTAATCCATTGTTCCACATGATAGGTTTGCCTTATATCCCAAAGCAAATACCCATTTCCGAAAATGGCTGAAATGAAGTTATTTCTGTTATCTAAAGCATCTAAAGCTTTTGAGAATTTTGTAAATATCTGTGAGGCTTTTTCACCTTCGGATTGAATTTTTTGTTGCTGTTGTTGTAATAGTTCCGACTGAAATTGTTTCTGCTCAATTTCTTTCAGTAATAAGGCATATTGCCTAAATGTATCTTTCGCTTTTTCGGTATTTTGAGCAACGTTATTGATTGATTTTAAAAATCTTCCGGTAATTGCTAAACCTAAAAGCAACCAATAACCAGCATATTTTATTGGAATAATTTCAGTAAAACCTAAGACCAAAAGTGCTACTGAAGTCAAGCTAAAACCAATAGTCAGCCAATAATGCGTACTGGTTAAAAAAGGTTTGTAGTCTTTCAACCATGTAATGATTGATTTTGCAGAATGTTCAACCTTTACTCCTTGTGCTACACCAGAATAATATTGTCGCCATTTGGATTCACTAGCAAGTTCTTTTATCGCATTTTGACGGGTTTCAATATTAGTAATATCGTTTGCCAGTAAACAATTGACAAGAGATTGCGTCCCTTCATTTATAGTTGTTCTGTTGATGTATTGAAAGAAAGAGCCTCTTCCAAATAAGTCGATATCTAAACTATAGGCATGAGCAGGATTTTGAAATACTTTTCCATCTGCTCTATCATGAAAATCACCTGAGGCTATTTTAATTTCATCTTCGTTAATTATAGCCAATCGTTTATGTAACTCGCGTTTGGTTTTTAGATCAGTATACCTCGATAATAAAAACAAAAACACAGCAATACCTGCCACTGCAATAACAGTAGCAATTTGCCAATTCTGATACGTTAAATACACACCAAAACCTGCCAGTAAAAATACCGTAAGTCTAAGCACACTATATAAACCCATTTGTTTATAGGTGCTTTTAGATGCTTGTTGATGTAACTCTAACTGTGCTTTGTAAAAAGAATTAGGGTTTTTCATATTTAATTAAAAAATAAAATCCCAAGATAGAACTTTACCTTGGGATTTTTGATTTTTATAAGTTTTCAGACTTCGACAAGCTCAGTCTGAAATCTTTAGTTTTAACCTTTAAAAGCCGCTTTTAAATATTCACGGTTCATACGTGCAATGTTTTCAAGAGAAATGCCTTTTGGACATTCCACTTCACAAGCACCTGTGTTAGTACAGTTACCAAAACCTTCCTCGTCCATTTGCTTCACCATATTCAATACACGGTCAGTCGCTTCAACTTGTCCTTGCGGTAACAAAGCAAATTGAGATACTTTAGCACCAACAAATAGCATTGCAGAAGAGTTTTTACAACTTGCTACACAAGCACCACAACCAATACAAGTTGCAGCAGCAAAGGCATCATCTGCATCATGTTTGTTTATTGGAATAGTATTAGCATCTATAGTATTACCTGATGTATTTACTGAGATAAATCCACCTGCGTGTTGTATTCTATCGAATGAAGATCTGTCAACAACTAAATCTTTTATTACTGGGAATGCTGTTGCTCTAAATGGCTCTATTGTAATTGTATCACCATCCTTAAACATACGCATGTGTAATTGGCATGTTGTTACACCTCTATCTGGTCCGTGAGCTTCACCATTAATATATAGAGAACACATTCCGCAAATACCTTCTCTACAATCGTGGTCAAACGCCACAGGCTCTTCACCTTTATTTATTAATTGTTCGTTTAAAACGTCTAACATTTCAAGGAAAGACATATCAGGAGAGATATCACTTACAGGATAATCTACCATTTTTCCTTTGTCGCTTGCGTTTTTCTGACGCCAAATTTTTAACGTTAAATTCATAGCTTTCCTTTTATTTATAACTTCTTTCTTTTACTTCAATATTTTCGTAAACAAGATCTTCTTTGTGTAATACCGCATCTTTTGGTTCTCCTTTATATTCCCATGCAGAAACATATTGGAATTCCTTTCTACGCATTGCTTCACCTTCAGCAGTTTGATATTCTTCTCTAAAGTGTCCACCAGCAGATTCTTCTCTTAATAAAGCATCCTTAGCAAACAATTCACCTAATTCTAAGAAATCGGCAACTCTAAGCGCTTTCGCTAACTCTTCGTTAAACTCGTCATTAGTACCAGGAACTCTTACATCTTTCCAGAATTCAGCACGTAGTTCAGCAATTTCAGTAATAGCTGATTTTAAATCTGCCTCATTTCTTGCCATACCACACTTATTCCACATGATCTTACCTAGTTTTTTGTGGAAATGATCTACAGAATGAGAACCATTATTATTGATTAAGTGTTCAATATTTTCTCTTACACTTTTCTCTGCAGCTTCAAATTCTGGTGAATCTGTAGAGATAGGTCCTGTTCTAATATCGTGAGATAAATAATCACCAATCGTATATGGCAATACAAAATAACCATCTGCTAAACCTTGCATTAATGCCGAAGCACCCAATCTGTTAGCACCATGGTCTGAGAAGTTAGCTTCACCAATACAGTACAATCCTGGCACTGTAGTTTGAAGATTATAATCTACCCAAACACCACCCATAGTGTAATGCACAGCTGGATAAATCATCATTGGTGTTTCGTATGGATTCTGATCTACGATTTTCTCATACATCTGGAATAAGTTACCATACTTGGTTCTCACCACTTCCTGACCTAATTTTTTAACTAAAGCTTCATCGTTTTCATCTAAACCTTTAACGTGCGCTTGTTCTTTTCCGTAACGCATAAATGCTGAAGCAAAGTCTAAGTAAACCGCTTCACCAGTTGCATTTACACCATAACCAGCATCACAACGTTCCTTAGCTGCGCGCGATGCCACATCACGAGGCACCAAGTTACCAAAGGCTGGGTAACGACGCTCTAAGTAATAATCTCTATCTTCTTCAGCAATTTGAGTTGGCTTTAATTTACCTGCTCTAATCGCTTCTACATCTTCCATTTTCTTTGGTACCCAAATACGACCATCATTACGAAGTGACTCAGACATCAATGTTAATTTAGACTGATGATCTCCCGTAACTGGAATACATGTTGGGTGAATCTGTGTATAACATGGGTTTGCGAAATACGCTCCACGTTTGTGAGCTTTCCAAGCTGCAGTAACATTACTTCCCATGGCATTGGTTGATAAGAAGAATACGTTACCATAACCTCCTGTACCTAAAACAACAGCATGAGCAGAATGACGCTCAATTTCACCAGTAACTAAGTTTCTTGTGATAATTCCTCTTGCTTTTCCATCAACAATAACCACGTCTAACATTTCGTGACGGTTATACATTTTCACCTTACCACGTCCAATCTGGCGGTTAAGCGCTGAATAAGCACCAAGTAATAGTTGCTGACCTGTTTGACCTGCTGCATAGAATGTTCTAGAAACTAATACACCACCAAAAGAACGGTTGTCTAATAGTCCACCATATTCACGAGCAAAAGGCACACCTTGCGCCACACACTGGTCTATAATATTTGCTGAAACCTCAGCAAGACGATATACGTTTGCTTCACGAGAACGGTAATCTCCACCTTTTACAGTATCGTAGAATAATCTGTATGTAGAATCACCATCTCCTTGATAATTTTTTGCTGCATTTATTCCACCTTGAGCCGCAATAGAGTGCGCACGTCTTGGTGAATCTTGAAAACAAAATGCTTTTACATTATAGCCTAGTTCTGCTAAAGTTGCAGCTGCAGAACCTCCTGCTAAACCTGTACCAACAACAATAACATCTATAAGTCTTTTGTTAGCAGGATTAACAAGGTTAATATTATTTTTATGATTTGTCCACTTATCTGCAAGTGGTCCATTAGGTATTTTAGAATCTAAAGCCATATGAGAAATTTTTTAGTGGTTAAAATGATGATATAATGCAATAACAATAAATCCTAAAGGAATCACTATTGCATAAAATTTACCAAACCCTCTTAAACCTTTTGTGTACTTGTTGTTAGCACCAACAGATTGAAAAGCTGAATTAAAACCGTGAAGTAAGTGTAATGCTAAGAACACAAAACCAACACAGTAAAGTGCTACTCTCCAAATCGGTTCAAATTTATGTACTAATTCTTCGTAGTATCTAAACTCACCATTTGGCAATGTACCAGACATATCACCAACGATGTATTTGGTGTTGATTTCTGGAATCCAAAAATCTATAAAGTGAATGATTAAGAACACAAGGATAAAACCTCCACTCCAAATCATGTTTCTACTCATCCATGTAGAATTGGCACCACCATTATTTTTTGCATAACTGATTTGTCTTGCCTTATTGTTTTTGATTTCTAGCACAAATCCCATGATGAAATGGAAAATCACACCAAAAATTAAAACGGGTTGCAACAGATATTGAATAACCCAAAATGTTCCCATAAAATGAGACACTTCATTAAAAGTATCTGGGCTACATACTGAAAGACTGTTAATTGCAAAATGTTGAAGTAAAAAAATCATAAGGAAGAATGCCGAAAGTGCCATGGCAAACTTTCTTCCAATCGACGAATTTAGAATTCCGCTCATTGTAAATCTAATCTTAGTTGTTAGTCTTACAAAGATACAGCGCAAATGGTTTTTAGCCAACTGCGCTGTATTATAATTAATTATTTAGAATGAATTTAATTAGAGTAGTTCTACTTCTTGTTTTTTAGATTTTCTAAATGCTCACTAAACATCGACTTGTAATATTCATAGTTCTCAGGATCGTACTGATCTTTGGTGTTTTCTAGAACGACCATAGCCTTTTTGTAGTAGTTTTTTGCTTGTTTTAAATTATTGCTTTTTTCTAATGCTTCGGCCTTACTATCATAAAGATTAGCATCATTTGGATACAACTCTAATGCCCAATCAAAAACTTTTAAAGCTTCATCTGTTTTCTCGGCATTCAAGCAAAAGTAGCCATAGCCATTAGCTTCATCTACACCTGGCTTTACATCGTAATTCGCCCAAACAGACAACTCTGCGTAAAAATCTTTTAAATCGTCAACAAACAATTTTGATTCATCCTCTAACATCTTTTGCTTTTGGTCTTCAGATATCGTCCAGATTTTTGCAACTTCTTTAAAAGCATTACTAATCGTGTAAATTGGTGTTGTAGAATGATTTTCATCTTCAAAAATTCTAAACGTGTAATTTAAATCTTCTGGATTATGATATTCAATAATGTTATCTAATTTCTGTGCTGATTTTCGGAATCTATTTTCCATATTTCCAATAGTACCAGCTGACATATAAATTAATTTATTCAGGCTTTCTTTAGATTTAAAGTAGTCGTCAAACGCTTTTACCAACTGCTCATAATCGTAAGATAAATTGGGGCTTATTGCGATTATTGCCTGAAAAAAATCAGGTTGCGAGAACACAGTGTTGAGCACAAAAGTTCCACCTAAAGAATGACCTATAGCCAACTTAAACGGCTCTACTCTATAATTCTGTTCCACAAAAAGAAAGACCTCATCTTTTAGATGATTTTCTAAAAGTTCCGACTTACCGATTTCTACATCTTCCCAATCGGTTTTGGTTTTTTCGTTAACGTACATTGGAGTAAACTCTTTTGGTCTATGTTCGGTTTTTATGCCAACAATAATAAACTCATTGAGTTCTCCAATTTGTGCCATATAATCCATTAAACCTGCTGTCATATCAAAAAAAGCATCGAATTGCGCATCAAAAAGATAGATTGTAGGATACTTCTGCGTATCACTTTCGGTGTAAGAAAAAGGCACAAATACTCTTATTTCTCGTTCGGTATCAAAAACCGTAGATGCTATTTTATGAGATTTTGAAATTCCGCTATATTGTTGAGCAGATAGAATTAATGAAAAAAGGATTGATATTATGCTAAATGTTCGTTTCATGATATGATGATTTATTAAAAACATATCGCAAATCTATCAGCCTTGTTTTTATAAAAATTGTAGAAATGGGACAGTTAATTTTTTAAAAGTGTCCAAAACGTGTCTTCTGTACCCAAATGAGAAATCCCAGAAAAGAATTTTTTGGGATTAAAACCTGTTGCTTTTTTGAAGTGTTTTATAAAATCAGATTGGTCATAATATTTATTAGCATACGCCAATTCTGTAAAGTTGGAATTTCCTTTCTGATAAATTTCTATGGCTTTTCTAAACTTCACCAAATTTGAAAATTCTTTTGGTGAACAATTAAGGTGTTTTCTGAATAACCGAAGCACTGTTTTTCTACTCAACTGCAATTTTTCAGACAACTCTTGAATCGTTAAATCTTCTTCAAACAAATAGTTGACGGCTTTAACAATTCTAGCTTCAGCTAAAGGATTGAACTCATTTTTAAAAAAGGCATCTAGCACAGCTACTTTTTCATCCACATCATTGGTGTCGTAAACTTTTTTTAGAGCAACTTCAAAACTATTTCCAAAATAATCAAAGTCCTTAATCGGGTTTTCGGTAACAACGTCACCAAAAGGGACTTTCATGAAATTATTGATTCCCAATGGCTGAAACACAATGCCAATTTTATCAAAAGGTGCTTTTATTTCACCTGTTCGACTTTCATTATGAATGCCTGTGTAAATAATTTCAAACTCTTTGGATGCATCAGGCACCACAATAGAACCCGTTTTTGAAAAACTGATTTTTGAACGCTTGTAAACGGTAATGGCATTCCTAAAATGCGGATAAAAAATGTATCGCTTTTTATAGTCGTCTCGATTAGAAAAATTGAAATAATAATACGCAATATAGTTCTGTAAACTCTTGCTTGAAGGCTTTACAGAAATATAGTGTTCCTGTTCATCCATTACTTTATTTCGAGCGTTGTAGAGCTATCACCTATTTTTACTGTGTAAGTTCCTTTTGGAAGGTAATCTTTCTTATTGCCTGTTTCTTTAAACTCAATATTTTTATCTTCTTTTTTAAGCATTTTTTTTCCTTTTTCCGTCAATGTTAAGTCATAATCCACATAGTTTAATCCTTTAACAACATCAACAGACATGCTGTTTAATTCTGCTCCGTTTTCTGACAAGATTTTTAAGGTTTTTGTATCTGAAGCATTGCTGTAAAACTGAATGGTTGTTTTAGGCTCAAAAGCATCATACCATCTTCCCCAAGAACTTCCCCAACGACCTGAATGACGTACAGACTCCATATCGAAAAACGTTATAGCTTTTGCATCCATTTCTGAATTTACATTCTGTAAGGCCGAAATATTAGTCTTGTAAATACTTCGTCCGTGCGTTCCTAATAATAAATCATTAGCTTCTGCCTGAATTACAATATCATGAACAGCAACATTTGGTAATCCTTCCGAAAATATGTTCCAAGAATTACCCATATTGAAAGACACATAGGCTCCATTATCGGTTCCTAAGTACAAGATATTTTCGTTTTTAGGATCTTCTTTAATCACATTTACTGGAGATACTGGTATGTTTCCGCTGATGTCTTTCCAAGTTTGTCCGTAATCATCACTCATGTAAGCATAGACTTTAAAATCGTCCCAACGGTAACCATTCAAAGTCACATAAACACGTTCTTTTTTATGTTGCGACGCAATCACACGACTTACCCATAAATCTTTTGGAAACGTATTTGAAATGTTTGTCCAACTGCCACCTGCATTTTTAGAAACATAAACCAAACCATCATCACTACCAGTGTAAAGTAAGCCAAACTGAAACGGACTTTCTGAAATAGACGTCAATGTGCCATAAGCCACATTTCCTTTTTTGCCTCCATTGGTTAAATCGTCACTAATGGCTTCCCAATCGTTACCTTGATTCATAGAACGCATTAATTTGTTGCCTCCTAAATACAAAATATCTTGATTATGAGGCGACAATAAAATTGGAGTTTGCCAATTGAAACGGTACGGATTTTCACCTAAAGTATGCTTAGGTTGAATGTATTTCTGATCTTCAGTTTCAAGATTCAATCTGTAATAATTCCCAAATTGATAGCCTGTATAAACGATGTCAGAATTTCTGCTGTCAATTTGAATTTGCATACCATCACCTCCCATTATGGATTTCCATGGGTACTGTCCTTCTTGATGCCAAGCCTTATCTTCACGTGCATTATTAGCTCCTACCCAAACACCATTATCTTGCAAACCTCCATAGACATTGTATGGTTTTTCGTTATCTACATTGATAGCGTAAAATTGTCCTACCGAAGGTGAGTTATTTTTAATCCAGCTTTTGCCATCATCGTAAGAAATATTAATACCTCCATCATTACCATCGATTAAATGATTTGGATTTTTTGGGTTAATCCAAAGCGCATGATGATCGGCATGCACATTTTCTGCACTGATGGATGTCCATGTTTTTCCTCCATCTTTAGATTTTACAATCGGCACACCATAGATGTAAATGTCATTTTCGTTTACTGGTGACACGTGGATATGTCCAAAATAATAGCCGTAACTATAGTAGATATCATCTAAATAATCCTCATGTGTTTTCTTCCAGATTTTGCCACCATCAGTACTTTTGTAAACCTCAGCACCAACTACAGGAGTATCGAACAACATAGAATTGGCATCTTCTAAATACTTTGCTAAATCAATAGGTTTTACATTACCTGAGCGCACCATTTGTTTTACATTTTCTGCTCTGTATTTTTCCTGAAAGCCGTTGGTTCTCAAAAATGCGTTCAGTTTTTTATCCTCCAAAGCCAAAAAATCAGCTGTTGACATGGTTTTGAAATCTTCTTTTGTCAAGTCCGTATTGTCTTCCTTTTTCTTTTCTTCTGGTCGTCTAAACTGACTATCATGAACAGCATATACCACATTATCATTAAACACAGCGATACCAATTCTTCCTACTCCTTCACCTGTTGGAAAACCACTTTTTTCGGTAGACACTTTTGTCCAAGTTTCACCAGCATCTGTACTTTTATAGATAGCTGAATTGTTTCCATTTCCTGTAAAATTCCATGCTTTACGATCTTTAGTCCAAGACGTTGCAAACATCACATTATAATT
This sequence comes from Winogradskyella sp. MH6, assembly GCF_022810765.1. Lineage (NCBI taxonomy): Bacteria > Pseudomonadati > Bacteroidota > Flavobacteriia > Flavobacteriales > Flavobacteriaceae > Winogradskyella > Winogradskyella sp. MH6. The sequence continues at coordinate 1,427,188 of NZ_CP094494.1, read as the reverse complement.
TTTTGGACTATGTTGCAAATCAATAATACCACTTTCATCATCTACAAAAAGGGTTTGTTTCCAAGTTTTTCCACCATCAGTGGTTTTGTAAACACCACGCTCTTTGTTTGGTGAATATAAATGTCCTGTAGCACCAACGGTTACCACATCTGGATTATCTGGATGAATTAAAATCGGCGCAAAATGATGCGCATCCATCAAACCCAAATTTTCCCATGTCTTTCCATTGTCTGTAGATTTTAACAAACCAACACCAGCATACGACGAACGCGAGGCATTATTTTCACCTGTACCAACATATATCGTTCGGGTTGGCCAATGCACAGCAATATCACCAACGTTTTGAGTTGTCGAATTATCCATAATCGGTGTAAAGGTGGTACCGTTATTTGTGGTATGCCACACACCACCAGACGCATAACCAACATAAAATTCAGATGGCATTTCCGGATTCACATCTACATCTACCACACGACCACTCATTATGGTTGGTCCAATGTTTTTAAAAGGCACATTTTTTACCAAAGAAGTTTCGGTCATCTTTTGCTTTTGAGCCAAGGCTGCTTTCACAGTTTCAGCAGACGTTGCTGGTTGTTGTGCCAAGGCCATTAAAGAACTTACGGCAAATGCAAACGATAGGAATTTAGTTTTAGACATGTTGGTTGGTTTTTAAGATTGCTGAATTTAACCATTAATCCATATATCCTCAAAATTTGATTATAAAGTTTAACAGATTATCACAACTTGCTTGGGCTTGCGTTTTAGTTTGTTTATTTTTGAAAGCCCATAATGGGCACTTGGCAAACAATTACAATCAGCTTCATTATAATTTAACCCTAGTTTGTTAATTTTTAAGCGGAAAAATGACATTGTTTGTCACACTGAGCGCAATCGAAGTGTTTTTTTTGATAGCTCGATTTAGCTTTCGACTGCACTCAAGCAGACACTTAACTAATATTAATTAAGATTCCTGCCTTCGCAGGAATGACAATACATAATAACAAATGAAATACCATCCTATAGACCGTAACCTATTCATAAAAAACCGTAAAAACTTTGCTTCTCAAATGAAGCCAAACAGTTTAGCTGTTTTTAATTCTAACGATATTTATCCTGTAAGTGCAGACAGCACCTTGCCTTTTGCTCAGCATCGCGATATTTTTTACCTCAGTGGTGTAGATCAGGAAGAAAGTATTTTGGTTATTTTTCCAGATTGTCCAAAAGAAAAACATCGTGAAATCTTATTCTTAAAAGAAACCAACGATCATATTGCCGTTTGGGAAGGCGAAAAACTCACTAAGGAAAAAGCCTTTGAAACCTCTGGTGTAAAAACCGTGTATTGGTTACAAGACCTAGAAAAAATAATGTTTGAACTGATGACGCAATGCGACACGGTTTACATTAACACTAACGAACATTACAGAGCCAATGTTGAGACCGAAACACGTGAAGATCGTTTCACTAAATGGTTAAAGAATCTTTATCCTGCACATACTGTGGCAAAAAGCAATCCTATTTTACAGCGTTTACGCTCGGTAAAAGATCCTATAGAAATCGACTTAATGCAAAAGGCTTGTAATATTACTGAAAAATCCTTTCGTAGAGTTTTAGGTTTTGTAAAACCTGGTGTTTGGGAATTTGAAATTGAAGCCGAAATGATGCACGAATTCTTAAGAAATCGTTCTAAAGGTTTTGCTTATACTCCGATTATTGCCTCAGGAAACAATGCCAACGTATTACATTATATTGAAAACAACCAACAGTGTAAAGATGGAGATTTAATTCTGTTTGATACAGCTGCTGAATACGCCAACTACTCTAGTGATTTAAGCCGCACCATTCCTGTAAACGGTAAGTTTTCTGAACGCCAAAAAGCGGTTTACAATGCTGTGTTACGTGTAAAAAATGAAGCGACCAAAATGTTGGTTCCTGGTACACTTTGGGAACAATATCATGTGGAAGTTGGTAAATTGATGACGTCTGAATTATTAGGTCTTGGTTTATTGGATAAAGCTGATGTACAAAACGAAAACCCAGATTGGCCAGCGTATAAAAAGTACTTTATGCATGGTACAAGTCACCATATTGGTTTAGACACGCACGATTATGGTTTACTACACGAGCCAATGCAAGCCAACATGGTCTTTACTGTAGAGCCTGGTATATATATTCCAGATGAAGGTTTTGGTATCCGTTTAGAGGATGATGTTGTGGTACAAGAACAAGGTGAACCATTTAACTTAATGGCCAATATTCCTATTGAAGCTGAAGAGATTGAGGAGTTGATGAATTAGTTAGAATTGATTAAGGTGTAATTTTTCAATTTTATTAATTTCCTTCATCAAAAGAGTTTTAGTTGAATTAATACTTTCTTTTTTTAATGGGATCCCAATGATAATTATTGAATTAGTAACTTCATTTATTTGATTCTTATATTTAATAGTTTTTGACTCTAAAGTCTCTGAAGGATAACAAAGGAGTCCATTCTTGGGACCTGTTTTACTAAACGATGAATACGCCATAATTTGATGTAAATCATGACGATGGTCTTCTTTAAGGTTTTCACTAATGCCATATTTGTTATATAAATTAGATTTGTATTTAGCATCTATAAATACTTGTAAATCTTTTTTTTGATAAATAGCATCTGGTTCGATATGCTTAAGCTCCCATGAGTAAAACTTTTTTGAAACAGCATGAAATTTATAATTGGTATAAATTCGTCCACCAATCTCTTTAGCAACCAGTCTAAAAAGATATTGGACAAATTTTTCAAAAACATCGGAAAAATCTATTTTCCATGCTGTACTATCCTGCAAATTAAAATTTAATATTTTATTTGCTTGCTGTTTACATTTAGTAACTGTAGGATTGTCCGAAAACTTAATGGCTAAATTTGTGGTATACTTTGGTTTATGATAATACAGTTTTTCTTCTATAAAATTAAGTCTACTCCTGAAGGTTGTCTTTATTCTTAGAGGAGTATTTGCTGAAAGTATTTCTTTTTTACATAAATCAAATACAAATCGTATCTCAGAATACTCTGAATGAAATTCACTTAAAACGTTCTTCCTGACAGGGAACTTCAATCGATTTTCAACTTTATATTCAAGCTTAGAATATTTCTGCCAATTTATTTTACCAATAGGTTCTTCTGAAATTTTTTCAATATTGTCAAATTTCCTCCAATTCAAGTTTATCAAACTCTCCAAGGAATTGATATACTTGACAGCTTCAAGGTATAATGGTGGTCTATAATTTTTTCCTGAAACTAGCGGAAGGCTATCTAAAATATGTGGGGTTATTTCTGTGTCAAGTAAATTTAAAATTTCAATATAATCTTCATATCGACTATATCCGGAAAACCTTGGTGTAACTACAAAATCACCAATTTGTTTACCTGTATCAGGAGCTCTTAAAGGTATAGACCCTATAAATCCTGAAGTGCGAAAAGCAATAGAAACATTTTGGTCTGTTCCAACAATAAAGGGTTGAACATCTAGAAAATCAAACTGCTTAGAATTATAATTAATAAATTTTTGAAGATACTGACCAATGACCCGTTTATCTGCAGATTTAAACCACTTTTTTTGTAAAACAATTCCATTAAATTGCTTTGAAAACTCAGTTAAACAAGGTATTTCGCAGAATACATCCATGCTTTTGATTTATTCAAATAAAGATTGGTTTATTCTTGAAGCGAAATAATTATTGAACTCTTCCTTGGCATTCTTTAATAGTCCTTCTTGTAAATACTCCTTTATTAAAGGAAATACTTCATATCTAATTCGGTTTTCCATCTCTTCATTACTTTCAGCAATAAAGTATCCTTGTCCAGGCTGTAAAGAAAGTTCAATACTAGATGCATACCAATCAAATATCTCTTGTATCCTAGCAAAATCTTCTTTAAAAAAGCTTTTTGATTTGATTGGTTTAGGCTTTAATGAATACCAAGCAAACCTTCTTCTAAGTGCGAAGTCAACAACCGCTAAACTTCTATCAGCAGTATTCATTGTGGCAATAACATGAAAATTTTCAGGCAACTTAGTAACTTTAAATTCTGGCGAAATTTCTATTTGAATATCAGATGCCTCCATTTTATGTTCAAATAAATAAAAGACAGGTCCCAACACATTAGAAAGATTTGCTCTATTAATTTCATCTACAATTAAAATCACTTTTTCGTTAACATTGCTCAATGCGTATTTCAATGATTGCGTGAAAATGCCTAAAGTTTCCCCATAACTTAGTTCTTTATTTTTAATATCTGGTCTAATACCATAAATGAAATCAGAATATGTTGTTTCTGCGTGAAATTGAGTAAAAAATGTCCTTGCCCCAATTTCATTAGCAACCTTTTTAGCCATTCTTGTTTTTCCTGTTCCAGGCGGACCTTGTAAAACTAAATATTTTCTATCTTCAATTAGTTTTTTAATCTCTACACTATCATCTATTGATACATCTTTAATAAAGGGCTCTAAAGCATCTGAAATTGCTTTACGATGGCTTTTATTTGTTGGCCAGTCTCTCAATTTAGCATAACCAGCTATAAAAGCTGAAATTACTTTTTTCCCTTCTATACTTTCTGGATTATCAACTATCTGACATGCAGGTAAAACTTTAGTATATGTTTTTATTGTATTCTTTAAGTGTTGTAAATCAGGATTTGTAGTAATACTTTTCGGCAAACTAGTTTCTATGTCAGAAAAGTCAGATTTACAAAATCCTCTCTCATTAGTAAGTTTTGAAAATAGCCTTCTAAGACCTGGAAAGGTAGCAACTTCATAATCATTTTTAAACCCACTAGAACCAATACCTAAACAGACCAACCAAGCTTTATTATTCTCACTAGGAAAAATCGCTATCGAAAAATCATGAAAAGGACCTGAGGCTTCTTCTTCAGAATGAATAAAACCAAAATAAGCACCATTATCTTTTAAAGCTTCCTTGCCTGTATTGTTTCTTTCCACGTAAGGCTTATTGTATTCATTTTCTGGTTTTGCACCAAATTCTATTGCCTTTTCCTTGATAAATTGTCTTATTAATTCTATACTCATTTTTAGTTTTTAAGTTGATAATCCTTGTAGTTAATTTTTGGATTTTGGCTTTTAAAATCAAGCAATTCAGACACATCCATTTCAAAAGCCTTAGCAAAAACCAAAATATTGGTCAACGAAATATTGCGTTCACCACGTTCAATCATTCCGATATAAGTTCTATGAAAACCTGTAACAAAGGAGAGTTCTTCTTGACTAAGATTTTTTTCGTTTCGTAAAAAACGTATTCGATTTCCAAACTCTTTAAGTATGAATTGATTCACCATAAACCAAAACTATACTTATTGTATGCAGCTTTCAACATACAATAAGTATCATTTGTTTATATTTGAAGAAATTTAATTATGAAAAAATATGCACGAAAAAGTGACTTCAATGGCAAAGGCATAAACCAAGGGTATATTTTTAACGATGGTCAATATTATTGTCAAACAGAAAAACAAGCTAAAGAATACGTAGAATCCAAAGGTTTAAATTGGAAAGAAGAAAAACAAAAATTCAACACAAAAAATGAATGGTTTTATTTTACTGAATGGGAAGAAATAGACACTGAAGAGTTTTTTGATATTGAAGGGAATGTATACACTACCTGTGTTGAATGTAATCAACCTGTAAATCTTGAACTTGAAAAGTGTGAAAATTGTTTTACTTCAATCTAAACTCCCACAAAACCACCCTCAAAAACATAACGCTGTAACTTCTGCAAAGTTTCTAACTTATCACTGGTATTTACTAAAAGTGAAATATTGTTGTTGCTACCTCCATAAGCAATCATACGTACATTAACATCTTGTAACACTTGGAAGAGTTCTGGTGTATCAGGATGGTAAATAATATGGTTACCTACCAAACAGACAATACTCATATAATCGTCTATATCTACAGTGGCAAATTGCTCTAATTCTTCGGTTATAGCTTTTAAATGTGTAGTATTATCAATGGTTAAGGACACTGCGATTTCAGACGTGGTTATCATATCTATTGAGGTTTCGTAACGCTCAAAGACTTCAAACACTTTCTTTAAAAAGCCATGCGCTAACAACATACGTACCGACTTAATTTTTATAGCTGTAATACCATCTTTTGCCGCAATAGCTTTGATACCTTCTCCATGAACTTTGTTGGTAATTAACGTGCCATGTGCTTGTGGTGCCATAGTGTTTTTTAGTCGTAATGGAATGTCGATTTGACGCACTGGCATTACAGTTTGCGGATGCAAAATCTTAGCTCCAAAATAAGCCAACTCAGCAGCTTCGTCATACGATAAATGCGATAAGGCTTGTGTATCGTTGACGTAACGTGGATCGTTATTGTGGAAACCATCAATATCGGTCCAAATTTGCACCTCATCGGCTTCGATAGCTGCACCAATTATGGTTGCTGTATAATCGCTTCCACCACGTTGTAGGTTGGTTACTTTGCCTTCAGCATCTAAACAAATAAAGCCTTGTGTGATATAAATATCAGCCGCATCCGAACTTTCTATTAAACGGTTTAAGTTTTGTTTAATATAGAAATTATCGGGTTCGTTATGACTGTCGATACGCATAAAATCTAAAGCTGGTAAAAGCCTTGCCTTAAAACCTTCTTGTTGCAATAAGCGACTAAACATATAGGTAGACAACAATTCTCCATTAGCCACTATTTCGTTATGTAACAGTTGAGAAAATGACGCATCAACAGCATCTGAAAGTATTTCAAATCTGGTATTGACATAATGATGTACATCTTGTCGTAACGATTGGTTTTGCAATAAATCGTTTACAACGCTTGTGTATGTTTCATGCAATGTTTTGATATGCGTTTTGGCAGTATCTACTTCACCAACTTCAATTAATCTCGAAATTTCCACCAAGGCATTTGTGGTACCAGACATGGCTGATAAAACCACTATTTTTTGGTCTTTGGTATTTATGATATCCTTTACATGATTCATATTTACTACCGAACCTACTGAGGTGCCACCAAATTTATATACTAACATATTCAATTTTTTAGAGCGCAAATGTAGCTGTAGCTTTTGCTACTGACCTAAAAATTGAAGAAATAGTACAATTAATTACAATTTGTTATATAATTAACAAAATACTGGTTGGTTTAATAGATTTCTGCCTGCTTAGGAATGCCAATAGTGCTTCATCCCTTATAGACAAACAAACGCTCAATACTTTTTTTAGCAGGTAAATTATCTGCATGCCATGAGAAACTTGTTTTGGCTGGTTTTTCCCAAATACACTTGAAATCTTCTGGCGCGCTGTATTCACTAATAAAAACGTGATGCCCTGCTTTACTTTGCTGTCTGCACCATTCCCAAAATTTGTCATGGTTGAAACTATCTCTGTATTTTGTGGTAGATGCGTATGGCGGATCACAATACACAATACTGTTTTCAGGAATCTCTAATTCGGTATACGATTTACAGGATAAAATCACGCCTTCGAGATTAGGTACTTGTTTGGTAATATTTCGGTAATGTTCCGCCCAATAATCGCGTTTGCCTTGCTTATCGCGTCGGTAACCTGCAAACCATTTACCACCAAACGAATTAAAACCAACATAAGCCACCAAGTGTTTTGGAAAATCATCTTGATTGTATTTTATGGTCTTGTATTCATCCTCACTTACCGATTTTGGCGGATCCCATTTATCATAAATCAGGGCTTGCCACATGGCCATTAATTCTTCATGCTGATCGTTGGCGATACGAATACCATCAACCTTATCTATCATGTTCATACCACCTGCAAACGGCTCAATATATGATTGTTTAGGCTTTCTATCTTTTAGAATAATTGGTAATAAATGTTTGGCAAAACGTGCCTTGCTTCCCATGTATTTCATACTATTTCTTTAAAAGATTTTGTATTAAAACTGTTATGATAAAAGCAAGCAATGCTGGCAACACCCAACCTAAACTGTAATGAGCTAAAGGAATAACATCAACTATAGATTTTAGACTTTCTTTTGGCATAAAATATCCAAGCACATCTGGAATGCTAAACACAAAGGCTGTTATGACCACTGCTCTAAATACTATTGGAGTGGCCCATTTATCTGGTAAAACATTCAGTAAAATTAAAGACACAGAAATAGGATAAATAAAAAGTAATGCTGGGATTGCAATATCTATAATAAAACCAACATCATAACTACCCATAACAACACCAACAACACAACAGATGACAGCTACAATTAAGTATGTCTTTTCGCTTTGATTATACAGTTCTTTAAAGAAATCTGCCAAAGACACCACAATAGCTACAGCTGTGGTAAAACATGCTAAAGACACCAAAACGCTAACAAAAGTACCACCAATATCTCCTATCATTGTTTTAGACAGGCCCAATAAAAGACTTGTTCTGGTCGTTTCTTCTGAAAACGAATTACTATAAAATGCTACCAAAGCAATAAGTCCAGCATATATAATAAATAGTCCGAACATTGCTATAAACCCAGATTTTGCTATTATTTTTTTCTTTTCGCTGTAGCTTTTTAAACCTTCTTTATTAAGCGAAATAATAATTACGCTTCCCATCACTATACCAGCAATGGCATCGTAAGTCTGATACCCTTCCAATAAACCATCAACCAAGGGTGTTTTTAAATTACCTAAGCGCATCAGGTCTGGTGGAGACACAAGTCCTAAAACGACTATGGTTAAGACCATAATCACAATGATTGGAGTTAAATACTTCCCTAGAATAGATAAGGCTTTAGATCGGTTGAGAGCAAAAAGAAGTACTAAAGCAAAATAGATACAACTGGTTAATAAAGGTGATGTACCAAATAGTGGTGCTATCGCCATTTCGTGTGTCACTGCTGCAGTACGTGGAGCAGGCAGAACAATTATGATAAGAAACATAACGACACAATAGATAAGGCTAAATTTCGGAGATACTTTTTTACCAAAATCGAGCATTGTGCCTTGCAGCTTAGCGTGTCCAAAGAGTGACAACAAAGGAATAACGGTTGTTGTTATCATAAAACCGATGGCTACCAACCACCAATCTGGTCCAGAATTGAATCCTAAAAATGGAGGAAGAATTAAATTTCCAGCTCCAAAAAAACCAGCAAATAAGGCAAAGCCAAAAAGAAAAACACGCTTAGTATCGCTCATTAATTTGTCTTTTTAAGTTCTAAATCGTGAAAATCGAAACTAAAATCTGTTATTGGCGCAATGTATTTCATCGTTGCAGAAACGGCTTCCCCTTTTTCATTAAATGTAAATTGCACAAATACATCAGCATCGTAGCTTCTATCGTTCCATTTGGCAACAAATGTTGTAGTGTTGTATGGTAACAATTCGCCAAATAAACGTGGTGAACGCTTGCATTTGATGCTATATTTTTTTCCATCATGTGCAATGGTAATATCTCCAAACCAATCATCTGTATAAGTGCCTACAATTTGCTTTGGACTTGGCATGGTTAATTGGGTTCTAGCGCTTTCAACCTGAGCAAAAACCTCAGCTTTGATACTGTCGTTATACTTTAAAAAGTCGGCATTGTTCTGCCCTAAACGTTGCAACCAATTTCTGTTTTCGTAGCCTAAATAGGAATCTTTGATGGTGTTTGTGATTGTGGTAAATGCAGAACCATTCATTTGATTGGTTAACACAACTATAGCCAAGTCCAAATCAGGTATCATAGTAAACTGCGTCACAGTACCAATCAATCCACCTGTATGATACACTTGTTTGTGACCACCTTTAACATCAGTAACAAACCAACCCAATCCGTAACCTCTAAAATTAGAATCATAAGAATCGTTGGCTCTTACTTTTAATGGTGTTTGCAATTGCCAAAGCTCGTGAAACTGTGCTTCGCTCAATAAACGCTCTCCGTTTTCTGTAACCGCATCATTCATTAAGAATTTTGCCCAAGTCATCATATCGTGTACGTTACTCACAATACCACCTGCTGCATTTGCAGTTTCACTCCAATCGTGAGGAATCTGAATCACCTTCCCTTCAGCTCTAGTATGTGCATCTATGATGTTCGACTTATCCGTTACTCTGTTGTAGGATGCTTTAGAACTTGTCATGCCAACAGGTTTCATAATCTTAGTTTCAATAAAATCCTCCCAAGACAGACCACTTACACGCTTTAAAACTTCACCTGCAATAATGAACATATTGTTATTGTAAGCGAATTTACTTCTGAAGGACGTTTCAGGCTCTAAATACTTCACATTGTCAATAATATCCTGAACCGTAAAATCATTGCCTTCAGGAAAAAACATAAGATCACCAGCACCTAAACCCATTCCACTTCTATGTGTTACCAAATCTCTAACTGTAAAATTCTCGGTAACCCAAGGATCATGCAATTGAAACTCTGGAATGTATTTACGAACTGGATCATCCCAATCTAATTTACCTTCGTCGACGAGCATTGCCAATGCAAAACAAGTAAAACCCTTACTGTTAGAAGCCACACCAACTAAAGTTTCAGAATTCATGTCTTTTTTATTGGTTAAAGAGCGTACTCCATGCCCTTTAGCATAGATTTCTTTGCCATCTTTAAATACACCAACCGAAATACCAGGCACATCAAAGGTGGTGAGCGTTTCCTTTACTAATTTATCAATTTCAGCCTCATTCAATTGGGCAAAAAGGCTAGTACTACTTACTAAAAGAAGGACAATAAACAGGCGTTTTAAAAGCATGATATTTTGTTTTAACATGAAAGACTTCAAATATAATAAATGTTACCGATGAAAAGTTTATTGATCGCATTTCAACATTTATCTTTGCATCCATGACTATAGACTACAAAAACATAAAGATTCATTACACAGTTTCAGGAGAAGGTAAGACCATTTTGTTATTGCATGGTTTTTTAGAAACCTCAGCCATGTGGAAAGATTTGGAACCCGAATTTGCAAGAACACACCAAGTGGTTTGCATAGATTTATTAGGACATGGCGAAACGGACTCTTTAGGATATGTACACACAATGGAAGCCATGGCAAAAGCTGTGTATGCCGTTTTGGAACATTTAAAGATAAAAAACGCCAAAGTGATTGGACATTCTATGGGAGGATATGTGGCTTTAGCATTGGCAGAACAACAACCTCAACTTTTTGAAGGACTTTGTTTAATGAATTCCACATTTGAAGCTGATAGTGAAGAACGCAAAGTCTTAAGAACACGTGCCAACGAGATGGCAAAGACTAATTTTGAAAATTTAGTCCGTATGTCTTTTGCAAATCTTTTTGCTCCTGAAAGTAGAATTAGTTTTAAAACTGAGTATGAACAGGCTTTAAATATTGCTCTTAATACATCGCTTCAAGGTTATATGGCAGCAAATGAAGGCATGAAGCTAAGGCCAAATAGATTTGAAGTTTTTAAATCACTTAAAGCGCACAAGCTCATCATCTTAGGAGAAAAAGATACATTGATAAATAAGGATTTACTGATTGCAAAAATTGTAGACACAGACATAAAATATTCTGAATTATCAGAAGGACACATGAGTCACATTGAAAATTTATCAGAATTAACTTACTTTTTATTACGTTTTATCGAAAAATAATACTTTTTGACGTTTTAGATAATTTATTTATTAAGTTTAACCAACTCAAAATGTTTATCTTAAATCTTAACCTACTATGTCAGCAACCAAACTCTACTGTGATTTCTTCGGTCACAACTACAAGATGACAAAAAAAGTGACAAATCACGTTAAGGAATACACGTGTTCTTGTTGCAAAAAGCAATTGACTACAAACAGCAATGGCCAGCTTACCGAATTAACCCCAAAATATCAAGAGATAAATTCTGCATTAGAGCGTATTTATAACAACAGAATGTTGCGTTCAAAGCGAAAAATACTCAATTCATCGATTTGTTGATTGTTAACAACTTGTGAATAACTCTTTTTCTTATATTTAAATCCCTGTTGAATTTAATCCCTTAACTAAGAAAAATAGTACTCACAAATGAAAAATGTGTTATGCTCTTTAATCGGACATGATTTTGAAGTCTCTAAGGTAGTAACCTATCATGTTAAAGAATATAAATGTAAGCGCTGCAGTTCCGAAATGACTATTGACGGAAACGGAAAATTTATCCCACTAACACCCAAACACAAAGAAATTAATTCGGTATTAAACCGTGTACACAACAAACGCTTAGAAAGAAGTCAAAAACTTCTTATGATTGATTATTAAGGGCATTCCAACCTTTTGCGATAATTGGTATTTTTTGTTCTGCTCTAGTCACTAAATGCATTCCTCTTTCCTCTTCTGTCATGTAACCAATTACGGTTAAATTAGGATTTCCTTTAATCTTTGGATAATCTTCTTGAGAAATTGTCATTAACAACTCATAATCCTCACCTCCGTTTAAAGCTACGGTTGTACTATCTATATTAAATTCTTCACATGTTGAAATCACCTGAGGATCTAATGGAATTTTATTTTCATAAATATCAACACCTACTTTACTCTGTTTGCAGAGATGAATTACTTCAGAAGATAGCCCATCACTAATGTCTATCATACTTGTTGGCTTTACTTCCAATTTTTGAAGAAGCTCAACGATATCTTTTCGCGCTTCGGGTTTTAGCTGTCTTTCAACAATATATGTATACATAGATAAGTCTGGCTGCGAATTTGGATTTACTTTAAAGACTTCCTTTTCGCGCTCTAAAACCTGTAATCCCATGTAAGCTCCACCAATATCACCTGTAACAACTAGTAAATCGTTTGGTTTTGCTCCCGAACGTAACACTTCATTTCCTTTTTCAACCTCACCAATAGCTGTGATAGAAATTATTAAACCCGACGTTGATGACGTAGTATCTCCACCTACAACATCAATATTGTAAAATTCAGCAGCTGTTGTAATACCAGCATATAATTCTTCTAAGGCTTCAAGCGGAAAACGATTAGATACAGCTATAGACACTGTAATTTGAGTCGCTTTCGCGTTCATGGCATAAATGTCGGAAAGGTTAACCATAACAGCTTTATAACCCAAGTGCTTTAAAGGCACATAACTCAAATCAAAGTGTACTCCTTCTACCAACAAATCAGTAGATACAACAATTTGCTTTTTACCATAATTCAAAACAGCAGCATCGTCTCCAATCCCTTTTACAGTAGACTTATGATTTATCTTAAAATGCTTGGTTAAGTGGTCTATAAGTTTAAACTCTCCTAACTCACTTAAAGGTGTACGTTTTGGATTTTTATCTTCTATCATGATGCAAAAATATTATGCTTTTTTGAATAAAAGCGTTTAAACCAACGTTAATTATCTGGTAATTTTAACTAAATGTGAAATTTACTGTAAATTGCTTAAAAAAATTTTATGACTGTTTTTGTCCCAAAAAAATGTTTCTTTCAAGTAATCGCTTGTACTTTTTTATCCATTCTGATATTTGGGTGTTCTAATGACGACAACAATAGTGATGGTTCTAATACAATTTTACCACAATTTCCTTGTGAAAACGGATTTGCTAATGGCCATCCTTGTAACGGGTTTGACCTTATGAGTCATATCCCTAATGATATTTTAGGCGGTGAAGGAGCAGAAGGTAACGATTCTTGGGGCTGGACCGATCCTGAAACCGGAAATGAATACGCTCTAGTTGGCACTACAACCTGCGCTGCTTTTGTTGATATTACGGACCCTTCAAGTCCAATCTTTTTAGGAACTTTACCAACCGCTACGGTAAATAGTCTTTGGAGAGATATTAAAGTATATAATAATCATGCTTTTATAGTGAGCGAAGCACCAGATCATGGCATGCAGGTTTTTGATTTAACCCGCTTAAGAAATGTCGCCAATCCACCCGAAACATTTACAGCAGATGCTAACTATAATGAATTTGGAAAGGCTCATAATATCGTCATTAATGAAGATAGCGGCTTTGCTTATGCCGTGGGTTCAGACACTTTTAACGGAGGTCCTCATTTTATTAATATTCAAAACCCAACCTCACCTGTTGCAGCTGGTGGCTATGCTAATGATGCTTACTCTCACGATGCTCAAGTTGTAACTTATAATGGGCCAGATGCAGATTATACTGGCAGAGAAATTTTAATTGGTAGTAACGCTAATGAAGTGGTGATTATAGATGTTACCGACAAAGCAAACCCTGTTCAAATTTCAACTATAGATTACGGTAATTTAGGCTATGCACATCAAGGTTGGTTTACTGATGATATGGTCTACTTTTTACTTGGTGATGAACTTGACGAAATTAATTTTGGCACTAACTCTAGAACTATAGTTTTTGATTTTAGCGACTTAGATAATCCTATATATCATATGGAATATTTAGCACCAACTTCTGCCATAGACCATAACGGTTATGTAGTAGGCAATACGTTTTATGTTGCTAATTATTCAGCTGGTCTTAGAGCTATTGATATTTCGAGTCTAGATGAAGGTGTAATGATTGAAACTGGTTTTTTAGACACCTATATTCCTAATGACAATACAGCTTTCAATGGTGCATGGAATATCTATCCGTTTTTTGAAAGTGGTAATATCATCGTTAGCGATATTGATGGTGGTTTGTTTATTGTAAGACCTTCAAATTAGCATATATGATCAATAAAGTCAGTACATATTGTTTTATGGTTTTACTACTCTTAAGCTGTAGTAGTGATGACGCTTCTACTTCTAATAATGATGACCAAGTAACATTCGTCAAAACCTATGGAGGTTCCAAAAACGATAGTGCACAATCCGTTACGGCCACTACCGATGGAGGTTATATCATTTTGGGTTATACACAAAGTAATGGCAATGATATTACCGATAAACAAGATGAAAGTTTTGACTATTGGGTATTAAAATTTGATGCGACTGATCAATTACAATGGCAAAAAACCTATGGAGGCAGTTTAGACGATAGAGGTAGTGATATTATTCAAACTTCAGATGGTGGTTATGCTATTTTGGGATATAGTTTTAGTAATGATGGAGATGCTACCGAAAACGCAGGACTTCAAGACTATTGGCTCGTGAAACTAGATGCTAACGGAAATATATCTTGGGAAAAATCCTTTGGTTACCAAGGTGCAGATTCCGGCATTACAATGACTGAAACTAATGACCAAGGATTTTTAGTTACTGGTATTTTAGACGTTACAGCTTCAGGAGGAGAAGGAAATTCATCCCGAAACGCAAACAGGCATGCTGGTGGTGATTATTGGGCTTTAAAACTCGATATTTCTGGTAACTTAGAGTGGAGCCATTACTTTGGTGGCAATTTTACAGATACACCTTATGGAGTTGTCCAAACCAACGATAATGGTTACATAGTAGTAGGAAGTTCAGATAGTGAAGACACTGATATTTCTAGCAATATTGGAACTTATGATTTTTGGGTTATTAAGATTTCTGAGTCTGGCGATTTAGTTTGGGAAAAGTCCTTTGGAGGTTCTCAAATCGATGAAGCTAGAGCCATCGTTAAAACTAATGATGGCAATTACATCATTGCTGGTGATACTCGTAGTAGTGATAATGACGTATCACAAAATAAAGGAGCAGCGGATTTATGGTTTATAAAAATATCACCTTCTGGAAATCTCATCTGGGAAAGGACGATTGGAGGTTCTAGTTTTGATGTGGCCAGAGCTATAAAAAAATCTCAAAACAACGGTTTTTTACTTTCGGGAAGTTCCCGAAGTAGCGACATGGATGTTTCTGAAAACAAAGGTCAAAATGATGCTTGGGTTTTAAAAACAGATAACAATGGTAATTTGCTATGGGAAACCACGGTTGGAGGCTCCAATATTGATTTTTCTTATGATGTCGTCGAATTAATAAATGGTTCGGTCATTGCTGTTGGTGATACCGCTAGTAGTGATGGAGACATCATAGAAAACAAAGGATTTACAGATTTATTAATTATTAAAATAGATTAAAAATATCATTAAAATGAATAAAATCGTTTCACTTTTATGTCTGCTAGTTTTGCTTAGCGCATGCAATTCAAGTGATGATTCAGATAGTACATCTCAGGTTTCAACTACATTCGTGTTTACACATAATTGGGATGGAGCACTTATTAGAGATTATAATTTTGGCCCTATTCAATATGTAAATGCAAACGGTGAATCTATTGGGTTTGAAAGGCTTCGTTATGTAATTTCAGATATCATTTTCACAAAAGCCAATGGAGAAGAAATTGAGCTCGATATTTACAATCTGGTGGACCTCACCAATGGAGTAAATATGGAATATACACCAGAGACTCAGATTCCCGTTGGTAATTACACAAATGTGTCTTTTACGTTTGGTTTAGATAATGAGGATAATGCTGAAAATTACACTGATCTTAACTCAGCTTCATTTAATGTTCCTGAAACAATGGGAGGAGGTTACCACTACATGCAATTTGATGGTAAATTCATTAACTCTAATTCGGAAGAGCAAGGGTTTAACTACCATGCGATAAGAGCTGTTGATAATGTTGGTGCTAATCCAACATTCCCACAAGACACCTTCTTTACAGTAAATCTTGGTGCTTTAGAAATCACCAATGATGTTGAAATTGAAGTAAAAATGAATATCGCAGAATGGTTTAAAAACCCGAATCTCTGGGATTTAAATGTATATAACCAAACGCTGATGCCAAATTCTACAGCTCAGATAATGATGTATGAAAATGGACAAAATGTATTCAGTTTAGGAGACGTGTTTCAATAGTTTGAAAAGATGAAAGCCCATAATGGGCATTTGGCAAGCAAAGACCATCACCCACCAAAATAATTAAATAACTAAACCATAGGTTTTTGCTAAAATTTAAATAGATGAAAAAAGGATTGTTGCTTATTATAATTATGCTTTGCTCTAGTTGTTCTAGTGAAGACTCGGGTTACCAACCTACATCATTACCTCTGGATATTCCTGAAATATTTTCAAACAATATTATAGCACCTATTATACCTACAGACAATCCTCAAACCGTTAAAGGAGTAGCTCTTGGCAAGAAACTATTTTTTGATAGAATTCTATCCGCAGATGGTACACAATCTTGTGCAACTTGTCATTCACCTCAGAGTTCTTTTTCAGAAAACTTACCAACAAGTGTAGGCATAGATGGCATTTCAGGACCAAGAAATGCAATGCCTTTGTTTAATCTGGCATGGAATTATGGAGAGCGTTTTAATTGGGATGGATCTGCATTGAGTCTTGAACGCCAAGCCGAGGAACCTGTTGAAAATCCTATTGAATTACATAGTAATTGGGACAATGTTGTTGACCGACTGCAAAATCATCCTGAATATCCAGAATTATTTCAATTAGCATTTAATACCTCAACGATAACAAAAGAGTTAACCACTAAAGCTATAGCTCAATTTGAACGTACTTTGATTTCTGCAAATTCAAAATTTGACAAATATACACTTGGTCTGGCCACCCTAACACCACAAGAACTGAATGGGCTTGATATTTTCTTAAGAGAGGATAAAGGCGATTGTTTTCATTGCCATGGCAATCCTAACAATCCGCTTTGGACTGATAATGATTTTCACAACAACGGACTAGACGCAACGTTTACAGATTTAGGATTGGGCACTATAACTGGTGACCCAAATGACAACGGAAAATTTCGTTCTCCTTCTTTGAGAAATTTAGCGTATTCAGCACCTTATATGCACGATGGTAGATTCGCTACTTTAGACGAAGTTATAAATCACTACAGCGAAGGGCTTCAAAACTCACCAACAATTGACCCACTGATGAAAAAAATTAATCAAGGAGGAGTACAATTGTCCGCCCAAGATAAAGCGGATTTAAAAGCATTTCTGCTAACACTTTCTGACCCTTCATTTTTAAACAATCCTGATTTTCAAAACTAAAATGTAAGTTTATTCTTGTTATTTGATGTTTTTCATCGAAAAACGACGGATTTAAGCAGTGAATTCTTTTAGGTTTACTTACATTTTCAGTCCCAAACCTTATGAGATGAAACCTACTACAAGCAAAGCATTGCCCTGTGCTGTGTTTGGTCATAATTATGTCAAGTCAAAAACAAATTCTGACCAAACTGCCGAATTAACATGTACACACTGCAACACAGTTGTAAAAACAGATGTAAGCGGAAATTTTGAAGAATTACCTGTAAATAATAAACATATTCAAACTACACTTAGACAATTATTTCATCTCAAACTCCAAACTGCTAAGCCTAAATTTTCTTAACTAATAGGGAAACTCTATTAAATCATATGCTAATATAATGTTAGTAAACATGGTTAAACCTTAGTTAAATCGTATATTTGCGTTCAATTTAGAATTAATCTGCTTTAATATATGATTAAAGTTTCTGAACAAGCAAAGAAAAAAGTCATCGAACTAATGAGTGATGACGGTTACAATCCTGATACTGACTACATTAGAGTTGGTGTTAAAAGTGGTGGATGCTCTGGTTTATCATACGATTTAAAATTTGACAAAGAGCAAGTTGAAGATGATAAAGTTTTTGAAGATAATGGTGTAAAAATCATTGTAGACAAAAAGAGTTTCTTATACCTTATTGGCACTACTTTAGAATATTCAGGAGGATTAAACGGAACCGGATTTGTATTTAACAATCCCAACGCCAACCGTACATGTGGTTGCGGCGAATCATTTTCTTTATAAAAAAACGCAATGAGTAAATATACTGAAGACGATTTAAGAGAAGAATTAAAAACCAAAGAATACGAATATGGTTTTTATACAGATATTGAATCTGAAACTTTTCCTAATGGACTTAACGAAAATATTATAAAAGCTATCTCTAAAAAGAAGGAAGAACCAGAGTGGATGACAGAATGGAGATTAGAAGCTTTTAAGGCATGGCAAGAAATGGAAGAGCCTGATTGGGCTAATGTACATTATGAAAAACCAGACTTTCAAGCTATTTCTTATTATTCTGCACCTAATAGCAAACCTAAATACGATAGCCTAGACGAAGTAGATCCGGAGTTATTAGCCACTTTTGAGAAGCTAGGTATTTCTCTAGACGAGCAAAAGAAATTAGCTGGTGTTGCCATGGATGTGGTAGTAGATTCAGTTTCTGTAGCGACCACTTTTAAAAAGACCCTAGCTGAAAAAGGCATCATTTTTATGAGTATTTCTGAAGCCATTAAAGAGCATCCAGAACTTGTGAAAAAATATATTGGTACTGTTGTTCCGCAAAAAGACAACTTCTATGCGGCTTTAAACTCTGCCGTTTTTAGTGATGGCAGTTTTTGTTATATCCCAAAAGGTGTTCGTTGCCCAATGGAACTTTCAACCTATTTCCGAATTAACCAAGCAGGAACAGGTCAGTTTGAAAGAACACTTGTTATTGCCGACGAAGGTAGTTATGTGTCTTACTTAGAAGGTTGTACTGCACCAAGTAGAGACGAAAACCAATTACACGCAGCTGTTGTTGAGCTAATTGCTTTAGACGATGCTGAAATAAAATATTCTACGGTTCAAAACTGGTATCCAGGAAATGCTGAAGGTAAAGGTGGTGTTTTCAATTTTGTAACCAAACGTGGGCTGTGTGAGAAAAACGCAAAAATTTCTTGGACACAAGTAGAAACAGGTTCTGCTGTAACCTGGAAATATCCAAGTTGTGTACTTAAAGGAGATAACTCAGTCGGTGAATTTTATTCCATAGCTGTTACTAATAATTTCCAGCAAGCCGATACTGGGACAAAAATGATTCACTTAGGAAAAAACACCAAGTCAACCATTATATCTAAAGGTATATCTGCAGGTAAATCTCAAAATTCTTACCGTGGATTGGTTCAAATAAATTCTAGAGCAGAAAATGCTCGTAACTTCTCTCAGTGCGATAGTTTATTAATGGGTAATGAATGTGGAGCGCATACATTCCCATATATTGAAGCTAAAAATAAATCGGCACAAATTGAGCACGAGGCTACAACAAGTAAAATTGGTGAAGACCAGATTTTTTACTGTAACCAAC
Source organism: Winogradskyella sp. MH6 (assembly GCF_022810765.1). Taxonomy (NCBI): domain Bacteria; kingdom Pseudomonadati; phylum Bacteroidota; class Flavobacteriia; order Flavobacteriales; family Flavobacteriaceae; genus Winogradskyella; species Winogradskyella sp. MH6. The sequence continues at coordinate 1,407,198 of NZ_CP094494.1, read as the reverse complement.
GTGGTATAGATACAGAAAAAGCCATTGCTTTAATAGTTAATGGTTTTAGTAAAGAAGTATTAAACAAACTACCAATGGAGTTTGCTGTTGAAGCTCAAAAATTATTAGAAATCAGTTTAGAAGGTTCAGTAGGATAAGACTATGAAAAAAATTGCAATCATTTTGTTGGCCTTAATAAGTTTTGTAAGCTGTAAAAACGAAACCAAAAAAGAAGCTAATTTAGAAGAAAACAGAGCAAAATCATATGACCAAAACGATGGTTTTATTACCATGAAAGGTGAATTTGTATATGATGCAGACCAAAATGCTGCTGTGTTTGAGTCTCCAAACGGAACTATTTATGCGGTTGTTGTAGATGAGAATATGCACCAGCTAAATGAAAAAGTAAAACCTTTTAAAGAGCACAAATATACCTCTGTACCTGTAACAGTGAGAGTAAAAAAATCTAAAAACACAAACCCAAATATTAAATGGGAAGAAGCCTTAGAAATTAAGGATATATTAAAGGTTGAAAAACCAAATCCAAATAAAGAAGACGTTATAAAATTATCAAACTAAGACAATGTTAAAGATAAACAACTTACACGCAAGCGTAGAAGATAAAGCAATATTAAGAGGTATTAACCTTGAAGTTAAACCTGGAGAAGTACATGCTATAATGGGACCTAATGGTTCTGGTAAAAGTACATTAGCCTCTGTAATTGCTGGAAAAGAAGAGTATGAAGTTGAAGAAGGAGAAATTTTGTTAGAAGGTGAAAACATTGACGAACTTGCAGCAGAAGAACGTGCACACAAAGGTGTTTTCTTATCATTTCAATATCCTGTAGAAATCCCAGGAGTTAGTGTTACTAACTTTATGAAAACAGCCATAAACGAAACTCGTAAGGCTAAAGGTTTAGAAGATATGCCAGCTAACGAAATGCTAAAGATGATTCGTGAAAAATCCGAACTTTTAGAAATAGATCGTAAATTTTTATCACGTTCTTTAAATGAAGGCTTTTCTGGAGGTGAAAAGAAACGTAACGAAATTTTTCAAATGGCAATGTTAGAACCAAAACTAGCAATTCTTGATGAAACAGATTCTGGTTTAGATATCGATGCTTTAAGAATTGTAGCCAATGGTGTTAACAAATTAAAATCTAAAGACAATGCTGTTATTGTGATTACGCACTACCAACGTTTATTAGATTATATCGTACCTGATTATGTGCATGTACTTTACAATGGCCGTATTGTTAAGTCTGGTACAAAAGAATTAGCTCATGAGTTAGAAGCTAAAGGTTACGACTGGATAAAAGAAGAAGTAAACGCTTAATTAATAAGCTAAATGGAATTAAAAGAAAAGTTAGTGTCTTCTTTCATGGCATTCGAAAATATGGTCGATGTAGATTCGCCTGTACATGACATTAGAACAGAAGCTATAAAACATTTTGAAAGTGAAGGTTTCCCGACCAAGCGTCAGGAAGCATGGAAATACACATCTTTAAATTCAATTTTAAAGCATGATTATAGTATGTTTCCTAAACACGAAGAGGCTTTAGAATTTAAAGACGTGAAGAAATATTTCATTCACGATATAGATTCATATAAGATTGTTTTTATTGATGGTAAGTATTCTTCGCATTTGTCTCAAACTACACATGATGGTTTAGACGTTTGCTTAATGTCAGCGGCTTTAACAAAGCCAAAATACAGAATTGTCATTGAAAACTATTTCAATAAAATAGCAACAAAAGATAGTTTATCTGCCTTGAATACTGCATTTTCTGCAGAAGGAGCTTTTATTCATATTCCGAAGAATAAGCTAGTAGACAAACCAATCCAAATCCTTCATTTTTCAACAGGAAATGAAGCGGCTTTAATGTTACAACCTCGTAACTTAGTTATTGTAGATGAAAATTCTCATGTTCAAATTATTGAACGTCATCAGAGTTTAACAGAGAATCCTGTTTTAACTAATTCTGTAACTGAGATTTTTGGTAACAAACGTGCTATTGTAGATTATTATAAAATTCAGAATGATAACCAATCGGCATCATTGATAGACAACACATTCATCAATCAAAAGCAAGAAAGTATTGTAAAAGTGCACACCTTCTCTTTTGGTGGAAAATTGATAAGAAATAACCTCAACTTTTACCAAAATGGTGAGCGTATAGATTCTACAATGAAAGGCATCACTATTATTGGTGATAAACAGCATGTAGATCACAATACACTAGTTCATCATATAGAACCTAACTGCGAAAGTCATCAAGATTACAAAGGTATTTTTGGAGATAATTCTACTGGTGTTTTCAACGGAAAGGTTTTGGTAGAAAAAGAAGCTCAGAAAACAGATGCGTTTCAAGCCAACAATAATATTTTATTAAGTGATAAAGCAAGCATAAACACCAAACCTCAGCTAGAGATTTTTGCTGATGATGTAAAATGTTCTCACGGTTGTACCATTGGGCAATTAGATGAGAGTGCTATGTTTTACTTGCGCTCACGTGGTATACCAGAAAAAGAAGCAAGAGGATTGTTGATGTTTGCTTTTAGTAACAATGTTTTAGATTCAGTTAAAATTCCTGAAATAAAAAATAGGATTACTAAGATTATTGCCAACAAACTAGGTGTTAATATTGGGTTTGATTTATAGAACCCAAATAAAACAGAAAAAGGATTGCTAAATAGTAATCCTTTTCTTTTTAAAAATAATTTCTTTTACAGTACCATCACAAGACAAGAGCATTCCTGTTACCTTGCCATTTCTATCTTTTACAAAATGATATAGCGTTCTGTCACCATTTCCAAATTGATTTAATTGAATAGGTTTTAAAGTAACCTCTTCATTTTCTTTGTAGGTTAGTTTAAGCACATTATCTTTTAAATAAAAACGATAGTTAACATCTAACTCTTCAGAATAAAAATCGCCAATAAAATCTTTCACAGTAACTAAAGTCTCATCAATAAATTTAGCGTGTTTAAAATAAAATGGTGTGCCACCAAATGAAATTACCATATCATGACTAGATGATGGTGTAAAATCGTACTTAACATTTTCACTTTGGGCCCTGTGAAATTTATTTGTAGCGTATTGCACAAGAGCAACAGGTGTTTTACCCATTGAACCCAAAGCTTTTAAAGTATCATTCTCTACAAATAGCTTCATGGTCATGTCACTGTTTATTTCTTTAAATTCTCCTGTAAATTGATTAACATCCTGTTTTTTAAACGATGATTGAATAGTTTTCACCTCTTTCATTTTTTCATCTTTTAGAAGAATATCTAAAACTTGATAAGCTACACGTGTCGCATCAATAGTTTGTGTATTTGTTAAGACAATAATCCCTAATTGCTTTTCCTTAACAGCAATTAAATGAGAGCGAGCTCCAAAACCGTAACCACTATGACCAACCACTTCAAAACCTTTGTAAGTGTCAATCATTACTCCTCTTGCATAATTTGCTTTTTTACCAGAGTTTAAAGTTTCGGTTTGTTTTAAAAATTGTGCTAAAGGTTTAAATTCTGAAATTTGTTCATTGAGCATTTGCGTCCAAATCGCCAAATCATTGACAGAAGAACCCATACTACCTGCACCATAACTTAGTTGACTATTAACTGAGTATTTAAATCCATTACCATCTGGAACATATCCTATTGCTCTGTTTTTTATAGGTTTTCCGTGCTCTACCCTTACAAATGTGGAATTCATCTTTAAAGGTTCTAGTATTTTAAGTTTTAAATAGTCATTGAGATTTAAACCAGACACACGCTCAATAATTAGCGTTAATAAATTATAATTGGTGTTTGAATAGCTTACTTTTTCATTTGGCAAATGATTAAGATTTTTTTGTCTTTTAGCTAATTCTAAAACTGTGTTATTATCGTAATAATTGTTATCATAGTCAAAACCTGACAAATACATTAATGTATGATAATTTCTTATGCCACTGGTATGATTTAATAAATGTTTGATTTTAACGACTTCTCCATAATCTGGAAATTCAGGAAAATAAGTTCTTATATCATCTTCTAAACTCAGTTTATCTTCATTGATTAATGCCCAAATAGCAGCTGCCGTAAATTGCTTTGTAATTGATGCAATATTATGTACCGTGGAATCGGAATTCTTAATGTCATAATCTAAATTAGAAAGTCCTAGACCTTTGGAATAAATAGATTCGCCGTCTCTTATAACCTTAACACTTAATCCTGGCTCGCCATTAGAGTCATAGACTTTTAATAATTCGTCAATACTTTCTGAGATGTTTTCTTGAGCTTTGAGATGGCAGAAAATCAGAAAAACAAAACATGCAACACTATATTTTAGGATCGACATTGCTTATATTTTTGATAAAAATAGGTTGGTATAAGACCAAAATTGAGAAATAAGAACCCAATAAATACAATAACACCTCTGTAAGGCCAGGTTAAAAACTCAAACATGGCACCAATACCAAGAATAAAAAAGGTTATAAAACCAAGGATGTAAAACGATTTTTTCATAACAAGTTTATTTAGGAGTATTTATGAATAGATTTTTTATAATTAGCATATAAATGCGTTGGTAAAATCACTAATACCGAAATTGCTATAGCACCAAGCAACCAAGCATTGGCATAAGGCCAACTCATCATTTGAAAAACCAAACTCACAACCAGTAAAAGAATAACAACAAAGCCTAATGAGAACTTCAGTTTATTTACTGTAATGATTTCTTTAGCTAATTTTTGATGATTTGTTTCTAATTGTAAATTCTGAAAACTAGCATAACCACCAAATTTTTGCAATGCTTGTTGATAGAGTTTATTAAAATCGTCCGTTTCTTGCTCTTCGATATATGTGCAAATGTGATCTAGCAAATCTTCCCTAAGGCTTTCGTCTTTAACACCATACAGAGACAAACTATTATCAATAAATGTGATGTGCTTTTCTGTTAACTCCATTTTTTATATAGGTTTAGTGTTAAAAATTAAGCTTAGGGTATTAATAAAGTCATTAATTTCAATAGTAACACTTTCTACAGTTTTTTTTCCTTCTTTGGTTACCTTGTAATACTTCCTTATGCGCTTACCTATATATACTTTTTCGGTTTCTAATACCTTTTTAGCTTCAAGCTTATGTAAAATAGGATATAGTGCGCCTTCAGAAATATCTATCTTTCCTGCAGTCATCTTTTTTACCTCCTGCGTAATCTCATAACCATACATTCTACCTTTATTATTTATTATGGTTAAAATGATAGGTTGTAATGTTCCTTTTGTTAATTCTTTGCTATACATATTTCAAATATACATTTTATTTAAATGTATTTGTAAAAAATGTTTGTTTTTTTTATTCTAATTTTTAAAAAGCTCTATTCTATAAGTTTTAGTTTGCCACCAATGCTTCGTATTTTTGCATATATTCTTTGAAGACATATGTTTGATATTAATGCAACAAGACAAGACTTCCCCATTCTAAATCGTAAGGTTAATGGTAAGCCTTTAATATATTTTGATAATGCGGCAACATCGCAAACTCCGCAACAGGTTATTGATGTTATTGTAGACTACTACTCTAGCTATAATGCAAATATTCATAGAGGAGTTCATGCCTTAAGCCAAGAAGCAACCGACGCCTATGAGCAGTCGCGTATTAAAATTCAAAAACATTTTAATGCTGCTAAAGCTTACGAGATCATTTTTACATCTGGCACTACACATGGTATTAATTTAGTGGCTAATAGTTTTTCTTCAATTTTAACAAAAGGAGATGAAATCATTGTTTCTGCTTTAGAGCACCACAGCAATATTGTGCCTTGGCAAATGCTTTGTGAAAAAACCGGAGCAGCTCTTAAGGTAATACCAATGGATATGAATGGTGAATTGGTGCTTTCAGAATTTGAAAAACTTCTTAACCAAAACACCAAATTAGTTTTTGTAAACCATGTCTCTAATGCACTTGGTACAATAAATCCCATTGAAACTATAATAGAAAAAGCTCATGACGTTGGCGCTGCTGTTTTGGTTGATGGCGCACAAGCCGCACCGCATATTAAAGCAGATGTACAAGCATTAGACGTAGATTTTTATGTGTGTTCAGCACACAAAATGTGTGGACCAACTGGTGTTGGTGTACTTTACGGAAAAGAATCGTGGTTAAAAAAATTACCTCCTTACCAAGGTGGTGGCGAAATGATTGCAGAAGTAACGTTTGAAAAAACAACTTATGCAGATTTACCTCACAAGTTTGAAGCCGGAACACCTAATATTTGTGGCGGAATTGCTTTTGGTGCGGCTATAGATTACATGAACTCTATTGGTTTTGAAACTATAGCAAAGTACGAAAATGAACTTTTAGTTTATGCCACAGAGCAGCTTCAAAAAATTGAAGGCTTAAATATTTATGGTACTTCAAAAAACAAGACTTCTGTTATTTCTTTTAACGTTGGTAATATTCATCCTTACGATATTGGAACAATCCTAGACAAAATGGGTATTGCAGTGCGTACTGGTCATCATTGCGCTCAGCCAATAATGGATTTTTATAAAATACCAGGTACCATTAGAGCGTCCTTTATGTTCTATAATACCAAAGAAGAAATAGACTCTTTTATTGCTTCGTTAAAGAAAGCTGTAATGATGTTGTCTTAACTTTAAACTACTCATAGAAATACTTAAATCTCAAGTATCGAAAGAGTTTGGCATCAAAAGTGTAACTTAGACTAATAAAACCTTTTTTTATGAAATTTTTACTGAGTCTTTTTACTTTGTTAACACTTACAGGATCTTGTAATTCTGCTAAAGAAACGCTTACGGAACAAAAAAAGAGTATGGAGCAATTTAACCTATCTGGAACTTATGCCATAAATCAATTTGAGTCTAAAGACGTAACTCCTAAAAATCTTACGATAACTTTTAACGATTCTACCAATCAGGTTTCTGGTTTTTCAGGTTGTAACACGTTTTTCGGAAATTATACAGTTAACGAAAACACGCTTAAATTCGGACCAATTGCGAGTTCTAAAAAATACTGTGGAGGAGAACGAAGTAATTTTGAAAAAGCATTTCTGAATGCTATTAGCACAGTTAATTCTTTCGTTGTTAAAAACGACAGCATTACTTTTCTAAATGAAGGTACTGAAGTTTTTACAGCTACAAAAAGCGAAGCCTCAAGACCTGGAAAAAGTGAGGTTGTACAAGATAATTACAAAAAATTTGCAGTTATTTATGAAACCTCAACAAGAGGGGCTTTTGAACATATTGAGGTTTCAAAAGCTGAAATAAAAATTTCAAAAGATAGAAGTTTAAAAAACATAGAGACCTACGAGTGCAATCCGCAAGATTGGAAAGCGCTTAACGAACTATTGAGCAATGCTGTTGTAGAAAATCTAGATTTGCTAAAAGCACCAACAGATAAGCGTCTATATGATGGTGCTGCACACGCAACACTATCTGTAATAAAAGGAGATGTTGTAATGATGACTCCCACCTTTGATCATGGTACACCACCTCAAGAAATAGAATCAATAGTTAATAAGATATTATCAATGGCAGAAATTGCAACTAAACAGTAGCGATTTTGTAACTTTGCTTTAAATGAATTTGATTATGACTATTGAAGAAATTCAGAATGAAATCATAGATGAGTTTTCAATGTTTGATGATTGGGAAGAACGCTATCAATACATGATAGATTTAGGCAAAACACTTCCATTAATTGACGAACAATACAAAACCGATGACCATATCATAAAAGGTTGCCAAAGTAAGGTTTGGGTACATGCTGAAATGAACGATGACAAAGTAGAATTTACAGCAGATAGCGATGCTATTATTACAAAAGGTATTATTGCTATTTTAATACGAGTATTCTCTAACCAACACCCAAAGGATATTATTGAGGCAAATACCGATTTTATTGATAAAATTGGTTTAAAAGAACACTTATCACCTACTAGAGCTAACGGATTGGTTAGTATGATAAAACAATTAAAAATGTATGCCATTGCATACCAAACGCAGCTAAATTAAGATGAGCGAATCAACTATAGATACTAACGTACTTGGAGATAAAATAGTACGTGTTTTAAAGACCATTTACGATCCCGAAATCCCTGTAGATATCTACGAATTAGGATTAATATACGATGTTTTTGTAAACGAAGACTACGAAGTAAAAATCTTAATGACCTTAACAACACCCAACTGCCCAGTAGCAGAAACCTTACCTCTCGAAGTTGAGGAAAAAGTAAAATCCATCAATGAGGTTAAAGATGCTGAAGTAGAAATTACTTTCGATCCGCCTTGGTCTCAAGACCTAATGAGTGAAGAGGCTAAGTTAGAATTAGGAATGCTATAACAAAAAACTTTATGAGCACTACAGGAATCGACGCAATAGCATTTTATGTTCCGCAACTATATGTTTCAATGGATAATCTTGCAGAGGCGAGAGGAATTCCTGCGGAAAAATTAAAAAATGGGTTAGGTCTACAAAAAATGGCAGTTCCAAATGTTGGAGAAGACGCAGCTACTTTTGCTGCAAACGCGCTACTAAACCTAATTACTCAAAACAACATAAACCCAAACGAAATTGGTCGTGTGTATTTAGGCACAGAAAGCGCTGTTGATGGCTCCAAACCCACAGCAACCTATGCTGTAGAAATTGTAGAAAATGAACTTGCAAAAACGTACGGAGGACGAAGCTTTAAACACTGCGATGCGTTAGATATGACTTTTGCCTGTGTGGGAGCTGTAGATGCATTGCACAATAGTATAGATTGGGTAAAACAAGATGTTAATAGAAAAGCCGTTGTTATAGCTTCAGACCTTTCTAAGTACGATATCAATTCTACTGGAGAATACACTCAAGGAGCAGGAGCTGTTGCTGTTTTGATAAGTCATAATCCATCTATATTAGAAATTAATAATGTTTGGGGAGTAGCCTCTAAGAGCGAAGGAGATTTCTTTAAACCAAGGCGAACCTATAAAAAAGCAGAGCTTTTAAAAGCAGTCTTCAAAGAACTTAATTTAGACACTTCTGATGAAAAAATAAATGAATTTATGGCTTCTTCAGACTCTGAATTTTGGTCAGACGGCAGTGATATTGTTGAAGTTTTTAAGGAAGAACCTGTATTTGATGGTCAGTTTTCTAATGCATGTTATAATGACAGAATTACTGAAGCTCTTAATCACTTTAGAGAGCAAAAGTCAATAAATTTCAACAACGAATGGCATAAAATGGTATTTCATTTACCTTATGCTTTTCATGGAAGACGTATAATTTTTGACAATTGGCTTAACTGGATTAAAACATCTGAAATCTATAACGAACTAGAAAATGAGATAGGTCGTTTAGAGGATTCAGACAAAAAAGAATGGTCTAAAAAAGCCTACAAATCCCAGTTATACAGCAATTTTGTAAACACAAAGATTGCTCAGGGAGAAATAGCCTCTTCAGAAATTGGCAACATGTACACTGCTTCAATTTTTATGTCGCTTTTAAGTTTATTGTCTGATAGTTACAATAATAACTTAGACCTATCAGGAAAAACTATTGGTTTCATAGCTTATGGTAGTGGTTCTAAATCCAAGGTTTTTGAAGGTGTTGTGCAAGAAAGTTGGAAGTCTAAAGTAGCATCTATTAAACTATTTGAAACCTTAGATGAAAGATCTTCTATCGATGTAAACACCTACGAGAATATTCACCGTTCTAAAATAGAAACTCCAATACACAACGGAAGTAAAATATCGTTAGATTTTATTGAACGTGAAGAGACCAATTACGGACTACGTCGCTACAGCGTAAAATAGCTTATGGCAGAAGAAATTATAAATAGAGTTGCTAACAGCAAACTAAAAGTCATTGACCTAGAAGATTTCTATCCTAAAGGAAAACGAATTCTATTTGATATTAAGGATTGGCTGCTTGAAGGTTTGGTTCTTAGAGAGAAAGAATTTAGAGCACACGTAGCAGAATACGATTGGTCGCAATACAAAGATTGCTATGTTGCATTGCATTGCTCTACCGATGCCATTGTTCCAGATTGGGCTTATATGCTTATTTCTTTAGAGCTCGAAGAATTTTCAAAAATGACTGTTATTGGCTCTTTAGATCTTTTGGAATCTATAGTATACACTACTATAATTTCAGAATTAGACCTAAGCATCTATCAAGATATGCCTGTTATTATAAAAGGGTGTTCCAACAAACCTGTCCCAGCAAACGCATTGGTTTTATTGTCTCAAAAATTAAAACCAATTGCCAAATCTATTATGTTTGGTGAGGCATGTTCTGCTGTGCCTTTATTCAAAAGAAAAAAATAAATGTGACTTAATGTTTTTTTTTGATGTCTAATCAATATTGATTAGATGAATCAACAAATACCTAAAACACTAATAAACACGTATATTTGTAAATTATTTACATCTTAATTTATTAAAATTTAATTCATTATGAACAGAAAATTACTTTTATCGGCATTCTTAATGTTTGCCATAACTTTCGGATTCTCTCAAACAAAAGAGGAATTAGAAGCTCAGAAAGCAGAGAAACAAGCTGAGGCAGATAAGTTTCAGGCTGAGGCTAATGCCATACAAGCACAAATCGATGCGCTACCAGGTTGGAGAGTAGGGGCTTTTGGTACAATTGGTGGAAGTTTATCTAACTTTAACAATTGGTACGCACAAGGAACACCTAATAATGTTTCAGGTAACATTGGGATAACGGTTAATGCATTTGCGAATAAAATTGAAGATAAATATTTTTGGAGAAATGCTTTAACAACTAATCTTAACTGGGTAAAATTAGACGATAAGGATAATGGTACAGATGCTGACAAAGATTTCAATCCAACAACAGATGTTTTCAACCTTTCTTCTCTTTATGGACAGAGATTAAATCAAAAATGGGCCATTTCTGGTTTAGCTGAGTATAGAACAACATTATTAGACAATTTTAATGACCCAGGATATTTAGATCTTGGTTTTGGTGCTACATGGACTCCTATAGAAAACTTAGTTGTGGTTATACATCCTGCCAACTACAATTTCGTATTCTCTAGTGGAGATACCGTATTTGATTCATCATTTGGAGCAAAAATTGTGGCAGACTACACCAGACAAATTGGTGCTATAAATTTCAAAACTAACTTCTCTACATTCCAAAGTTATAAAGATGGTGATCTTTCTAACTGGACATGGACAAACTCATTTGGTTATACCTTATGGAAAATGATTGGTGTTGGTTTTGATTTTGCTTTAAGAAGCAACAAGCAAGAAGCTGCAAATGCACAAGGTGTTGCTTTAGGTGATGCCGACAATAAATTACAGTCTTATTACACAATTGGTTTAAGCTACAAGTTCTAAAAACTTTTTAGCTATAAAGAAATAAAAAAGCCTGTCTATTGACAGGCTTTTCTTTTTAATCAAACTTTTTCTTTTTATTCTTCCTTTTAAACAATCGCTTAATAAAACCATCACGTTTGGTTGGCTCACAATCCAAATCTTTTATCACGTCTTCAGATGGACTTTCAAACTTGGCGTTTGTTATAGACTTGTAGTCTGAATCTTTATTGAGTTTTTGATAAAACTTCGCAAAAACTGGCAATGCAGAATTTGCACCTTGCCCAATTCCTGTTGATTTAAAACCTATACTATGGTTATCGTTACCTACCCAAGTAATGGTGACTAATTTTGGAGTTAAAGCTACAAACCAACCGTCTTTATTATTTTGTGTTGTACCTGTTTTTCCGGCAATGTCGTTTCGTAATCCGTAGGTGTTTCGCAATCTTGTCGCTGTACCAGAATTTACTGTAGATTTCATCATTTGAAGCATTACTTGCCTAGTATAATCATTGTAAGCTTGCTCTTCAGCAACTTCTGCTTCAAAATTAGCAATGATGTTTCCATTTTTATCTTCAATTTTTGTGATTAAAAATGGTTTTACTGGTTTACTATTATTGACATAACTCGCATAAGCACCTGTGAGTTCTTTCAAATTTATTTCTGAAACACCTAATGCCAAAGATGGTTTGTTAGGCAACTCGTGCGTGATGCCTAATTTTTCGACTTGTTTTATGGTTTTTGGTATACCAACTTCTTCCAACACTTTAACAGCAATGGTATTTACAGAATTACTCAAGGCATTTTCTAAAGTGTAATTAATGTGAGGGTCTTCTTCATCGCTACCAGCATTACTTGGTGTCCAATCGTCATAATTGGTATAGGTCACTTCACTAAGTGCAAAATAAGTACAAGGGTCTAAACCGTTTTCAATTGCTGCTGTATAAACAAAAGGTTTAAAGGTTGAACCAACTTGTCGCTCACTTTGAGAAACGTGGTCGTACTTAAAAAAACGATAATCAATACCACCAATATAAGTTCTAACCGCACCAGTTTTTGGGTCTATGGATAGCATTCCTGTATTTAAAAACTTAAGATAATGCTTCAAACTATCTACTACAGAAATGTTTTTGATGTTATCTCCTTTCCAACCGAATAATTCAACGTTTCGTTTTACATTTAATGAATCTTTAATCTGCGCATCAGACAAACCTGCTTCTTTATACTTTTTGACTATTGCCAATTTTTGAATGGCTGCTTTTAAAACTTTAGAGTTATCATTCCAAGGTGCGTACTTTCCGTAAGAAGCTTCAAAATCACTTTGCAGTTTTGTTAGGTGCGATTTCATTGCATCTTCAGCATATTGCTGCATTTGGTAATCTAACGTTGTATGCACAACCAGGCCATCTTTGTACAAATCGTAGGTTTCTCCATCTGGTGTTTTTAGCGTATCTAATATTTTTGAAAGCTCTTGTTTAACAGCTTCTCTGAAATAAGGTGCTACACCTAAATCGTGATTGTAAGATTTGTAATTGAGTTCTAACGTTTCATTACTATAAAACTCTAAAGAATCTTTTGCCAAGTAGCCATAATTAACCATTTGGTTGAGCACTACATTTCGTCTATCTTCACTACGCTGTTGATGTACTCGTGGATTGTAGTAGGTGTTAGCTTTTAAGGTTCCGACCAAAGTGGCTGCTTCATTTAGCGATAAGTCTTTTACAGATTTGTCGAAAAACTTTAAAGAAGCACTTTCTATACCATATGTATTATCTGGAAACGGAACCGTGTTCAGGTAAAGTGTTAGAATTTCTTCCTTAGAGTAAATGTCTTCAATACGCTTGGCTACAATAGATTCCTTAAATTTATTGATGAGCATACTAAATAGTGCATAATTTTTTCTGCCATATAAATTCTTTGCGAGTTGAAGCGTAATGGTACTTCCTCCACCAGCACTTTTATCTCTGAGTATTAAATTCTTTACAAACACACGCATTAGACTAATATTATCCACACCATCGTGCTCGTAAAAACGGCTGTCCTCAGTTGCAACTAAAGCATCTATTAAATACTTCGGAAAATCTTTGAATTCTACAGGTTGCCTATCATAGATGTAATACTTGCCAATTAACTTACCGTTGTGGTCTAAAAGTTGGGTGGCCTGCTCTTGTTTTATAGAATTCAGCTCTTCAGTGGTTGGTAGTTTTCCAAAGAACCCTAAATATATACTGACATAAAGACCAACCAAAAACAGTAAAATGGCACCTGTACAAACAGAAAGCCATTTCACCCACTTGTTTTTAAAAATTTTTTTTATCCGAATTTTGAATTGGTTGGTGTTTGTCGTCATCTTGAAGATAATTTACTCTATATCTTCAACGTCTGGATATAGGAAATGATTGTATGGAAAACGAGTGACGTGAATTTCTCGCACTTCTTGATAGACACGTTTTCTAAATTCATCCATATTTTCTTTGTTCAATGCCGAAATAAAAAGGGCATTATCTCCAACTCTAGACATCCAGGTTTTTTTCCATTCTTCAATGGTAAAGTTTGCTTTGGTGCGTTCTTCAACTAAATCGTCTTCATCAAAAGGTTCTGGCTCGTATGCATCAATCTTATTAAAAACCATTATTGTCGGTTTGTCTTTGCTTTCAATTTCGTCTAAAATCTGATTTACCGATTCTATATGTTCTTCAAAATTTGAATGCGAAATGTCCACCACATGCAACAACAAATCTGCTTCTCTAACTTCATCTAAAGTACTTTTAAACGATTCTACCAATTGCGTCGGTAACTTTCTGATGAAACCTACCGTATCACTTACCAAAAATGGCAAGTTACCAATCACCACTTTTCTAACGGTTGTGTCTAAGGTTGCAAAGAGCTTGTTTTCGGCAAAGACTTCACTCTTGCTAATCACATTCATCAACGTTGACTTACCAACATTGGTATAACCTACAAGAGCCACACGCACCATTTTACCTCTGTTACCTCGCTGAACAGCCATCTGCTTATCGATGGTTTTTATCTTAGCCTTTAGCAACGCAATTTTGTCGCGTACAATACGTCTATCGGTTTCAATCTCTGTTTCACCAGGACCACGCATACCAATACCACCTTTTTGTCGCTCAAGGTGTGTCCACATCCCTTTTAATCGCGGTAGTAGGTATTCACATTGTGCCAATTCTACCTGAGTTCTGGCATAACTGGTTTGTGCACGTTGGGCAAATATATCTAGGATAAGGTTGGTTCTATCTAAAATTTTACAATTCAGTATTTTACTAATGTTGCGTTCTTGCGCTGGTGAAAGCTCATCATCAAATATTACAGTGCCAACTTCATTGTCTTTTACAAAGTTCATCACTTCTTCCATTTTACCGGTTCCTATAAATGTTTTAGGATTTGGTATTGTCATTTTTTGTGTAAAACGTTTTACAACGTCTCCACCAGCTGTATAGGTTAAAAACTCTAGCTCATCTAAATATTCTTTAGACTTTTCTTCATCTTGTTCTTGAGTTATTATCCCAACAAGTGCAACGCGCTCTAATTCTATGTCTTTTTTCTCTAGCATAAATAAAATAAAGTGCAAAGTTACGGAAATGGTTTTTCCTTAGTATATTTTTAAAAAGCTATATTTTTATGGCATGATTGAAAATTCTGAAACCTATACAATAGCTTTTTATAATATCGAAAATTTATTCGATATAGAAAACGACCCTTTAACCAATGACGATGATTTTTTACCAACGTCTGCAAAACGATGGACTTACAAACGCTATGAGAACAAATTACGAAAGTTAGGTTCGGTCATTTCTCAAATTGGTGAAGAAGACGATAAGTCGCCTGTTATTGTAGGTTTAGCTGAAGTTGAAAACAATAAGGTGTTAACGGATTTAATAAATAGTGAACACTTAGAAGACTTAGGCTATAATTTTGTACACTTTGATTCTTTGGACGAAAGAGGTATTGACGTTGCTCTTATATATAAGGAGGCATTTTTTAAAGTCGAAAATTCAGAAACATTTTCAGTCTATCTTCAAAATGAAGAAGGACTACGAGACTACACAAGAGATGTTCTTTTGGTAGAGGGACAATTAGGAAATGAAAAGTTACATATTATAGTCAATCATTGGTCATCTCGTAGAGAAGGAGAAAAAGAAACCGAATACAAAAGACTTGCAGCAGCTAAAGTTGTAAACAGTGTTATCGCAAGGTTAAAAAACGAACAAAGTAATGCTAAAATTATTGTTATGGGAGACTTTAATGATAATCCTGATAACGATAGCTTAATGTTACTGGAGAAAGAAAGTAATTTATACAATCCTTTTAGCACAGTTCTATCTTATAATAAAGGGAGTCTAAACCATAATTTTCAATGGAACATGTTTGACCAAATATTGTTTACTGATAATTTCTTTGATCCAGATGGCTCAAATTTAAAATTTGTAAAAGCAGATGTTTTCAATTCTAAGTTTGTAACACAATATCATGGCAAATACAAAGGACAACCTTTTAGAACCTATGTCGGCAAAAAATATAAAGGAGGATATAGTGATCATTTTCCTGTATATGTACAATTCAAAACCCTATAAACCTTTTATCGATAAATAAAGTAGTTCATCTATTATAACATTGTTAACATTACGTTAATAGGCATTTTTTATATATTCGAATGGGCATAAAAAGAACGGCTAATCAACGTCCCTATATGCTTACCCAAGCCTCATAAAAATTAAAAAAAATAAATCCTTTATAATCAACGTATTATAAAGGGTTAAATAATTTCTAACAAACCGATTAATAATGAAAAAGATTACTCTATTTTTATTTCTGCTTTCATTTGTTACGATTACAAATGTTCAAGCACAAATAACTACTTTTCCATACACTGAAGACTTTGAGTCTGGTGATGGTGGTTGGGTTGCTGACAACACAACAAATGGTACTTGGGCCTTAGGTACACCAACTGGCGCTATTATTAATAGTGCTGCTTCGGGTACAAACGCTTGGGTAACCAATCTCTCAGGTAATTACAATTCAAGTGAAAGCTCTTGGGTTACAAGTCCTGTATTTGACTTTTCGTCACTTGCCGCACCTTCAATTGAATTAAGTATCTGGTATGATATTGAATTTAGTTGGGATGGAGCTGTACTTCAGTCTTCTATTGATGGAGGTACAACTTGGGTTAATGTTGGTGCTAACGGAGATCCAAACAACTGGTATACAGATGATACCATTGGCGGTAATCCTGGTGGTCAACAAGAAGGTTGGTCAGGTACTGGTGCTGCAGGCACAAATGCTTGGGTTACTGCAAGACATGCTCTTACAGGTTTAGGCGGCCAATCTAATGTAATCTTAAGAATTGCGTTTGGATCTGATACATCTGTTACAGATGAAGGTTTTGGTTTTGATGATATCAATATTTTTGAAGTTACATGCCCTGAACCATCTGATCTTGCTATTGTAAGTACATCTTCGGATGGTGCTACATTAACATGGACAGAAAATGGCACTGCAACTCTTTGGAATATTGAAGTTATACTTGATGGAGGAACTCAGACAGAAACTCCTACTGATGTTGCAACTTCAAATCCTTACACACTTACAGGATTAACACCTGCCTCTAATTATGTTTACTATCTGCAAGCAGATTGCGGTGGAGATGTTAGCTCTTGGGTAGGACCTTTTGCTTTTTCAACAGAATGTGTAACATTTACAGCACCTTATACTGAAGGATTTGAAAATGGTGGTACTATTCCTCTATGCTGGTCTATGGATGGTGGTGAAGACTGGCAGTTTACTGATACAGGTGCAGGTAACCACATTGGTAACAACGGAACCATTACAGGCACTACTGCTACAAATGGTTATTTTGCTTGGGTTGATTCTTCTGGAAATGATGGAATAAGCACCTTAACAAGTCCTCTTGTTGATGTATCTGCTCTAACCACTCCTGCTCTCTCGTTTTACTTATTAAGTGATAATGAAGGTAATGCTAACAGTAATTTAGATGTAGAAGTTTGGGATGGCGCTGCTTGGAATAGCATGGCAACATATAATACCAATACTGGCGGATGGACACTTATCGTTATTGATTTGAGTTCATTAACAATTACAGGAGATGTTCAAGCTCGATTTATATTCTCAGAAATAGAAACTGGAGATTTTTATGATGATATTGCTATCGACGATGTAACATTTGATGAAGCACCTTCTTGCTTTAACCCTACTGCATTAAATGCTGCAGCAATTACTGCTAATGGAGCTGAATTAAGCTGGTCTCAAGATGGTACAGTTGTAGATTGGAATATTGAGATTGTAACCACTGGTACTCCTCCAACAGGAACACCAACTGATAGTGGTGTGTCAAACCCTTATACTGTTGGTGGTTTAACCTCAGTAACAACTTATGATTATTATGTGCAAGCTAATTGTGGTGGTGATTTAAGTGGTTGGACAGGGCCTTTCACATTTACAACAACATGTGATGTTTACATACCTGATTACATTGAGCAATTTGGCACTATAATTCCAGATTGTTGGGACGAGGCAGATAGTGGTGATGCTACTACAGGGCCTGGCGATTTTGGTGCTGGTGCTTGGGGAGCAGATGGTTTCCTTAATAATGGTTTTGACGGAGCATACAAAATTAACTTATGGGTTGCTTCAAAAAGTGATTGGATTCTATCTCCTCAGTTTGATTTAACTGGTGGTCCTTTCCAAGTAGAATTTGATTTTGGAATCATGGAGTTTGGTAGTTCTACTAATGCAGGTACATTAGGATCTGACGATACTGTTCAGTTATTAATTACTAATGATAATGGTGTAACATGGACACCGCTTTTAACTTACGATAGTACTTCTGTTGTTTCTGCAACTGGTGAGCATCCTGTAGTTACACTTGAATCTTATGCTGGTCAAATTGTACAATTTGGAATCTTAGGTTCTGAAGGTACTGTTGATGACCCAGAAGATAATGATATTTTTGTAGATAACTTCCGCGTTAGAGGGATTCCTACATGTCCAGAACCAACAGATCTTACTTCTAATAACTTAAGTTTAACTTCTACAGAAGTAGGTTGGACAGAGACAGGTACTTCAACGACTTGGAATATAGAATATGGTCCTGCAGGTTTTGCTCCTGGAACAGGTACTTTAGTTACTGGTGTTACTGATAATCCATTTGAATTATCTGGTTTAACATCAGATACAGATTACGATTTTTATGTACAAGCAGAATGTGACCCTACGAACTTAAGTTCATTTGCTGGTCCTGCTTCTTTTTATACTGGATACTGCCAGTCTGAGCCAACTAGTAATGATGGTCAAGGTGTGACAAATGTAACTATTGGTTTTACTGACTTCCCTAGTTTAGGTGATGTTACTTATGAAGACCAAACTTCACCAACTGTCAATGTATTCCAAGGTATTAATACAAATGTTGCTGTAACATTCGCAACTGGTTTTACTTATGATACAAATATCTGGATAGATTTTAATGACAATTTAGTATTTGAAGACACAGAGCTTGTTTTCACTGGAGAATCTACTAACGCAAACCCAACAACATTAGATGCTTCTTTTGTAATGCCATTAACGGCACCAATTGGTGTACATAGAATGCGTATTGGTACTGCTGATGGTGGTCAAGATCCACCAAATCCTTGTTATAATGGTGCTTGGGGTGTTACTTTAGACTTTACTGTAAACATTCAAGAATTGACATGTACATTACCTGAAGCTGGGTTTACAGTAAATACTGACTGTGCTACTGACCAATTCTATATTGATGTTGATGTAACTAGTATGGGTGATGCTTCATCTTTAGAAATTTCAAATGATTTTGATGCTTCTACTGTAACGGCGCCAACTACTGGCATGTATCAAGCAGGTCCTTTCCCTTTTGGAAATACAGTTAAGGTTTTTGTTGCTAATAACGATGATAACAACTGTACAATAAGCAGTGAATTTTTTGAAGTATTGGCTTGTCCTCCAAGTAATGATGAATGTATAAATGCAACAGTAGCTGTTGTAAATCCAGGAGAAAGCTGTGAGTCTGTAACTCCAGGAACTATTCTTGCTGCAACACCTTCTGGTGTACCAGGTGGCAGTTGTTTTGGTGATCCTGATGATGATGTATGGTTCCAATTTACAGCAATGGGTGATCAACAGATTATAGATATTCAGAATATAACTGGTGGTACTACCAATATAGACCATGCTTTATATGCTGGAGGTTGCGACAATCTTGTAGAGCTATATTGTTCTGATGATACATATAGTATAACTTCTGCTTTAGTTATTGGCGAAACATACTACGTAAGAGTTTTCTCTGCTGGTAGTTCTGCTGAAACAAGCACATTTGATTTATGTATCAGTACAATAGGTATACCTTCATACTGTTTAGATGCATTACCAATTTGTGCCGATCCTTCAATTCAATACGAAAGTATTGTTGGTGATCAAGTTGCACCTCCATATTTAGATTATGATTGTTTAGGATCACAACCAGATCCTCAGTGGAATACAATTAACTTTGATGAAGCGGGAGATTATGTATTTAGTTTAGACCAAACAAGTAATACAGGTACTCCTTTAGATATTGACTTTTTAGTTTGGGGACCTTTTGTAGATCAGCAAGGAGGTTGTGTAGATTTACTACCTGAAACAATTGCTGACTGTAGTTTCTCTGCTACTGCAAGTGAAACTATTACCCTTACAGGTGTACCTGCAAATTCAGTATATGTTATATTAATCACTAACTACTCTCAACAACCAGGTTTCTATACATTTACTCAAGATTCTGGTCCACCAGACGGAACTAACTGTGATGTAGTTTGTGATGTTACCTTAGCTGTAGAAGGTGGTGATGTTGACGATGATATCGAAGACCCTTTAACACCAGATGAAACTTTTGAATTCTGCGGATATAATAGTGTGGCTTTAACAGCTAGTACATTCTACAGTGTAGATGAATACAGATGGTACCAAGATGGGTTTATAGTACCTGATTCTAACCAACCTAACTTTACTGTAACTGAATCTGGAACGTACCAAGTTCAAGTATTAGGTGGAATTTGTGACCAAAGTGAAACATATTTCTCTGCCTTGATAGATGTAAAATTATATAATGAATCTCCAACTGTAGATCCTCAAAACATTACTGTTTGTGATGGACCTGGTTCTGATGGTGTTGAAGAATTTGATTTAGACGATTTAACAGCTTCATTAGGTTTAGGTGATGATTTTGTTGTAAGTTATTACACTAGCACTGATAATGCTAACCAAGCAATCGATGCAGTAGCGTCACCTTACACTACATCAGGAGAAACATTAATTATGAGAATTGAAGATGTTAATGCTTCAAATGATGGCTTCCTGGGATGTCGTCAATTATCTGAAGTAGAATTAGTTGTTAACCCTAGACCTACTGCTAATCAACCTGCTGATTTTGTAGTTTGTGATGATACAGATGGTGCTGTAGATGGTTCTACTCAATTTGATTTAACTTCAATTGATGATGAAGTAAGTACAAGCACAGATGTTACAATAACGTATCACTCATCTCAAGATGATGCAGACAATAATGCTGCTGCATTAGCTAGTCCATATACTAGTAGCGGTGAAACGGTATATGTAAGAGTTGAGGATAATAATACTGGATGTTATGAAACGACTTCTTTTAATTTAGAAGTTAACTTAATTCCATTAGCAACTTTTGACTCTCAATTTGAATACGAAGTTTGTCCTAATGCAACAGTACCTGTTACTATAGGTATTGTACCAGATAACTTTACAGCCGCTGATGTTTCGGTAACTTGGTTATTAGATGGTGCTGTGATAGCGGGAGCTAGTGGATTAACTCTAGATACTGTTTTAGTTTCTGGAGAATACTCAGCAGAAATGATGTTTAATGCTTCTGGTTGTACAAATACAGTAACCACTACTGTAGTAGAGTTAGAGTCTTGTATTTTCCCTGAAGGTATTTCGCCTAATAATGATGACTTAAACGATAGTTTCGACTTAAGTAGCTTCAATGTTGTAAAACTTGAAATCTTTAATAGAAATGGAACTCTAGTATATTCTAAAAACAACTATGTCGACGAGTGGGAAGGTCAAACTAATGACGGCGAAGAACTGCCTGTAGGAACATATTTCTATACTGTTATCTACGAAGGTGGTGCGAAGCAAAAGAGCGCATGGGTATATATAAACAGATAATCAACAACTGAATCAACTTAATTTATAATGAAAAAACTCACGATAATAGCGGTTTTGCTTCTTGCATTTCAAATGTATGGGCAACAAGATCCACAGTATACGCAGTACATGTATAATATGAATATAATGAATCCAGCTTATGCTGGTTCTAGAGAGAATCTTTCTTTTGGATTATTATACAGAAACCAATGGACTAAAATAGATGGCGGTCCTGAAACAGGAACATTCTTTGGACACTCACCTATTGGTAGTAATCTAGGTTTAGGTGTATCTCTCATTGCAGACCAAATCGGACCTGTAAAAGAGACTAATGCCTATGTTGATTTATCCTATACCTTAAAATTAGGTGGTGAACACCGTTTAGCATTTGGTGTTAAAGCAGGTGCTACATTTCACGATATAAATCTTACTACAAGTAATGTAGATGTTATTGACCAAGGAGATCCATTCTTTGGTATGCAAATCAACGAAACTACACCAAACATTGGTGCTGGATTCTTTTACTATACTAATAAATATTACTTGTCAGTATCAGTTCCAAATATGTTGTCATCAGTACATTTAGATTCTAATGGAAATAAAATTGGTTCTGAAACGCAACACTATTTCTTAACAGGTGGTTATGTTTTTGACTTGTCACCTAATACAGAATTAAAACCTTCATTTATGGTTAAATCGGCATTTGATGCACCAACGTCTTTTGATGTAAACCTTAATGCAAGATTCTTCAAAAAATTTGAAATAGGTGCTTCATATCGATTAGACGATTCGTTTTCTGGGTTAGTTAATTTTGCATTATCACCTTCCTTTAGAGTGGGTTACGCTTATGATGCTGTCTCTTCAGATATTAAGGCTTATGCTCCTGCTTCTCACGAAGTTATGTTGCTGTTTGACCTTAATTTCCCAAAACGTGTTTCTCGTTCACCAAGATACTTTTAATCAGTTAAGCTAAACAATTATGAAAAACTTAAAAACACTATTATTTATCACGTTGATGAGTGGTTTATGCTTAACTGCTCAGAACAAAAACACCAAAAAGGCTGACAAGGAATTCGCAAGGTTCGAATACGTAGATGCCGCTGAAAGTTATAAAAAGCTCATAGATAAAGGAGATGGTTCTTCTTATGTTTATGGCCAATTAGCAGAGTGCTACTACAATATCTTTAATACTGTTGAAGCAGAAAAATGGTACGCTAAAGCTTTAGAATCTGGTGACAATCCTGAGATGATTTATAAATATTCTGAAATGCTAAAGGCTAACGGAAAATATGAAGAATCTAACAAGCAAATGGAAAAATTTGCTTCTATGCGTCCGTCAGATAACAGAGCAACTGCTTTTAGAAAAAACCCTAACTATTTACCAAAGATTTTAGAACAAGGTAAAAAGTTTAATGTTCAGGATGCTGGCTTTAATTCAGCACAATCTGACTTTGGTGGTGTAGAGCACGATGGTAAACTTTATATTACATCTGCAAGAAATGATAACCGCAAAACTTATGGTTGGAACGAAGAGCCTTTCTTAGATATTTATACCTTAACTAAAAATTCTGATGGTGCTTATGGCAATGCCACTTTAATGAACAATGAGATTAACACTAAGTACCATGAAGGTTTAGTTTCTTTCACACCAGATGGTAAAACAATGTATTTTTCTAGAGAGAGCTACTTTGAAAAAGATTTTCAAAAAGATTCTTTAAGTAAAGTGCGTTATAGCCAACTATACTTATTTAAAGCTACTAAATTAGGAGACGATTGGGATTCTGTTGAAAGCTTAGGTGTAAATAGCGAAAATTATTCTGTTAAAAACCCTTCTGTGAGTGCAGATGGTTCAACATTATACTTTTCTTCTAACATGGCTGGAGGTTATGGTAATTTTGACCTATACAAAGCTGCGATCAATGAAGATGGTACTTTAGGTGAGCCTGAAAACTTAGGACAAAAAGTTAATACCGAAGGTCAAGAAATGTTCCCTTACATAAGTAGTAATAACACGCTTTATTTCTCTTCTAATGGCCACTTAGGTTTGGGTGGTATGGATGTGTTTTACACCAAAGTTATTGACGGTAAGATGGCACCTGTAAGAAATGTTGGTATTCCTATTAACAGTAATGGTGATGATTTTGCTTTTACAATTAATGAAGAAACCGAAGAAGGATTTGTGTCTTCTAACAGAGAAGGTGGACAAGGAAGTGATGATGTTTATGCATTTAAAAAACTTCAGCCACTTTGTGATGTTTTAATTACGGCAACGGTATTAGATGATAAAACGAGAGAGCCATTAAATGGTGCTTCTGTTTCATTATACGATGCAGAAGGAAATAAAGTAGTTACAAAAACCACTAATGAAGAAGGTGTTGCAGAATTTATAGTTGAGTGTGAGCAAGACACTGAGCTAGAAGTTGTGATGGAAGATTTTGAAAGCAAAAAAGTACCTGTAAAAGGTACTAGCGAAGAAGAATTAGCTGTTCAGATTTCTTTAGATCCTATCGAGAAAATTATAACTCCAGAAGAAATCGTTCTAAATCCAATTTACTTTGATTTTGACAAATCTAATATCACTGCACAAGCTGCTTTTGAATTAGATAAATTAGTTCAAATCATGAACAAGTATCCAGATTTAGTAATCAACGCTACATCTCATACCGATAATAGAGGATCTGATTCTTATAACCAAAGACTTTCTCAGCGTAGAGCTAAGAGCACACAACAGTACGTAATCTCTAAAGGTATTGATGCATCTCGTATTTCTGCTGAAGGTAAAGGTGAATCTGAGCCTAAGGTTGATTGTGGTTCTAACTGTACTGATGAAGAACATTCTCAAAACAGACGTTCTGAGTTTAAAATTGTAAGTGGTGGACCAGAAGTGCAACAGTAAACAATTCAACCTTATAAAAGTAAAAAACGCTCTGAGAAATCAGAGCGTTTTTATTTTATCGTAACGGAAAACCTTTAGCAGCCCACCATGGATGAATTTCTATAATCAAACGCCCAGCTTTTACCATAGGATCGGCATTAGCTAAACTATCAGCCATTTTTAATGTTGGTACGTTGTAAATAGTAATTCCTCTTATATCTCCATCGTCTCCAAAAGGACCAGAAATATCGGCATAACCTAACTTGTACATTTTGCCTAGGTGTGCTAAATGTGCTTTTTGTAACTCAGCAGCCTCTTCTTTGTTCTGGCTTCGTGTTGGCCCTTTTTTTAAAAATGCAATATAATATTGTTGCATTAATATAGTGTCTTGGGTTTTTTCATCTACATAATCAAAAATTTGAAAACCTTTTTTTATAAGTTCTGCTTTTAGTTTAGCTATAGACTCTGGCTTCACTTCATTGCTATTTGCATCAGAAGATTTACATGATACTACAAGGCATAGCATTAAAAATAGTAATAATATTTTTTTCATTATTTCCAGTTTTTATAAGGTTGTTTACTCAATTGAGAATTATAATATTTAATATCTCCTGTAACTTCTATTCCTAACCATTCAGGTTTATTAAAATCTTCGTTTGTAGATCGTAATTCTACCTCAGCAATGACTAAACCATCATTTTCTCCAAAAAATTCATCAATCTCAAAAGTGTGGTTTCCAAAGTTTACTTCGTAGCGTATTTTATCAATTATACCATCTTCACACAACGCTAAGAGTTGTTCTGCTTCTTGCTTCGTAATTTCAGTTTCCCATTCAAAACGCACCAATCCATCTTCCGAAGATTTTCCTTTTATGGTTAAGTACCCTTTATCGTTTTTTAATCTTACTCTTACTGTGCGCTCTTCATGGCTATTCAAAAAGCCCTGTTTTATGCTATAACTTTTCGATGCTTCTTTTTTAAAATCATTAGAATTCACTAAAAATTTACGCTCTATTTCTACGGTCATTAAACGGTATTTAATGTCTAAATTTACACTATGCTAAACGATTTACCAATAAGAAAGATAATTCACGTAGATATGGATGCATTTTATGCTTCTGTTGAGCAAATGGATGATCCTGAACTTAAAGGTAAACCTATTGCTGTTGGTGGTGGCGGAAAACGTGGAGTTATTAGTGCTGCAAGTTACGAAGCACGACAATTTGGAGTAAAAAGCGCCATGTCTGGTCGTTTGGCAGAAAAACTCTGTCCTGAACTTATATTTGTAAGACCTCGATTTGATAGATACAAGGAAATTTCTAACCGAATACGTAAAATATTTTTTGACTACACTGATTTGGTCGAACCTTTATCTTTAGATGAAGCCTATTTAGATGTTACTGAAAACAAAATAGGGCTTCCTAGCGCTACTTTAATTGCTAAGAAGATAAGACAACGTATTTATGACGAAGTGGGCTTAACAGCTTCCGCAGGCATCTCTATCAATAAATTTATTGCTAAAGTGGCGAGTGATTATAATAAACCTAACGGACAAAAAACTGTAAATCCCGAAGATGTACTTCAATTTTTAGAAGATTTAGACATCAGAAAATTTTATGGTGTTGGTAAGGTTACTGCCGAAAAAATGTATCAAAAAGGCATATTTACCGGTAAAGATTTAAAATCTAAAAGCCTCGAATACCTAGATAAAAACTTTGGTAAATCTGGTCGTTACTACTACTATGTGGTTAGAGGAATTCATCATAGTGAAGTTAAACCAAACCGCATAAGAAAGTCCTTAGCAGCAGAGCGTACCTTTAGCGAAAACCTATCTTCGGAAATTTTTATGCTCGAAAAGTTAGATCACATTGCAGAAGAAGTTTCAAAACGTTTAGAAAAAAGCAAAGTAGCGGGAAAAACGATAACATTAAAAATTAAATACAGCGACTTTACTTTGCAAACTCGTAGTAAAACACTTCCTTATTTTATCAGCGATAAATCTATTATTCTAGAAACCGCAAAAGAGTTATTATATCAAGAAAAATTAAACAACTCTGTTCGGCTTTTGGGAATATCACTATCTAATCTAAATACTGACAAGGACAAACAATCAAAACCAATTGATGAGGATAAAAAATCTGTTAGTGTACAACTAAAGTTTGATTTTTAAACTATTATCAAATCATAATTCTTAAATTGCTTATGTGGTTTTGTAATAAAAGTTACATCAACAAAAATAAACTAACGTATCTTCCGTTTAACTATGTTGTTATATTTTAAAAAAATGAAGATAATACTCACTACACTATCATTGTTGTTTAGCATTGCAATAGTAAATGCACAAGAATGGCACACAGACTTTTCTGAAGCACAAGAAATTGCTACTAGCAGCAACAAGCCAATTATTTTAGTTTTTCAAGGTTCTGATTGGTGTGCTCCTTGTATAAAACTAGATAAAGAAATTTGGAGTACAGAAGAATTTAAATCCTATGCTAAAGAACATTATGTGATGCTAAAGGCAGATTTTCCAAGAAAAAAAAGCAACAAACTCTCAGAAGAACAAACAGAAGCCAACAAAAAACTTGCTGAAAAATATAATAAGCAAGGTTACTTTCCTTTTGTAGTTGTTTTAAACTCAAAAGGAGAAGTTCTTGGTGAGACGAGCTATAAAAAAGCGACACCAAAAAAGTATATCGAAGAAATAAATGCTTTTTTAAAATAAATTTAAGCAAATGAAATACCTTCTCACATTAGTCCTATTTATAACTACTGTTCATATAAGTTCGGCCCAACAAACTTTCAAGGAAACTCTCAAGTTAATGGGTAGCCGTTTTGACATTACTGTTGTTGCAAAAGATTCTATAGAAGGAAAAAAATTTATTAAACTAGCTGTTGATGAAATTGAAAGAATTGAGAATCTTATTTCATCTTGGGATGAAAATTCGCAAACATCCAAAATTAATAGAAACTCAGGTATAAAAGCAGTAGAAGTCGACCTAGAATTATTTCAGCTTATAGAGCGAGCAATTGCTATTTCTCATCTTACAGATGGTGCTTTTGATATCAGTTATGCCTCAATGGATAAAATCTGGAAATTTGATGGCAGCATGAAAGAGATGCCAAGTGAAGATGAAATTAAAGCCTCTGTAGAAAAGGTAGGCTTTAAAAATATTATACTAGACAAATCTAAAAACACAGTCTTTTTAAAGCTTAAGGGTATGAAGATTGGTTTTGGAGCTATTGGTAAAGGTTATGCGGCAGATAAAGCTAAAGAGTTGCTTATGTCTAAAGGAGTTACTGCTGGGATTATCAATGCATCTGGAGATATGAATACCTGGGGAAAACAACCTAATGGAAGTGAATGGAAAGTTGCTATTACAAACCCTTTAAACAAGAATAAGGCGTTTGCGCTATTACCTATTAATAATAGTGCTGTGGTAACTTCAGGAAACTATGAGAAGTTTGTGAATTTTAACGGAATAAGGTATTCACACATTATTGATCCTCGAACAGGTTATCCGTCGAGTGGTATAATAAGCGTTACCGTTTTTGCACCAAAAGCTGAACTGGCAGACGCTTTGGCAACTTCTGTTTTTGTTATGGGAAAAGATACAGGTCTTGACCGCATTAATCAACTCCCAAATATTGAATGCATTATTATAGACGATAAGGGAAATATTATAAAGTCAAAAAACATCGAAATAGAAAATCATCATGATTAAACAAATAATAATACTCGCTATATTTTCATGCTCATTGAGCAGCTGTGTGGTTGTAAAAGAATATGAAAAAGTAAATATTAATGACCCAGACATGGTATTAGCAGACAAAAAATGTGATAGAAATGTAAGCACAATGCATTCTTACAGGGAAGCTGCTACTGGAGCAAACGGAGGAAAAACAGGTGGTGGCTGTGGTTGTAATTAAAAATCAATAAGATTGAAAAAGTTCGTAATTATATTAGCCCTTTTTGGTTTTTTAAAACTAAGCGCGCAAACGAGTCAAGACTCAACAAGTGTTTATAAAAAAAGAGTCTTGGAAACAACAGAGATCGATTTTTTATCGAGTTATTATACCCAAGATGGTGATAATGCTGCTGTAAGTGGCGGAACTGGTACTGAGGAGTTAACAGACGTTACAGCTACATTTGTTGTTTCTATTCCTCTAAATGAGGATGATATATTAACTATTGATGCTGGTGTTTCTGCTTATACTTCTGCTTCTTCAAGTAATATTAATCCTTTTGATGATGGCACTGCTAGTCCATTTCAAGCATCTTCTGGTGCTTCTAGTGGTGATGTGTGGTCTAATCTTACTGCAAGTTATAGCCACAGTTCTGATGACAGGAATGATATATGGTCTGCTAAATTATCGGTATCTACTGAATATGATTACTTTTCTTTGGGTTTTGGAGGTAGTTATACTAAACTTTTTAATGAAAAGAATACTGAATTTAGTATTAGTGCCAATGTATATTTAGATACTTGGAATGCTATATATCCCATAGAATTAAGGCCCTTTGGTGAAAATGGCAGTGGGATAAATAATTCATTATTCACACAGAATACCATTACAGGAAACCAAAATTACAGCCCTTTATTTACAGAATTTAAGGATGAAAGTAGAAATTCTTATTCTGTTGGTTTTGGACTTTCTCAAATACTACATAAAAACGTACAGGGATCATTATCTGTAGATTTAGTAAAGCAAGATGGCCTATTGTCTACTCCTTTTCAGCGTGTGTATTTTTCTGACATTGCCGATTCTTTTATTGAAGATTTTCAGCTTGCGGACGCGATTGAACAACTACCAGACTCAAGATTTAAAGTGGCAATTGGAGGTCGATTGAATTGGTATCTAAGCGAATCCTTTACTGTAAGAACTTTTTATCGTTATTATTTTGATGATTGGGGCATTAATTCGCACACAGCTAGTATTGAAATACCTTTTAAAATATCTGATAAATTTACATTATATCCATCTTATAGATTTTATAATCAAACTGCGGCAGACTATTTTTATCCTTATGAAACGGCTTTGTCTAGCTACGAATTTTATACGTCAGATTATGATTTGTCTAAATATTCATCCAACCAGTTTGGCTTTGGTATTTCCTATACAGACATATTTACAAAAGCTCATATATGGAAATTTGGATTAAAAAGCGTTGATTTAAAGTATTACAAATACGATAGAAATACCACATTTAGCTCTAGTATCATTACAGCAGGACTTAAGTTTATAATGGATTAAGAGATTAAACTTTTATATAGTTGATGTCCCTAAATTATTAATACATTTTAAGGATCTGTTAGCATACAACTAAAGTTTGGTATTTACACAAAAAGGCTCAATAAAATTATTGAGCCTTTTATATTTAATACTAATATCTTACTTAAAAACTACAGCTTTCAATCTCGGTGACACGTAACGTATTTACCATACCTCTATCTTTAATTGGCATTGCTGCTAAACTAATTAACATATCTCCGACTTCTAGATATCCTTTTTTACATGCAATAGCGTTAACGTCTTCTATGGTTTCGTCAGTACTTACAAATCTATCATAGTAGAAAGCTTTTACACCCCAAAGTAAACTCAATTGAGATAAAATACGCTTGTTAGATGTAAATACTAAAATATGTGCTTGTGGTCTCCATGCTGAAATTTGAAATGCTGTATACCCACTATTTGTAAGTGTCGAAATGGCTTTTGCATTAATCTCATTCGCCATGTTGGCAGCATGATAACAAATAGACTTTGTGATATAACGCTTAGTACGAATATGAGGAGGTGATTGGGGCACTTCAATTAAAGGAGAATCCTCTACACTTCTAATAATATTTGCCATCTGACGAATAACCTGTACAGGATACTGACCAACAGACGTCTCTCCTGAAAGCATTACAGCATCAGCACCATCCATTACAGAGTTGGCAACATCATTTACCTCAGCACGTGTTGGTGTTAAACTAGTAATCATAGTTTCCATCATTTGCGTTGCAATAATTACCGGAATTCTGGCACGCTTGGCTCTTAATACTAGTTGCTTTTGTATTAAAGGTACTTCCTCCGCTGGGATTTCTACTCCCAAATCACCACGAGCTACCATTAAGCCATCACAATAGGCAACAATCTTGTCGATATTTTCAACAGCTTCTGGCTTTTCAATCTTGGCTATAATAGGAATTTTATAATTTCCGTGTTCTTTAATAAGCTCTTCTAATTCCATTAAATCTTCGGCATGACGCACAAAGGACAATGCAATCCAATCTACTTCCTGACCAATAGCAAAAATGGCATCTTCGATATCTTTTTCGGTTAAAGCTGGTTGAGAAATATTGGTATTAGGAAGATTCACTCCTTTTTTAGATTTTAAAGGACCTCCTTGGATAACCTTAGCTTTTACTTCTTTTTTCCCATCAGTAGAAACAACTTCAAAAATCAATTTTCCGTCATCTAATAAAATACGTTCACCTGGTTTTGCGTCTTGAGGAAACTTTTCATAAGTCATGTAGACACGCTCTTTAGTACCTTCAAATCGTTTTCCTGTGGCAAAAATTATTTCGTCTCCTTCATCTACAATAACTTCACCCTTCATAGTACCTACTCTAAGCTTAGGACCTTGTAAATCTGCTAATATTGCAGCATTGAACCCAAACTCTTCATTGAGTTCGCGAATCATGTTTATGCGCTCTTTTACGTCATCGTAATTAGCATGAGAGAAGTTAATTCTAAACACATTAGCTCCCTCTTCTAGCATTGCTTTTAAGGTTTCCTTATTACTCGTTGCTGGGCCTAATGTGGCTACTATTTTGGTTTTTTTATTTGGCATCAATTCAAAAAATTAAATGATCTTTAGATTTTAGTTCAGACGGATTAACCGAATAGCTAGTTATAATCTGTGGTATATTTTGAAGCTTATTTAATATAAGTTTTTCGTTGACATTCTGTATTTCATCAGAAATCTTTATAAAATAATCTACTTTTTTATACTCTGGAACAAGATTGAATGTTTTAATTACTTTTTCGTTAGTTTGAAATAAACCTGTACTGTACAAACTATCTTCTTCTTTTTTACAAACATTAGACACTAAGTTCCAAGTAACGTATTGGGAAGCATTATCCCACTCAAAAATACTGTAAGAAGATTTTAAATATTCCATATCTAAATCTTCCGTTTTTCGTTGTAGTCTAAGGTCTAAACTTTGGTTAAGCAGATAGGCTAAACGATAGTCTTCTAACCCACAATGTATAGCAATGAGTTTGTAGGTATCGTCATAAAAATCATCAACCATAAGTTTATGCAACGCCATACCGTTATAACTTTAATTGGTAAATATAGCACAATAATGGGTTGGTAATGTCAACTTTTGGTTAATCTTAACCCTTAAAAACTACGAAAACGTTGTAGATTTTAGCTTTAAGATTCAATCTCGATAAACTCTATATTATATAAGCTTTGTAATTTGCTTTTGGAAGGCAAAAAAAGCACGCTTTGATGCCTTTTCTTCTGCCTTTTTCTTAGAAGTTGCTCTGGCTTTAGAAACGACTTTATCGTTAATACTTAGTCTTACCGAGAAATGTTTTAACTCATCATTACCTGTATCTTCATACACTTCATAATCAAAAGTGTTTTTCTCTTTTTGGCACCACTCTATCAATAAACTTTTATAGCTAATAACTTTGCCTTCTAAGGTTTCAATATCTACATGCGGATTTATAATCCGCTTATATAAAAACTTTTCGCATGCTTTGTAGCCTCTATCTAAATAAATAGCACCAACTAAAGCTTCAAAAAGATTACCGTGAATATTATTTCCAAAATTAGATTTTGGTATTCTACTCTGCACTAAACCTATGAGATTTAGCTCCTTACCCAATTCATTAAGATGCTCTCTACTCACTACTTTTGAGCGCATTTTGGTAAGATAACCTTCATCTCCGTGAGGAACTTGTTCATAGAGATAAGCCGCAATAACTGAACTTATCATAGCATCTCCAACAAATTCTAGTCGTTCGTAGTTAATAGGATTTCCTTTTTTATCCTTAATGTTCATCGAACGATGCGTAAAAGCCTTAATGTATAAATTTTGCGATCTTGGCTTGAATCCAAGAATCTCTTTGAGTTTTAAAAAAAAATTCCCGTCATCGAATGAACGGGAATTTTTTAATATGTTACGAATGAAACTCATTCGGGATTTAGTCTAATTTTTTAAATAATACACAAGCGTTGTGACCGCCAAATCCAAATGTATTACTCATTGCTATTTTAATATCTCGTTTCTGAGCTTTATTGAGCGTTAAATTTAATTCTGGATCTATATTTTCGTCTGCTGTTTCATGGTTAATTGTTGGTGGTATAATACCGTACTCTAA
Source organism: Winogradskyella sp. MH6 (assembly GCF_022810765.1). NCBI lineage: Bacteria > Pseudomonadati > Bacteroidota > Flavobacteriia > Flavobacteriales > Flavobacteriaceae > Winogradskyella > Winogradskyella sp. MH6. The sequence goes on along the minus strand of NZ_CP094494.1, from coordinate 1,374,433 downwards.
TGCTAAAATAGACGCAATAGCCTCAATAGCACCTGCAGCACCCAACAAGTGACCAGTCATAGACTTAGTAGAATTAATATTAATCTTCTTTGCATGGTCTCCAAACACTTCTGATATAGCTTTTAATTCGGCAACGTCTCCTAATGGAGTTGATGTTCCGTGTGTATTAATATGATCTACATCTTCGGGTTTTAAACCAGCATTTTCTAAACAGTTTTTCATTACCGCAACAACTCCAATACCATCAGGATGTGGTGCTGTCATATGATATGCATCTGAAGACAAACCTCCACCTACAACTTCTGCGTAGATTTTAGCTCCTCTTGCTTTAGCGTGCTCATACTCTTCTAAAACAATAGAACCTGCTCCTTCACCTAATACAAAACCATCTCGATTTGCATCGAAAGGTCTTGAGGCAGTTTCAGGACTATCGTTTCTGGTACTCATAGCATGCATAGCGTTAAATCCTCCCATACCAGCAATAGTTACCGCTGCTTCACTTCCACCAGTAATTACAACATCACAATGGCCTAAACGTATAGTGTTTAGAGCATCAATCATTGAATTGGCAGAAGATGCACAAGCTGATACTGTTGTGTAGTTAGGACCCATGAAACCATATTTAATAGATATGTTTCCTGGTGCTATATCTGCTATCATTTTTGGAATGAAACGAGGACTAAAACGAGGTGTACCGTCACCAGCAGCATAGTTAAGCACTTCTTCTTGAAATGTTTCTAAACCACCAATACCAGCTCCCCAAATTACTCCTACTCTGTATTTGTTAATTGCGTCTAGATCTAATTTCGAATCTGCGATTGCCTCATCCGAAGCTACCATTGCATATTGCGAAAATTTATCCATTTGACGCGCTAACTTTCTGTCAATAAAGTCAGTAACTTCAAAGTTTTTTATTTCACAAGCGAATTGCGTCTTGAACTTCTCAGCATCAAAATGCGTGATTGGGGCAGCACCGCTTTTTCCATTAACAAGACCATTCCAATATTCATCTTTGGTATTGCCAATAGGTGTAAGTGCACCTAGACCAGTAACTACTACTCGCTTTAATTCCATAAAAATAAAGTCTTATTTTGCTTCTTCTATATAAGAGATAGCTTGACCAACTGTTGCAATGTTTTCAGCTTGATCGTCTGGGATTTGAATATCAAATTCTTTTTCAAATTCCATGATTAATTCTACAGTATCTAATGAATCTGCACCTAAGTCGTTAGTGAAGCTTGCTTCAGTTACAACTTCGTTTTCATCAACACCTAATTTGTCTACGATAATCGCTTTTACTCTTGATGCAATGTCTGACATAATCTTTTAATTTTAAGTTTTAATTAGACCGCAAAAATAAAAAACTTTATTTTAAAAATCACCTTTACCGATAAAATGTGCATATCAATGCTAAAAATTCGGTATAAGAATTTAAGTTTTGCGCCTAATTGTTAATTATTATTCTTTTTTTTGTTTCTGAATAATAACCCAATATAACTGTAAATGAAGCGTATTGTAATTTTTGCGTCCGGTAGTGGATCTAATGCTGAAAATTTAATTAAGTTTTTTCAAAACAGCGATAATGCGTCTGTTATTCAAGTACTGACTAACAATCCTCATGCCAAAGTTATAGATCGTTGTAAAAGACTAAATGTTAGCGCTTTGTCATTTAACAGAATAGCATTCAGTAAGTCTGAAGATGTTTTAAATATTTTAAGATCTTCAAAACCAGATTTAATTGTGCTTGCAGGTTTTCTCTGGAAATTTCCTGAATTTATTCTCAAGGAGTTTGAAAACAAAGTCATAAATATTCATCCTGCTTTGCTGCCAAAATATGGTGGAAAAGGCATGTATGGTATGCACGTACACAATGCAGTTGTAGAAAATAAAGAAACTGAAACTGGCATAACGATTCATTATGTAAATGAAAATTATGACGAAGGAGCAATTATTTTTCAAGCAAAATGTGAAGTAAAAGCGTTAGATACAGCTGATGATGTTGCTGCTAAAATCCATGAATTGGAAATGGAGCATTTTCCGAGAGTTGTTGAAAAGTTATTAAATGGCTAAAAAGAAAAAGAAATACTACACCGTTTGGAAAGGCCACAAAACCGGAGTCTTTGAGTCTTGGGATGACTGTAAAGCTCAAATCAAAGATTTCAAAGGTGCTCAGTATAAATCGTTTTCAACTTTTGAAGCTGCAAAAAAAGCATACAAAGATGGCTCAAAAGATTACATTGGTAAATCAAAAAGTTTTAAAAGCGAACTATCTGACGAACAACTCAAAAAAATAGGACAACCCAATTATAATTCAATTTCAGTAGATGCTGCATCTTCTGGTAATCCAGGCAAAATGGAATATCGCGGTGTAGATACCAAAACAAAAAAACAACTCTTTATACAAGGTCCTTTTGAAGAAGGCACCAACAATATTGGCGAATTTTTAGCTATCGTTCACGGATTAGCATTTTTAAAACAGCATAATAGCGACCGAATCATTTATACCGACTCTAAAACCGCAATGAGTTGGGTACGAAAAAAAATGTGCAATTCTAAATTAGAACGCAACGCTAAAAACAAACCTGTTTTTGATTTGGTAGACAGAGCTGTAAAATGGCTGAAAGAAAACAACTACACTACTACCATCGTTAAATGGGAGACCAAAGCTTGGGGAGAAATTCCTGCAGATTTTGGAAGAAAATAATTAAATGCAGATGTTACTCTGTATGTTTCATCAGCAATATATTTTATGTACTTTTGCACCTTAATTCAAACTTACTTTAATGGGTAAATTAGTAATTGTTGGTACTGTAGCCTTTGATGCCATTGAAACACCTTTTGGTAAAACTGACAAAATTCTTGGTGGTGCTGGCACTTTTATTGGCTTAGCTGCTTCTAATTTTAATGTAGATTCTGCTGTAGTTTCAGTGGTTGGTGGAGATTTTCCGCAAGAATATTTAGACCTTATGTCTAATAAAAATATTGACGTGTCTGGTATAGAAATCGTAAAAGATGGCAAAACCTTCTTTTGGAGTGGTAAATACCATAACGACATGAATTCTAGAGACACCTTAGCAACAGAACTTAATGTTTTAGCAGATTTTGAGCCTGTTGTCCCAGACAATTACAAAGATGCTGAAGTCGTAATGTTAGGAAACTTGCACCCATTAACGCAAATGAGTGTGTTAAATCAAATGACAACCAAACCAAAAATGGTAATTTTAGATACCATGAATTTTTGGATGGATTGTGCATTAGAAGATTTACACAACACCATAAAACATATAGACGTCATTACCATTAATGATGAAGAGGCAAGACAATTAACTGGCGAATATTCATTGGTTATTGCCGCAAGGAAGATTCATGAAATGGGACCAAAGTATGTAGTTATTAAGAAAGGGGAGCACGGAGCATTATTATTTCATAATGACAGTGTGTTCTTTGCACCAGCATTACCATTAGAAGAGGTCTTTGACCCAACTGGTGCTGGTGATACATTTGCTGGAGGTTTTGCTGGTTATTTAGCAAAAACAGGCGATTACTCTTTTGAAAATTTAAAAACAGCCGTAATATACGGTTCTACATTAGCATCGTTTTGTGTTGAGAAATTTGGCACAGAGCGCATGGAGAATTTGAAAACGGAAGAAGTGCATAAACGCTTAGACCAATTTAAGAGTCTAACACAATTTGATATAGAATTAACTTAAAAAACCAACGCGCTCAATTTTTAGCGCGTTTTTTTATTACATAACATGAGTGATGCTTTAAAACACGAGTGCGGTATTGCACTTATAAGGCTATTAAAACCATTAGAATATTACAAAGAAAAATATGGTAGTGCGTTTTATGGTGTAAACAAAATGTATTTAATGATGGAAAAACAGCACAATCGCGGACAAGATGGTGCTGGCTTTGCAAGTATTAAATTAGACACAAAACCTGGCGAACGCTATATAAGTAGAGTGCGATCTATAGCTCAGCAACCTATTCAAGATATTTTCTCCCAAATTAATGAGCGCATCAACAAGGAAATGACACAACATCCTGAATATAAGGATAGTGTTGAACTACAAAAAAAGAACATTCCTTATGTGGGAGAGGTATTATTAGGACATGTGCGCTATGGTACTTTTGGAAAAAACAGTGTAGAAAGTGTTCATCCATTTTTAAGACAAAACAATTGGATGCACAGAAACCTTATTGTAGCTGGTAACTTTAACATGACCAATGTTAATGAACTCTTTAACAATCTAGTAGATATTGGTCAGCATCCAAAAGAAAAAGCAGACACCATCACGGTAATGGAAAAAATAGGTCATTTCTTAGATGACGCAGTAAGCAAAATCTACAAAGACCTAAAAAAAGAAGGCTATTCTAAAATAGAATGTTCACCTCTAATTGCAGAGCGCCTTAAACTTAGCAAAATTTTAAAGCGTGCGGCTAAAAATTGGGATGGTGGTTATGCCATGGCAGGCTTGTTAGGTCATGGAGATTCTTTTGTATTAAGAGATCCTGCCGGTATAAGACCTGCATATTATTACAAAGATGATGAAGTGGTCGTTGTTGCTTCAGAAAGACCTGTAATACAAACTGTTTTTAATGTTGCTTTTGACGATGTAAAAGAGTTAGATCCAGGACATGCTATTATCACAAAAAAATCTGGTGAAATTCGAATCAAAAAAATTCTAGAGCCTTTAGAGCGCAAAGCCTGTTCTTTTGAACGTATTTACTTTTCTAGAGGAAGTGATGCTGAAATTTACGAAGAGCGAAAAGAATTGGGAAGATTACTAATGCCAAAAGTTCTTGAAGCTATTGATAACGACACCAAAAACACCGTGTTCTCTTTTATACCTAATACAGCAGAAACGTCATTTTTTGGTATGATTGATACTGTAGAAGAGCATCTAAATCATAAAAAAACGCAAGCCATACTTAATGGTCAAAGAGAGCTATCTGCAGAAAAGGTAGAGGAGATTTTATCAGAAAGACCTCGTATTGAAAAAATTGCGATCAAAGACGTTAAGTTAAGAACGTTTATTACCGAAGATAGCAGTAGAGATGATTTGGTTGCTCACGTTTATGACGTCACTTACGGAGTTATAAAACCAACGGACAACCTTGTTATTATAGATGATAGCATTGTAAGAGGTACGACTTTAAAGAAGAGTATTATTAAGATGATGGATAGATTAAAACCTAAAAAAATCATTGTAGTATCCTCTGCTCCTCAAATACGTTATCCAGATTGTTATGGTATTGATATGGCCAACCTTGAAAGTTTGGTTGCATTTAGAGCTGCTTTAGAATTATTAAAAGACAACAATCAATATCACATTGTTGAAGAGGTTTATCAAAAATGTTTAAAGCAAGTTGACCTTAAAGACAAAAACGTAGTTAACTATGTTAAAGACATCTACAACAATTTTACGGATGAACAAATCTCTGATAAGATTTCTGAGCTATTAAGTGACGAATCTGTTAACGCAGAGGTTAAAATCATTTTCCAACCTGTTGAAAACCTACATAAAGCCTGTCCTAAAAACCTAGGCGATTGGTATTTTACTGGTGATTATCCAACAGATGGAGGCAACAGAGTGGTTAACAAAGCCTTTATAAATTTCTATGAAGGTAATAAAGAACGTGCTTACTAATTGCCACGTTTATAAGCTTTTAATCCGAAAAAATATGTATTTTGTCGATGAAAAATGCTTTTCGTCTAATATATACATCTATTTTAACAAATTAAAATTACATTGGTATCACCATAACATAAGTAGGTTAAGTTCATGGTAGATTTGGGGCAAAAAAAGGTGAACAGTGTTCACCTTTTTTTATGGAATTAATTTAAAGTGATACTTTAACTTGTTTTACTTAAATCAATCTTCACTTTAAAACTTAATTATAAGCAACAACCCTAGTATCCACGCTTAGACTAATATATAGGTCGTTTATCCGAAAAATTTAAATATTAAATTATTGTAAACTTATATTTGACTCACCATAACATAAGTAGGTTAAGTTTATGGTAGATTTGGGGCAAAAAAGGTGAACTCTCTGTTCACCTTTTTTCATTTTTAATTCTCATACAAATTTCAGAATTCATATCATAAAAAAAGCCAGACTTAACAGTCTGGCTTTTCTACTATTTAATAAAAATATTATTTAGCTTCAGCATAACGACGTTCAACTTCATTCCAGTTAATTACTTTGAAAAACGCATCAATGTAATCTGGTCTTCTGTTTTGGTAGTTTAAATAGTAAGCATGTTCCCACACATCTAATCCTAAGATTGGTGTACCACCACAAGTAACGCCAGGCATTAATGGGTTATCTTGGTTTGGTGTAGAGCAAACCTCAACTTTACCACCTTTGTGCACACACAACCAAGCCCATCCTGAACCAAATTGTGTTGCTGCAGCTTTAGAAAAAGCTTCAACAAAAGCATCTTTAGATCCAAATTCTGCTTCAATAGCGTCTTTTAATTCTCCTGATAAATATCCTCTGTCTTCAGGGTTCATTACTTCCCAAAATAAAGAGTGGTTATAAAAACCACCACCATTATTTCTAACACCAGCATTATTCATGTCTAGGTTAGTTAAAATATCTTCAATAGATTTTCCTTCTAAATCTGTGCCTTCAATAGCTGCATTTAACTTTGTTGTATAACCATTGTGATGTTTTGTATGGTGGATTTCCATTGTACGTGCATCAATATGTGGTTCTAAAGCATCGTATGCATATTTTAATTTTGGTAATTCAAAAGCCATAATGTTTATGTTTTTTAGTGTTATTATTTCGTTTTTAACAAATTTACGATTTTGAAAACAAGAAGTTCTAAATTAATTATTAAGATTCCCTATTTTGGTATAAAATTTATCTTTTGCAAGATTCAGCCTTTAAAATATATAACGCATCCGCAGGTAGCGGAAAGACGTTTACCTTAGCAAAGACTTACATAAAAATCCTTGTTAACTCAAAAAACAACGAACAGTTTAAGTCCATATTAGCCATAACATTTACCAACAAAGCTGTTGGTGAGATGAAAGAGCGTATTATAGAAATGCTCAAGGTATTTTCCCAGAAAGAAAGTTTGTCTGAGCCGCATCCTATGTTTAGTGCCATCTGTGAGGAATTATCGATCGCACCCGAATTTCTTATAAAACGATCTGAAAAAATCTTAAAACACATAATGCACAACTATGGTGCTTTTGATATTTCTACAATTGATGGTTTTACACACAGAGTTATACGAACGTTTGCTCACGATTTAAAACTTCCTATAAATTTTGAAGTTGAACTAGACCAAGAGCGACTTCTCAATGAGGCTGTAGATAATTTAATTTCAAAAGCAGGAGAGAATGAGACTTTAACCCAAACACTTGTTGATTTTGCTATAGAAAAAGCTGATGATGACAAAAGCTGGGATATTAGTTACGATTTTAACAAAATAGCAAAGCTTTTAGTTAACGAAAATGATATTAATGCCATTGAAACACTTAAAAACAAAACTATTGAAGACTTTAAGGGCTTAAAATCTACTTTAATAAAAGCCATCAATAAAATCGAAAACGATATTATAGCTACAGCAAATGCAGTATTGATCTTATTGGATGAAAGCGGATTAATGCATGAAGATTTTAGCGGAAAATATCTTCCGAAATATTTTATCAATTTATCCGAAAATAACTTAAATGTTTCTTTCGGCACAGCTTGGCAAAACAATTTAATTGAAGGTGGCACACTTTACCCAAAACGTGTTACGGACACCATTGCAAGTACCATAGATAGTATTCAACCTAATCTATCAGAAGCATTTTTAAAAACTAAAAATCTAATTTTTGAGCTCAAACTTAAACAAGGCTTTTACAAAAATATTACACCGCTTTCCGTTCTAAATGCTATTCAACAAGAATTGAATATTCTGAAAGAAGAACAAAACAAAATGCTCATTTCAGAATTTAATAAAATCATAAGCAACGAAATAAAAGGCCAACCAACTCCCTTTATTTACGAACGTTTAGGCGAAAAGTTTAAACATTATTTTATCGACGAGTTTCAGGATACGTCAAAAATGCAATGGGAAAATTTAGTCCCTCTTTTAGACAATGCCCTTTCTGCACCAAATGGCTCTACAATGCTTGTAGGAGATGCCAAACAAGCTATTTATAGATGGCGTGGAGGTGAGCCAGAGCAGTTTGTTAATCTTTACAACAAATCAACAAATCCGTTTTATGTTGAAGCGGAAGTGTTGAGCTTAGACACAAACTACAGAAGTGCCAAAGAAATTATAAATTTCAATAATGGGTTCTTTCAATTTTTAAGTCAAAATTATTTTAACGATAGTAGATACGCAGAACTTTATAGAAAGTCTTCACAAGCAACTTTTAAAGATACCGAAGGCTATGTAAATATTGAATTTTTAGATATTTCTAAAGACGATGACGCCAACGAACTATACACAAATAGCGTTTTTAAAACCATTGAAGAATGTCTTAAAAACGGTTTTACTTTAGACGACATTTGTGTTATTGTAAGAAAGCGAAAAGACGGTGTTGAAATTGCTGAATTTCTGAGTGAAAAGGGAATTAAAATTACCTCATCTGAAACCTTACTCTTAAAAAACTCAGATAAAATTCTGTTTCTTGATTCGTTTTTAAAATTACTACTTCAAGCAGATAATGATAATTTAAAAATTGAGGTTTTAACATTTATAGCAAATCAGCAGAATATAGAAGACAAACATTCATTTTATAGTGCTCATCTAAACATTAGTTTTGATGAAATGCTCAAAAATTTTGAAGATTTAAACATCTACATCAATAAAAACAAACTCTTACAATTACCTCTATACGAATTAGTTGAAGAATTAATTAGAGTGTTTAACCTTCATAACACTTCAGATGCTTTTCTTCAATTTTACCTAGATGTTGTTTTAGAATTTACACAAAAGCAAAACTCAGATTTGTCGTCGTTTATCAATTATTTTGAAAAGAAAAAAGACAGTCTCAGCGTTATTTCACCAAAAAATAATAATGCTATTCAAATCATGACTATTCACAAGTCAAAAGGCTTAGAATTTCCTGTGGTTATTTTTCCTTACGCTGATCTAAATATTTGTAGTGAGATAGAGCCAAAAGTCTGGTTTCCGACAGATAAAAACAACTACCAGAATTTTGAAACTCTACTTCTTAACTACAATAGTGATGTTGAACACTTTGGTGAGATTGGCAAAGAGCTTTATGATATTCATCAATCTCAACTAGAGTTAGATAATATCAATCTTCTATATGTAACGTTAACTAGAGCTGCAGAACAATTATATATCATTACCAAAAAGGATATTAACGCTAAAGGTGTTGTAAGCGAAAAAACATATGCTGGTATGTTTATTTCATATTTACAAGACAAAGGATTATGGTCAGATAATACACTTACTTACAGCTTTGGTACTTCAAAAACCACAAAACAAAAAGCAGAATTAGAAACCCACACGAATACTATTAATTTAATCTCTGTCCCCAAAGAAAATCACAACCTAAGAATTATTACAAAGGCAGGCCAACTTTGGGACACCAAACAAGGCGAGGCTATAGAAAAAGGTAATTTAGTTCATCTTTTATTGTCTAAAATTACAACCAAAGAAGATATTGACTTTGCTATTGACGATTTAATAGCCACAGGAGATACTACAAAATTAAAAGCAGAAGACCTTAGAACAATTGTAATGGATGTAATTCAGCATCCTAAAATGAGTTTATACTTCAATAATGAGCATAAAGTTTATAACGAAAGAGATATTGTTACTCCATCTGGAGAGCTTCTTAGACCAGACCGCATAAATATCAATCTAAATAATGAAGCTATTATTATTGATTATAAAACAGGTGATCAGAAACCATCTCATGCAGCGCAGCTAAACACCTATGCCTCGATACTTTCTACCATGAACTACAAAGTACAATACAAATATCTTGTTTATATAAATGAAAGCGTAGAAGTTATTGAAGTCTAATTTCAAGATAGTATCTTTGCTAAACAACTAAACACAAAATTATGTACGGAAATATAAAAGCACATTTACAACAAGAAATAGAAGACATAAAAGACGCTGGTCTTTTCAAAGAAGAACGCATTATTACTTCTCCTCAAGGTGCTGAAATCACTTTAAATACTGGGCAGAAAGTTCTTAACTTTTGTGCAAACAACTATCTTGGCTTATCCTCGCATCCTGAAGTTATAAAAGCAGCAAAAGACACTTTAGATACGCATGGATTTGGGATGTCTTCAGTACGTTTTATTTGTGGCACTCAAGATATTCACAAAGAATTAGAGCAGAAAATTGCAGATTTTTATGGTACAGAAGACACTATCTTATATGCTGCTGCTTTTGATGCCAATGGTGGTGTGTTTGAACCTCTTCTTTCTGCTGAAGATGCTATAATTTCAGATTCTTTAAATCACGCTTCCATCATAGACGGTGTAAGACTTTGTAAAGCTGCCAGATATCGTTATCAAAATAATGATATGGCAGATTTAGAAACACAGCTTATTGCTGCAAACGAAAATGGTGCACGCTTTAAAATCATTGTTACCGATGGTGTGTTTTCTATGGATGGTTTGGTTGCTCCTTTAGATAAAATTTGTGACTTAGCCGATAAGTATGATGCTATGGTAATGATAGACGAATGCCATGCTGCAGGCTTTATTGGAGAAACAGGAATAGGCACGCTTGAAGAAAAAGGAGTCTTAGGCAGAATTGACATCATTACTGGTACACTAGGTAAAGCATTAGGTGGAGCAATGGGAGGCTACACAACAGCAAAAAAAGAGATTATAGAAATATTACGTCAGCGTTCTCGTCCTTATTTGTTTTCAAATTCTTTGGCACCTGCAATCGTAGGAGCATCGATTAAAGTTTTTGACATGCTTAAAAACGACACAACATTGAGAGATAAAGTTGAATGGAATACCAAGTATTTTAAAAAAGGTATGAAAGAAGCAGGTTTTGACATAATAGATGGAGATTCAGCTATTGTACCTGTAATGCTTTACGATGCCAAACTATCTCAAACAATGGCAAATATGCTATTGGAAGAAGGAGTTTATGTCATTGGGTTTTTCTACCCTGTGGTTCCTAAAGAAAAAGCAAGAATACGCGTACAACTTTCTGCAGCACACACAAAAGAACAACTAGACAAAGCTATAAGCGCTTTTATAAAGGTAGGGAAACGACTAGAAATTATTTAAAATCGTTACAAACGCTTTATTTTAGGGCGATGTAACAATATTTTTATATATTTGTCTTTGTTAATAACATTTAACAACTTAAATTTGCCAACAATTAACACTTAAAATTAAATTAATTAGAATATGAAAAATCTTAGCAGATTACTTTTTGCCGTAGTGCTTCTTGTAAGTTTTAGTACTGCACATGCCCAAGACAAAAACAATCCGTGGGCTGTAACAATTGGTGCTAACGCAGTTGATTTATACCCTGTAGGTGAAGATATGCCTCAAGGTGACTACTTTGATGAATATTTCAATGTGACTGATCACTGGAATGTTTTCCCTTCTTTGTCTACGATTTCGGTATCTAGATACTTAAGTGATGGGTTTACTTTCACCGCTACTGGATCATTAAACAGAATAGAAAAAATAGGCACATATGGTGACCCTATGACTGGTGTGGAAACTACTGCAACAGTTGATGATTTAACTTATTACGGTATAGATGGTAGAGTATCTTACAGTTTTATGGATTTAATCAACTCTAAATCAATCGACCCATATCTTGGTGTTGGTGGTGGTTACACTTGGGTTGATGACATAGGAGCTGGTACTTTAAACGGTTCTTTAGGTTTCAGATATTGGTTTACTGAAAAACTTGGTATCGATGTTAACTCTACTTACAAGCATTCATTTGAGGATTACTTACCAAAGCATTTCCAACATTCAGTTGGTTTAGTTCTTAAGTTTGGTGGTACTGACACAGATGGTGACGGTATCTACGACCAAGACGACGCTTGTCCTGAAGAAGCTGGTTTAGAAATCTTTAATGGTTGTCCAGATTCTGACAACGATGGCATCCAAGATTCTAAAGACGATTGTCCTAATACTGCTGGTTTAGCTGAATTTAACGGTTGTCCAGATTCTGATGGTGATGGTGTAATGGACAAAGATGATAAATGTCCTTCTGTTGCTGGTTTAAAATCTTTAGCTGGTTGTCCAGATGCTGATGGTGACGGTGTTGCTGATGGTGATGATAACTGTCCTAACGAAGCTGGCCCTGCTGCTAACAACGGTTGTCCTTGGCCTGATACTGATGGTGATGGTATCTTAGACAAAGACGACAAGTGTCCTAACGAAGCTGGTGTTGCTGCTAACAATGGTTGTCCAGAAGTTAAGCCAACTGAAGAAGTTATGGAAACTTTAAACAGTTACTCAAGATCTATTTTATTTGACTCTGGTAAAGCGACTTTCCAAAAGCAAACTGATCAAGTATTACAAGCAATGGTTGCTATCTTTAAGCAATACCCTCAAGCTAACTTCTCGATTGAAGGTCACACTGATAGTGATGGTTCTAGAAAAATGAACCAATCTTTATCTGAAAGAAGAGCTAATGCTGTAAGAGATTACTTAATCGCTAATGGAATTAGTGCTGATAGATTAACAGCTAAAGGTTTTGGTGAAGACAACCCAATTGCTAACAACAACACAAGAGCTGGTAAGAAAGAAAACAGACGTGTAGAAGTTAAGTTGAAAAACTAATTATCATACACTAAAATATATTTAAAAAACGCTCCGAAATTCGGAGCGTTTTTTATTTTTATATAATGAGCAGCTTTATTAAATCTGTACTATTAGACCTTCAAGATAAAGGCAATACTATAGAAAAATTGTTTTTTATCCTTCCCAGTAAAAGGGCTGGAGTATTTTTAAAACATCATCTTTCAAAAATAATTAACAAGCCGGTATTTGCTCCTCATATTCTCAGTATTGAAGAGTTTGTGGAAGAAATGTCAGGTCTAAAAACTGTGTCTAATACAGACACTTTATTTCAGCTATACAATGCTTATGTTGACGTTACACCAAAAGAAAACCAAGAACCTTTTGAAGCATTTTCTAGTTGGGCACAAATACTCATACAAGACTTTAATGAGATAGATCGATATCTTGGTAAGCAGAACTCTATTTTTGATTATCTACAAGCTATTAAAGAAATTGACCATTGGTCTTTAGAAGCAGAACAAACCGATTTAGTTAAATCTTATTTGAGGTTTTGGAAACAGTTAAAAACCTATTATAACGTTTTTACAGAGAAACTACTTAATAATAAACAAGGTTATCAAGGTTTAATATACAGAGAAGCTGTTGAAAACCTAGAGTCTTACATTGAAAACAACGCTCATAAGACCCATGTGTTTTTAGGTTTCAATGCATTAAATACTTGCGAATCTCTTATAATACAAGGTTTACTTCAAAGCGAATTAGCTCATGTATATTGGGATATAGACGATGCTTTTTTACAAGATAACATTCACGATGCTGGCCTTTTTATTAGACAACACAAAGCAAAATGGAACTACTTTAAAACAAAGTCTTTTAATTGGATAACATCTAATTATAGCGAAAAGAAAAATATTGAAATTATTGGCGTACCAAAATTAGTTGGGCAAGCAAAATATATTGGACAAATTTTAGAACGTATAGGTTCAGAAAATAGCGACTTAAAAAATACTGCTGTTGTTCTAGGTGAAGAGAATTTATTAATTCCTGTTTTAAATTCTATCCCCAAACAGATTGATCAAATTAACGTTACCATGGGATTACCGCTTAAATTTGTACCCTTGGCTTCGTTGTTTGATTTGTTATTTTCTATTCACAAAAAACCTACAACTAAATACTATTTCAGAGAAGTCATAGACCTTATTTCTCACCCTTCAATCCACAGTCTATTTGAAACCGAAAAAAGCAATTATTTAAGTGATATTTCAAGTTATATTCAAAAAAATAACTTGGTATACATCTCAACAAATCAACTTAAAAAAATTGCTGATAAATCTGTACATAATATAATCGACTTATTGTATAGCTCTTGGGAAAACAACCCAAAAACAGCCTTGAGTAATTGTTTAGGCCTCATCCACCTAATTAAACGCAACAATAGTGAAAATCTAAACAGTCTAGATCTAGAATATCTTTATCGATTTCATTCTTTGTTCAACCAATTAACTGAACTGAACGATAATTATCATTACTTAAACTCTATTGAAAGTCTATACCGTATTTACAATGATTTGCTACAAACCGAAACCTTAGACTTTAAAGGAGAACCGCTTGAAGGTCTTCAGGTTATGGGAATGTTAGAATCTCGTGTTTTAGATTTTGAAACTATTATAATAAGCTCTGTAAACGAAGGTATTCTACCATCTGGTAAAACAAATAATTCCTTTATTCCTTTTGATGTTAAACTACAAAATGGGCTCCCAACTTATAAAGAAAAAGACGCTGTTTATACCTATCACTTTTATAGGTTAATACAACGTGCCAAAAATGTTTACATACTGTACAACACAGAAATTGATGCGCTAAAAGGTGGTGAAAAAAGTAGATTTATAACCCAAATGGAGGTAGAAGGCATTCATAAAATTAATCATACCGTTGTTTCACCTAATGTACCTGTGGTTGAGAAAAAATTGAAACAAATTTCAAAAACTGAGGCTATTGTTTCTAAACTAAAAGTGCTTTCAAGTAAAGGCTTTTCTCCTTCTTCCTTAACCAATTATGTTAGAAACCCAATAGATTTTTATTACGAAAAAATATTAGGCATTAAAACGTTTGAAGATGTAGAAGAAAACATCGCTGCTAACACATTGGGCTCTGTAATACATAATACGTTAGAAGATTTCTATAAACCTTTAGAAGGCAAATTTCTCTCTATTGAGGATCTTAAAAACTTTAAACTAAGCATAAAAAAAACGGTTACTCACCACTTTAAAGATTTATATAAAGATGGTGATTTTACCTCTGGAAAAAACCTCATCATTTTTGAAATTGCCCAGCGTTATATTTCAAACTTTATTAATTCTGAAATTGAACACCTTAAAGCTGGCAACCAAATAAAAATATTAGCCATAGAAGCTGATGAAAAAATTGAATTAAATATTGAGAATATTCCTTATCCAATACACTTAACCGGAAAAGTTGATAGAATAGATCAATTTAATGGAGTTACTCGTGTTATAGATTATAAGTCTGGCAAGGTAGAACAAAATAAAGTAGAAATTATTGATTGGGAAGACGTCACTACAGATTATGATAAGTACAGTAAATCCTTTCAGGTTCTGTGCTACGCTTATATGATGAATCAAAAAAAGAGAATAGAATTACCTATTGAAGCTGGTATTATTTCATTTAAAAACTTAAATGAAGGCTTCCTTAAATTCGGCAAAAAAGAGTCAACACGTAGCAAAAACAAAGATCAACTTATCACAGAAGATACTTTAAAAAAATTCGAAATTGAACTTAAAAAACTCATTATAGAAATATGTAATCCTAACATAGACTTTATTGAAAAAGAGCTGGACTAATGCAAGTAGAGGAAAATAAAATATTAAAGAGAGAAGGAAAAAAGCCTATTCTGTTAGACACTTTTTATTCCAAAGAATTTTCTAATCAGCCTATAACTATTTTTTGTCATGGTTATAAAGGTTTTAAAGATTGGGGAGCATGGAATCTTATGGCAAAATCTATTGCAGAGACTGGCATTTGTTTTGTAAAATTCAACTTTTCGCATAATGGAGGTACTATGGAAAACCCTATAGATTTTCCAGATTTAGAAGCTTTTGGAAACAACAATTATTCAAAAGAATTAGACGACCTTAATGATGTTATTGATTGGGTGATTTCAGAATTTAAGAATAACTCATTTGTAGATGTTGATAATATCTCTCTAATAGGTCATAGTCGTGGCGGTGGCATTACAATTATAAAAGCTTCAGAAGACAAAAGAATTAAAAAACTAATAACCTTAGCAAGTGTCTGCGACTTTGCAAAGCGAACAGCTACAATTGGAAATTTAGAAGAATGGAAAGAAAATGGTGTAAAATATGTAATCAATGGTAGAACTAAACAACAAATGCCACATTACTACCAATTTTACGAAGACTTTAAAGCTAATGAAGAACGATTACATATAGAAACTGCCGAAAAACAATTACAAGTGCCACATTTAATTATTCATGGCAACAATGACACTTCTGTAAAAATTGAAGAAGCTTATGCTTTACACCAATGGAATCCTAATAGTCACCTAAAAATCATTGAGGCAGCAGACCATGTGTTTAATGTAAGACATCCTTGGACTAAAAAGTTATTAAGTATTGAATTACAAGCTGTAGTTACCTCTATTAAAAGGTTCATCAAAAATTAATTACTAAGCCACAATGTTTAGCTTATTACTTTCTTCCGAACAGTTTTTAATTTTCTGTAAAAGTAAACCTCTTTTTACAGGTTTGGTCATGTAGTCATTCATTCCTAAATCTAATACACGTTGCCTGGTTTCTTGCATAGCATCAGCAGTTACTGCAATTATAGGTATGTTTCCCGTTACATTACCTAATTCGCCTCCTCTAATGAGTTCTGTTGCTTCATAACCATCCATTTCTGGCATTTGCAGATCCATTAATACTAAATCATAGACCTCTTGCTTTAAAGCCTCTATTGCTTCTTTTCCATTATCTACCACAGAAAATGTAACATTATCAAAACTACTCAACAATTTGCGCATTACCATCTGGTTAAGTTTGTTGTCCTCTACAACCAAAATATGCATTGGATTTTGCAGTTCTTTGTTTTGGCCAACAGGAATCTCTACACTTTTATCAACAACATTCTTTAATGGTATTTCTATAAACACTTCTGTTCCTTTGTTAAGTTCACTTTGAATCTCTATGGAGCCTTTAAATAAACCTACCAGATGCTTTGCAATATTTAATCCTAACCCAATTCCACCAAACTGTCGTTTATGGTTTTTTCGCATTTGATTAAAACTATCAAAGACCGTTGCCATACTTTCTTTATCCATTCCAATACCTGTATCAGATATTTGAAATATAAATTTGCTAAAATTATTTGGCTGTGTTACACATTTAAGCTTAAACACAACTGTGCCCGAATTTGTAAATTTTATAGCATTGCTTAAAACATTATTAATAATTTGTAGCAATCGGTCTGCATCACCCTCAACCTTAGTGGTGATCTCTGAATCCATCTCAAAACGATAACTCAGTCCTTTTTTAAGAGCCTCAGCTTTCCAATTTTCACTGATTTGATTTAATAATAATGATGGGTTAAAAACTTCTTCTTTTAAAACAAGTTCTTTCTTTTCCATCTTTTCAAAATCTAAAATGTCATTTACATTACTCAATAAACTAATAGATGCATTACGGACAACTTGATATTTTTTGCGGTCTTCTTTAGAATTACTATTATTTGCTAATTCTGTTTCTACAATACCCATTATGGCATTAATTGGCGTTCTTAGTTCATGGCTTATGTTAGACATAAAATATGTTTTGAGCTCACTGATTTCTTCAGATTTTTTTAATGCCAATTCTTGCGATTTTTCTTTTTGCTCTCTTAATTTTCTTAAAAAATTAGTCATGGAAAGTGATAGAAATATAACCTCGAAGCCTGTACCAAATTTAGAACTGTTTAATGTGTAAAAATTTGTAGAGAGCATGCCTAGGTTATTCATCACAAACCCTAGTAATCCAATAACCAAGAAGAAAATTCCAATTGAAAAATAAGGGTCTAAAGGAATTTTCTTAAATCTAATTGCAAACATTGAAGCCAATATCAATACAAGACTTAATAGTCCATTTAGATTACTGATAGGATAAGCTAACTCTAATGTTTGTTTGTTAATAAAAATCATTGCAAAAACCACAAATAAGACTGTATAAATACCCTTATATACTTTCTTTAGTTTGGGTAAATGAGTTTCAATGTTTAAGAAATATTCACAATATTTAAGAAGAAAGAAGTTTGAAAAAAGAGCAGATATTAAAACCATTCTACTATTAATATATCCTGCATTTGGAAAAATATATTGATATACAAAACCATCTAAAGCCGCTTGCATTAATGCAATAGAAAACACATATAATCCATAATAAAGGAAAGCTTTATTCTTTAAGCTCTTATAAAAGAAAAGATAAATTAATCCGGCAAGCAGCAAAACACCGTAAAAAAGCCCCAAGAACAATTGCTGCTTATAATTAGATAAAATAAATTCAGATTGGCTATACAGGTTTAGAGGTAGATTAATAGTCTCGCCATCACTTTTAAGTTCTATATAAAATTGTGTTGTGTTATTAGGTTTAAGTTCAATTTTAAAAACAGTTTGCCTATGATCTACAGCTCTCTCGTCAAATGGTATTTGATCTCCACTTCTCTGAATTTTTATTCCATTTGCAATGCTGTATAGATTAACAACATCGGTAATTGGTCTAGCAGTGCTTAAATAATAGGTTTTTGGAGTATCTGAGCTGTTTTTTAGTTTAAATCTAAGCCAATAACTATCTGATGTAAAACCCAAATCGTGGTTTTCAGAATTTAAGTCTTTAAAGTCAATATTTTCAGCTTTTATGATATCTTCTAAGGAGAAATCTTTATTGTCTATTAGAGCGTATTCTGCATACTCAAAAAATTTCCGCGATGGATTTTCAGGATCAAAAGCTGGTTTTTGGGCATAAGAAAATAATGCCAATATGTAGGTTATTAGTAAGAATGGTTTCATGTTTAGGGGCTTTAAACATTTAACAACTTACGAAAAAAATAACAAGCCGGTTTTTTAGGCTCTTTACAGAATAAAAAAACCAGCCATGACGAATCATGACTGGTCTGCTATTAACCAACAATTAACGGTATATTAAGGGGTTATTTTTAAGATAAAACCATCTAGTTTTTTTCAAAAGTGAGCGTATCTGTTCCTCCATTACCGCCACTAATGTCAACAAGTTCTATTCGTGTAGACGTTGAAGTTACTATATCCCAATCGTCATTTAAGTCTTCAAAATTACTGTTGGAAGGTGTAGGAAAGGAGATATTGAAATCTATATCATCATCGCTACTACTGTCGTCATCACTACTATCGTCATCGGTTATAGACCAGGTACCTGTTTGGGTGTTTGTGCCATTTGTTGCTACAAGCGATCCGTCAGAATTGAAAGAGAAATCATAACCACTAAAATCTGACGTTTCATTTTGTCCCGAATCTATAAAGCTTGTTATTCTCCAAGTACCAGATTGAACATCATTTTCTATTTCTGCTATTTGCTGGCTGTTATTATTTGGTGTTCCATCGTCATCATCACTTGAACACATAGATGACATTAACGTAATGCTTAGCATTAAAATAAACCCTAGATTAAATACTTTTTTCATAAATTGTTGTTTTTAATGAATTAATTATTTTATAATTTTTGAAGTGTTAAAGTGTCTGTGCCGCCATTACCTCCACTAACATCTTGGAGGATAACCTCGGTTTCTGATGAGGAAATAACATCCCAGTCATCATCGTTAAACTCTTGAAAAGGCATATCTGTTCCAAAATCAAGCATCATTTCGTTTCCGCTGTTAAAAACAGTCCATGTTCCGCTATTTGTATTAGATCCGTTTGAAGCAGAAACGGTTCCGTCTGTATTGAAATCTAACTCATAACCCGAATAATTTGAGGTTTGATCATCATTATCTTCGGTGTATGATGCCACAATCCATAAACCATCAGAAAGTGTATTCACTAAGTTATCATTACTGCTATCTGAAGAACAATTATTTTTAAACTCTAATTCATCTTCATCTCCTATTCTAAGTTTAAACTCTAGTTCATCTCCATAATTTTCAATTTCATGTAGATTCCATGAATCGTTGATGTCGTCAAAACCCGGAATATTTATATCAAAAATTATAGTATTACCCGATCCACTTGCGCTCCAAGTGCCACTTTCGGTCTGTGTACCATTATCCCAAGACACTTGTAGGGTGTTGTCATTATTAAAGGTAAAGAAAAAGCCTGCATAATTATCTTCAAGGTCGTTATCGTTTCTTTCTAAATCATCTATATACCAATTGTCACATTGAGTTAGAATATCGGTAACTAAATCTGTTGAACAGTTATCACAATCATCATCATCGTAATCGTTGTCGTCGTCTTCATCACAGGTGTCATCGGCATCTTCAATAGCCGTCGCTAATTCTTGTATATTATTGATTGTTTGTGTTGTACCATCTGCCAGAATTACCGTAATAGGGAAATTAATAGTCACAGCAGCGTATTCGTCTAAATCATCAATAAAATCATACATATCATTATCGTTATTGATGATAATAGAATTAATAAGATCATTGTTTTCATCATATACAGATGCAGTAATTGGATACTGAAAATCTATACACTCTATGTCATCGTCATCAAAATTATCTTCAAAGCAGTCATCAGCAAAATCTTGCAATTCATCATCAGAATTAATCTCTATAGTGGTAAAATCAGCAAAAACAATAGTTATAGGATAAGAGATAACTATGTTATCATCGTCGTCGTCAAATTCATCAAAGATATCTTCAATCTCATCTAAATCATCATCATTATCTATCTGAAGTGTTATACCATTTACAGTTACCGTTACCGGAAATTGTATGCTGATGCAGCTAGCATTATCTATAATATTATCATTAGAACCATCATTAAATACTGTTCGGCTCATTAAATTGGCAATTGTTGAATTTGCTGTTATTGTTTCTTCGGTAGGAGGGTCTATCGATAAATCGTCTTCTGTTCTACAAGATGTCGTAATCAACATAACACCAAGTACTATTAGTAAGATGGGTTTAAATGTTTTCATAATAGATATTTTAATTAAATGAGTTCGCTTTTTTAATTTGTCTTTATAAAGGCCCTTTATTCTTAAAACAACTTAAATTATAATTGTCCCAAGAAATTTTTATTTTTTTTATTAATCCTTAATTCTAATTGTTTTAAGGTAAATATTGTAGACTTTAAATTATTAAATCTTTGATTTGCTTGCCTGTATTTGTAAACGTTAATACTGCTATAGTCTTCTTCTAGTGCCACCTCCAAAGCATTTATTTTTAACTTACATTCCAGCAATTCCTCGCTTTTCATTAACACTATTGACCTTATAAGTAATGTGGTTTTATTAATACGAGAAACTTGCATAATGTTATTGTCCTAAAAAACTAAGCTCTATAATATTGAAACAACTTAAATTATAATTATCCCATAAGGATTAAAAAAAATTATATAGATTTAGGTAAAATTTTAGTTAGTGCCAGAGCCTATTTATAAAGATATCTGTGACAAGATTCGCTTTTCAAAACTATATGAGAAGTATGCGCAATCATTGAGTAATATTTTGCTTTATAAGTATGGAGAGCTTTTAAATCCGTCCGATAAAGTACAAGAAGCGTATATCAAGCTATGGAAAAACTGCGCTAAAATAAAACCAGAAGCTGTAAAATCTTTTTTGTACACCACAGCAAATAATATGATGCTTAACGAGGTTAAGCATCAAAAAGTAGTTTTAAAATATCAGCAGGTAAAACCAAAGGATTATACAAACGAGTCACCAGAATTTATTTTACGCAAAAAGGAGTTTCTAAAACGGTTTGAGCGTGTTTTGTCTCAATTAAAAGAAGAGGAAAGGGCCGCTTTTCTTTTAAATAAGGTAGACGGCAAAACACACAAAGAAGTGGCTGAGATATTAGGCATTACCAAAAAAGTAGCAGAACACAGAATCTATGCCGCTTTAAATAAACTTAAGAATGAGCTTGAAGAACTAAATCGAAAATAATTTTGGGACAATTATAATTTAAGTTGTTTTAATTATATAACAGTATGTTATGGACAAAGAACAATTAATAAAAAAATGGTTAAACAATAACCTTTCTAATACAGAGTTAGAAGCTTTCAATACATTGAAAGACGCTGACCTTTATAAGGAAATTATTGAGGAAGCACAAAGATTTAGCGGCAATACAAATGCAAAAGTTGAAGCTTTTGATGTTGTGGACAAAAAATTAGTTTCCCATAAAAGCAACACCATTAATTGGGTTAGAGTTGTTACTAGCTTAGCAGCTATTCTTGTCGTTGGTTTTGCTTTATTTACCGTGTTAAACAAAGACCAGATAAACACATTCAACACCAATTTAGCTCAAAATGAAATCATAAGCCTACCTGATAATTCCACAGTAAATCTTAATGAATTATCGGAGCTGAAATATAATAGCTCTAAATGGGATGATAATAGATCTATTGATTTAAAAGGTGAAGCCTTTTTTGATGTAGAAAAAGGAAAACGGTTTGATGTCAATACCGAATTTGGAAAAATTAGTGTTTTAGGTACTGAGTTTAATGTTCTATCTAGAGACAGTATTTTTAAAGTTGCTTGTTACGAAGGTTTGGTACAAGTAACATATAACGATAATAAAGTTAAGCTACCTGCTGGTACTGAGTTTATACTATTATCAGGACAAGGTACAACATCTAATATTGCAATTTCAGAGCCATACTGGCTTAAAAACATGAGTGTTTTTGAAAATGCTTCTTTTAAAGATGTCGTAGAAGAGCTTGAAAAGCAGTACAACGTAAAAGTAGATTATCCTCTCAACCTGAACGTAAAATTTACTGGTGCTTTTGAACATAACAACCTTGAAAATGCCTTAAAATCTATCTCAAATCCTCTTCATTTGACCTACACGATTCAAAATACTAACGAGGTCATCATAAGGAATGGAAAGAACTAGATTGTACATTTTTCTTTTTATTTGTTTCTTTTCGCTGTTCAAATCACAAGGGCAAAACTCTGAGCAGAAAGTTCCCATTTCAGTGGTTCTAGAAGATATCTCAAAATCGCATAACATAACATTTAATTACGAGAGTAGTCTTTTAGAGGATATTACAGTAATTCCTGTTACAAAAGATTTGAGCTTGTCTGCTAAGATTAAGAATCTCCAAGACCAAACCAACCTAGTTTTTGATAAGGTTAGTACTTTGGTCTATACCATTTCAAAAGCCATCAAGCTTTGTGGTTATATTAAAGATTCCGAATCTCAAAAACCTATGGCTGATGTCACTATTACCAGCAAGTCTACTTATGCCATCACTGATAAAAACGGGTATTTTGAAATTGAGCTGAAATCACAAAATGAACTATTGACCATAAGACATCTAGGTTTTAAAACCGTTGAACGCCAGGTAAAATATTTCAACTTAAAAGATTGTGCAACTATAACAATGCGTATTCAAGAAGAGATTATAGCACCTGTAGTGGTTGAAACATATCTTGTTAAAGGTATTGATAAACGACAGGATTGGACAACATCTATAGATTATGAGCGATTTAGTCTGTTGCCAGGTCTTATAGAATCTGATGTTTTACAGACCGTTCAAGCACTACCAAGTATTTTGAGTGTTGATGAAACGGTTTCAAACATTAATATTAGAGGAGGTTCTAATGATCAAAATTTAATGCTTTGGGACGGTATAAAAATGTACCAGACAGGTCATTTTTTTGGTCTTATTTCTAGCTTTAACCCTTTAATGACCCAAACAGCACGTGTTATTAATAACGGCTCTGATGCTTCATTAACCGATGGTGTGTCTGGGACAATTCATATGCTGACAGACAAACAGGTCGATTCAAAATTCAATGGTATTTTTGGGATTAACTTTTTAAATGCTGAGTTGTTCTCTAATATTCCCATAGGAAGAAAGTCGTCACTCCAAGTTGCATCAAGAAAATCCTTAGATAACTTTTTTAGAACTCCGACCTATGAGGCTTATTTTGACAGAGTAACACAAGATACTGAGGCTGAGATCAATACTTCAAATGTAACCAACTCCAAACAAGACTTTAATTTTTATGATGCGTCCTTAAGGTGGTTATATCAACCCACAGATAAAGACTTTATTAGATTAAATTTTATTCTAATAAATAACGATTTAGGGTTTAATGAAACCGCAACCATTAATGGAGCATCTAGAACAAGGCGCAGTAACATATCTCAGAGCAGCCTTGGTGTTGGTTTTAATTATAAAAGAAAGTGGAGTACTAATTTTTCCTCAACAATTAATGCATATAATAACGAATATAAGCTCGATGCTCTTAATGCAGATGTGTTAAGCAACCAGCTTCAATTACAAGAAAATATTGTTTCAGAAACGAGCGCACAACTAAATAATTTATATGTAAAAAATCTATGGAGTTTTAATCTTGGTTATCAATTCACAGAAACCGAAGTCATCAACTTAAACGATATTGATTTGCCTCGTTTTGTGAGACGAGATGAAGAAATATTACTAGAGCACGGAGCTTTTGGCCAGGCTTGGTACAAAAACCGAAATGAAGATTTTGCTTTTAGGGTCGGAGTTAGAACAAATTACTTAACCAAGTTCAATAAATTGATTGTTGAGCCAAGACTAAGTGTTAGAAAATCTATTGGAGAACATATAGAAATTGAGGCTCAAGGCGAATACAAACATCAGAGTACCTCACAGATTGTTAATTTTCAAAATGATTTTTTAGGCATTGAAAAGCGAAGATGGCAATTAACAGATAATGATAGTATTCCTATTTTACAAAGCAAACAAGCATCTTTAGGAATATTATTTAAAAAAAGTGGTTGGCTGGTTGATGTTAAAGGATACTATAAAACTGTTGAAGGGATAACTACCCAAAGCCAAAGTTTTACCACAAAATACGAATTTGCAAAAGAAAAGGGGAGCTACGACGCTTACGGTTTGGAGTTTTTGTGCCGAAAAACATTCGGTAACTTTAATAGTTGGTTAAGTTATTCTTATTTAAATAACACATACACATTTGAAGCTCTTGAAGACATAGAGTTTCCTAGTAATTTTGACATTACCCATTCCTTTACTCTTGGAACCACCTTTAGTAATAAATCTTTAAACATTTCTGCTGGTGTAAATTACAGAACAGGAAACCCAACCTCTATACCTCTATCTGGTAACGAAATTGTAGACAATGATGTTAATTTTGATATAGCAAATAATGAACGCTTATTGGATTATTTAAGAATAGACGCTTCCGCTATCTACAAATTCAAAATTAACAACAGTTTTAGATCGGAGATAGGTGCTTCTATTTGGAACATTTCAAATAGAGAAAACTTTATAAATGATTATTACAGGATAAATGAAACCAATACTGTAAACAAATTTTCACGATTCTCTTTAGGTCTAACGACTAATGCTGTTATTCGCGTGTATTTTTAGAGTGGTGTTTAAATAAAAAAACTCGTCGTTAATGACGAGTTTTGTGGAGCATATCGGAGTCGAACCGATGACCTCTACGCTGCCAGCGTAGCGCTCTAGCCAGCTGAGCTAATGCCCCAAATATTATTTAAGTCCACTCAACACCAAAACTGGTATCGTTGAACTATGAAAGTCCTTTTTCAAGATAATATTATCTTCCCAAAGTTTTGAGAAAAAACCGCGTTTGCGCCTTACCACACACAATACATCAGGACTGTGGTTTTTGTAATGTTCTAAAACCGCCTGAAATGTTGTTGGGCTTTCTGCCTTTGTTGTATTAGTTATCATTGCTTTTAGCTCATCATTAACCTCAAAATCTTCAGGGTTATGATACGGCGTTTTTACTAATAGCAAATTAAGAACTGCCTTAAATTGGTCTTTGATATCATGTATAGGCTTCAATACTCCTTCACGCTTAATGACAGCCGATTTTACGGCCAATAGCATCTTTACAATAGGTTTGTATACATATCCTTCAGGTACAATTAATGCAGGTATTTGTGTGCGCTTTATAATTTTACCTGATGTTTTCCCCAAATAAACCTCATCTTTAATAGAGTTGGTTCTAGGCTCTAATATAATTAAATCCACATCTAAGGCACTACAAACCTTCTCTAAAGTATCTATTAATTTTCCTTTGAAAGTTTTAGCGACAACCTCTACTCCTCTCGTGTTAATTGAAGCAATATGAGCTTCTAAAAAGGCCTGAGATTCGCGCTCTAAAATATGATCTACTTTTATCATAGTTCCTGCTTTGGTGTAAACATTATATATTTGAACTACATATAATTTTGCGCCAAAAGCTTTAGCAAAATCAACAGCATATTGCAAATGCGATTTTGCATTTTTGGAAGACCCAACAGGAACAAGTATTGTTTTCATCATAGTAAAATTTAAACAAAAGTAATCATAATTAATGATTCGAAAAGCAGTAAAAGAAGATATTGACACCATCCTAAACATCACCAAAGCATGTGCAGCCTACATGATAGAACACGGTATTTTTCAATGGAATGAACACTATCCTAACCGATTGGCTTTTGAAAATGACGTTGAAAGAAATGAACTTTTTGTTTTAGAAGTTGACAATGAAATTATGGGTTGCATTGTGATTTCAACTTTTATGGATAAAGAATACCAACCTATAAAATGGTTGACAAAAAACAAAAACAATGTTTACATACACAGATTGGCTGTGCATCCAAAACTTCAAGGTAAAGGTTACGCACAGCTGCTTATGAGTTTCGCCGAAAATTATGCTATAGAAAACAACTATAGCTCTATACGATTAGATACGTTTTCACAGAACAAAAGAAACCAAAAGTTTTACGAACTTCGCGGTTACGAACGATTGGGAGATATTTACTTTCCTAAACAAAGTGAATTTCCTTTTCATTGTTATGAGTTAATACTTTGAGCGCAACAAAAATTACTTTAAAACAAATCAACAAACTAGCCATACCAGCATTAATTTCTGGTGTTTCTGAGCCTATTTTGTCCTTAACCGATGCTGCGATCATTGGTAATATGGACTCAAACGCAACTGAATCCTTGGCTGCCGTAGGTATTGTTACCACATTTTTATCTATGCTCATTTGGGTTTTAGGACAAACACGTAGTGCAATTTCTTCTATCGTATCTCAATATTTAGGGGCAGATCAATTAAGTGAAGTAAAAAACCTACCTGCACAAGCCATATTTATTATTACATCGCTTAGCTTATTAATCATTGCTGTAACATATCCTTTAGCTGCTCAGATTTTTAAACTCTATAATGCGTCAGATTTAATATTAACTTACAGTGTAGATTATTACCAAATTCGAGTATTTGGGTTTCCTTTTACACTCTTTACAATTGCTGTGTTTGGGACGTTTAGAGGTCTACAAAACACATACCATCCAATGCTTATTGCCATAAGTGGAGCTGTTGCTAATATTATTTTAGACATCGTTTTAGTTTATGGTATTGAAGGTTTTGTGCCAGCCATGCATATAAAAGGAGCTGCTTACGCTAGTGTTATTGCACAAGTAATAATGGCACTTTTATCTGCTTATTACATCTTGAAAAAGACAGACATTCCTTTGTTGGTTAAATTTCCTTTCAATAAAGAAATTAACCGCTTTATATTAATGATTGTCAACTTGTTCATTAGAACCATTGCACTCAACGTGGCTTTGTATTTTGGGACAAGCTTTGCTACAAAATATGGCACTACATATATTGCCGCTTACACCATAGCCATTAATCTTTGGTTTTTGGGCGCTTTTCTTATTGATGGTTATGCTAGTGCTGGTAATATTTTATCAGGAAAACTATTTGGAGCTAAAGACTATAAAACACTCTTAGAACTTAGTAATAAGCTTATAAAATATGGTGTTGTGGTCGGTGTAATTATTGGATTAATTGGTGCCGTTTTCTATTATCCTATTGGCTCTATTTTTTCAGATGATAAAGCTGTTTTAGAAGCGTTTAATAACGTGTTTTGGATGATTCTTGCCATGCAGCCCTTATGTGCACTTGCCTTTATTTTTGATGGAGTTTTTAAAGGCTTAGGAAAAATGCAATACCTAAGAAACGTGCTCTTGTTTTCAACACTTTTGGTGTTTATTCCTGTTGTTTTAGTAACTGATGCTTTAGATTACAAACTGCATGGTATTTTCATTGCATTTACCTTATGGATTATCGCCAGAGGACTTCCGTTAATCATAAAATTCAGAAAAACATTTAAAACACTAGTCCAAAACACTTAAATTTGGACAATAATTGTCGATTAGCATAAACGTCATTATTTATGAACTTATTAATTTCTTTTTTACAGGAAATCAACATTGAAGAAAAGCTAGAAAATGCACCAGACGACAACTATGGTATTGGTGTATTTATTGGCTCAATGCTGCCTTTTGTGATATTAGTGATTATTGCCTATGCAATTTACAGATATAACAAGAATAGATTAAAAGACGAATAAATGGATATACTTCAATTTTTAGGCGGAAACGGCTTGTTTTTAATATTAGCTATTGTACTAATTATAGCCTATTTCTACAACCGTAAACGCAGATAATTATCTGGTTTTTAGCCAGCCTGTAATACTTAGTCTTTGAGTATTAACAGGTTTTACTTCATGCTCTAAAATTTGGCTTTCAAAAATCACCACTTTGCCAGGAAAAGGATAGACAACTTCTTCTCCTTTTTCTAAATATAATACGAGTTCACCTCCATTTTCTGGTTTCCAGTCTTCCTCATTAAGGTAACAAACAAACGAGAGTTTGCGTCTGTCATCATTTTGAAACGTATCTAAGTGTCGTTTGTAAAATGTCCCCTCAGGATAAATAGCGTAATGAAATTCCTTTTGGTTAATACCCAAAAAACAAGTTCTATTTAAATAATCCTTGAGGTCATTAATTTTATTGAAAAACAACTGTTCAGAAGCATTTATGTTGTTTTCATCAATCCAAAGAATAATATCACCACGAACAGCTTTTTTTATAACCTCATTGGTGCGATTGCCTATTGCAGATTTTTTGAAAGCATCTTCCTCATATTTTTGCAATAAAGATTGACGCAAAGCCAAAACCTCTTCACTGGTGAAAAAGTTATCTATAATACTATACTGTTTAGATGTAAGATCTGTTATAATATTCTCGTACAGAAGGTTTTCTGAAAACGGAATAGATTCAAATAGACTTTCCAATTTAGTCTAAAAAAAGAAGTGTTTTTTCATTTTAAATCTCTAAAAAAGTGCGCAAATGTAATCTAAAATCCCTTTCGTTTTACATTTATAATATCTTTGCAGTATTATTTTATTAGAATGAGTAAAATCCGAATTACAAAACAATTCTCTTTTGAAACTGGTCATGCACTTTATGGCTACGATGGTAAATGCAAAAATGTACATGGGCACAGCTATAGGTTAGATGTTACGGTTATTGGCACACCAATTTCAGATAACAGCAATGTTAAGTTTGGAATGGTCATCGATTTTGGTGATCTAAAAAAAATTGTAAAGGAAGAAATCGTTGATGTTTTTGATCACGCAACTGTCTTTAACAAAAACACACCTCATGTAGAATTGGCAAAAGAGTTACAAGACAGAGGTCATAATATATTACTTGTTGATTATCAACCTACAAGCGAAATGATGGTGATCGACTTTGCCGAAAAAATAAAAGAGCGTTTACCAGATAATATTAAATTACACTCCTTAAAACTTCAAGAGACAGCAACCAGTTTTGCAGAATGGTACGCTTCTGATAATGAATAAATTTGAAATGTCACCTTGAGCGCAGTCGAAAGGTCTCATAATTATGACTGAAAACAAATTTCAAATAGAAATCCCGAAAGGCAAAAAAATATACTTTGCTTCAGACAATCATCTTGGCGCTCCTACGAGTGACAAGTCTAGACCTCGTGAAAAAAAGTTTGTGGCTTGGTTAGATGAAGTAAAAAAAGATGCTGCTGCTATTTTTCTAATGGGAGATTTATTTGATTTTTGGTTTGAATACAAAACCGTTATCCCAAAAGGTTTTACCAGAACTTTGGGTAAATTGGCAGAAATCACAGATTCAGGAATTCCAATTTATTTTTTTGTTGGCAATCATGATTTGTGGATGAATGGGTATTTTGAAGACGAATTGAATATTCCTGTTTTTCATAAACCACAAGAATTCACTTTCAATAATACCTCTTTTTTTATTGGTCACGGAGATGGTTTGGGTCCAGAAGATAAAGGCTATAAACGCATGAAGAAAGTTTTTACCAATCCTTTCTTTCAATGGTTGTTTAGATGGTTACATCCAGATATTGGCGTAAGAATTGCACAATACTTTTCTGTAAAAAATAAGCTGATTTCTGGTGATGATGATGCTAAGTTTCTAGGGGAAGACAAAGAATGGTTAGTAGCTTATTGTAAGCGTAAACTCGAAGAAAAGCATCGCGACTATTTTATTTTCGGTCACAGACATTTGCCTTTAGATATTGAGCTCAATGACAGCTCAAAATACATTAATCTAGGAGATTGGATTCAGTATTACACTTATGGTGTTTTTGATGGAGAAACTTTTGAGTTGAAGGAATACTAGTTTTTAACCTCATCGTAATGTTCTTCAACATCTTGTTGCAAATCGAGTTCGCGAAGTGGTTTATTTTTTAAACTCATTATAGCTACAACAAGTAACGTAACCGAACCTCCAAGAACAACAGCTAAGGGCGCACCAAATATTCTTGCTGCAACACCGCTTTCCACCGCACCAAGTTCATTAGAAGAACCCACAAACATAGAATTTACAGCACCTACGCGTCCTCGCATATGATCTGGAGTTTTAAGTTGAAGTATGGTTTGCCGAACTACCATAGAAATACCATCAAACACACCAGAACAGAACAATGCAATAACGCTAAGCCACAATAGTTTTGAAGCCCCAAAAATGATCATAAACACACCAAATCCAAAAACGGCTGTCAACAATTTTTTACCAGTATTCTTCGTGATTGGGATATAGGTCGTTGCTACCATGGTAATAATACTTCCAGATGATAGTGCTGCATTCAAAATCCCGAAGCCTTTAGGCCCTGCATCTAAAACATCTTTTGCAAACACAGCAAAAATGGCAACCGCTCCACCAAATAACACAGCAACCATATCTAATGTTAGTGCCCCTAGAATAACCTTGTCGTTAAACACAAACTTGATTCCAGATATTAAACTTTCTTTCATGGATTCGTTGATCGCTTTATTTAAAATAGGCTTTTTACCAATTTGAAAAACCAACACTAGAGCCAACATCACCAAGCCAAAAATAATTCCTAAGGTATAGTGCACTCCAATCCATGCGATAAGAAAACCACCACATAATGCACCAAAAACAGCAGCACCTTTCCACGTACTACTACTCCAAGTTGCGGCATTAGGATAAGCTGACTTTGGAACAATTAGAGCAATTAATGAAAAAATAGTAGGTCCAAAAAAGGCTCTTAAAACACCACCAAAAAAGACTAAACTGTAAATACCTATTAAAATGCTGTTGGCACTCCAATTGGCTTCAACTTGCTCTGAGGTTAACCAAAACAAGCCAAAACTTATTAAAGAAAACAACGTAATGCAGAGGATGAAAAGGTTTCGTTTTTCTTTTCTATCTACAATATGACCTGCAGAGGGCGCTAAGAAAAATGCTGGAATGAATTCACACAAACCAATAAGAGCTAAACTTAATTTTGAATTGGTAATGTCATACACTTGCCATTCAATAACCAAAAACTGCATGGACCAGCCAAAAACCAAAGCGAATCTTACTAAAAGAAAGATGTTGAATTCTTTAAAGCGGAGTGCTGCGTATGGATCTGTTTTTGCCAAAATCTTATGCTTTAATATCCTTTAATTTCAACTGTAAACTAACATTACCATTCCAATGATTTTCATCTATGGTGTAGGCAGCATCAAATGGTTTTTTGTCTTTTATCAATTCTAATTTATCGCCAAGTCCAAAACCAATGCACACAATAGAGTTGCTGTTGGGTTGAATTCCTGTAAAACGTAAATGTTTATCTCCTTCACCAACACATTTTCCCCAACCTGTATCTTGAATGCCTTGAGTCATAAAGACTGGTGTCATATTTCCAGGTCCAAATGGAGCAAACTGACGAGTAATCCGCATTAGTTTATCATCAATCTGGTTGAGGTTAATCTCTAAATCGATTTTCAATTCTGGAGTTAGAAGTTTAGGGTCTATGGTTTCTTTTACAACCGCTTCAAATTTAGCTTTGAACGCCTCATAGTTTTCTGGTAGCAAGGTTAAACCAGCAGCATATTTATGACCTCCGAATTGCTCTATAAATTCTCTACAAGCTTCTAATGCGTTATACACATCAAAACCTTTCACGGAACGTGCTGAAGCAGCTAACTTATCGCCACTTTTTGTAAATACCAATGTTGGTCTGTAATAGGTCTCAGTAAGTCTAGAAGCAACAATACCTATGACACCTTTATGCCAATTTTCATCATAAACAACAGTTGTAAATCGGTCTTTTTCTTTGTTTTTTTCAATTTGAAGTAAGGCTTCTTCGGTGATAAGTCTGTCGGTTTCCTTTCGGTCTGTATTAAACTGATCGATATCTACAGCATAACTAGCTGCTAGATTGAAATCGGTTTCGGTTAATAAGGTTACAGCATGGTTACCATGTTTCATTCTGCCTGCTGCATTAATACGTGGCGCTACAATAAAAACCACATCGATAATGGATAATTCTTCTTTTTTTACCTCAGCAATAATGGCCTTTATTCCTGGTCTTGGATTGGTATTTATAACCTGTAAACCGAAATAAGCAAGTGCTCTATTTTCGCCAACAATAGGTACAATATCTGCACCAATTGCTGTGGCTACCAAATCGAGATATTCGGTTAAATCTTCGACAGTTTGTCCTTGTTTAAAGGCTATGGCAGTGATTAACTTAAAGCCGACTCCACAACCACAAAGTTCTTTAAAAGGATATTCGCAATCGTCTCGTTTAGGATCTAAAACCGCAACTGCATCTGGTATTTCGTCTCCTGGTCTGTGGTGATCGCAAATGATAAAGTCAATGCCTTTTTCTTTAGCATAAGCTACTTTTTCAATGGCTTTAATACCACAATCTAAAGCAATAATTAGGCTAAAACCATTATCATCTGCAAAATCAATACCTTGGTAAGACACACCATAACCTTCTTCATAACGATCTGGAATATATGTGGCTACATTTGCAGTTCTGGTTTTTAAATAGGAAGACATTAAAGCCACCGAAGTAGTACCATCAACATCATAATCTCCGTAAACCAAAATGTTTTCACCTTCTGCTATAGCTTGCTCTATGCGTGTGACGGCCTTATCCATATCCTTCATGAGGTATGGGTCGTGTAAATCCTCAAAACTTGGTCTGAAAAACGTTTTAGCCTCTTCAAAGGTTTCGATACCACGTTGCAGCAATAATGTTGCCACGACTTCATCAACCTGAAGTGCATTTTTTAAAGCTTGAACTTTTGAAGGTTCTGGTTTTGGTTTTAAGGTCCAACGCATACAAGATTACATATTGTGCTTAGTTCCTACGTGGTAAAATATTTCGGTTTCTACTTCTGCAAATTGTCTAAACATCTCCATCACTCCACAATATTTTTCGACTGATAGGTTTACAGCACGTTCACATTTTTTCCTATTTAAATCTGAACCATAAAAATGGTAATCTACCTTAACAGAGTGATAAAACTTTGGGTGTTCTTCAGTTAATTCACCTGAAACTTCAATTTTGAAATCATCTATCTTTTCATTCATTTTATTCAAGATAGAAATCACATCTAAGCCAGAGCAACCAGCTAAAGATGACAACATCATAGCTTTAGGCGAAAGTCCAAAACGTTCATTTTGACCTTCAATATTAGTATCCATTATTACAGTTTTTCCACTAGGATTGTCTGACTCAAATGTTAGTCCTCCTTGCCAATGTGTTACTATTTTATGTTCCATTTTCTTTTAGTTTAATTTATAGAACTGCTATCTTGTACATTCAAAAATACCACTAAAAAAATAACTATGGCACTAGTAACTCCGTTATCTCCAGAGCACGATTTAGAAACCAAGGAATTAGCAGAATTCTTTAATGAAACTTTAGGGTTTTGCCCTAATTCAGTCTTAACCATGCAACGCAGACCTGCCATAAGTAAAGCGTTTATAAATTTGAATAAAGCTGTAATGGCAAATGAAGGTCGCGTAACTTCTGCTTTAAAGCGAATGATTGCTTGGGTAAGTAGTAACGCTACAGGTTGCAGATACTGCCAGGCACATGCCATTAGAGCAGCTGAACGTTATGGTGCCGAACAAGAACAACTCGATAATATTTGGGAATACAAAACGCATCCTGCATTTAATGAGGCTGAGCGTGCTGCTTTAGATTTTAGTTTGGCGGCTAGCCAAGTGCCTAATACTGTGAATGCAGAAATAAAAGAACGCTTATACCAACATTGGGACGAAGGAGAAATTGTGGAAATGCTTGGAGTTATTTCACTTTTTGGTTACCTCAACCGTTGGAACGACTCTATGGGAACCGATATTGAAACTGGAGCTGTAGAAAGTGCGGATCAATATTTAGGGAAACACGGCTGGGAAAAGGGGAAGCATGATGGAAGTATTTACTAGACCTATAGATTACTAGATTTTTAGACATATTAGATTCAATCCTCATCAGAAATGGTGAGGTTTTTTGTTTTACTCACTTTACTCATTCATTTGGGCATTTCACTCATTCCTTATTTCTAACCAATGAAGTTGATTATACATTTGAAATCAACCAACACACACAACTATGAATAAAATTACATTCAAAATATTCGTATTGCTCATATTATTCCCAGTGTTCTGTTTCGCTCAAGAAGGAACGGTAACAGGAACACTCACCACTTCATCAGACGGATTACCACTTCCTGGAGCAAATATATTTGTTAAAGGAACAACCAATGGAGTACAAACCGATTTTGATGGAAATTACAGTATAAAATGTAACGTAGGTGATGTTATAGTTATTAGCTATGTTGGTATGGATCCAAAGGAAATTACAGTGACAGCTGATATGTTCGGAGCCATACAAAAAACAGCGGTTAAGCGAGTAAAAGTAAAACCTATTGAAACTGACGCTTATAGTGAAGCTTTAAAAAACAAAAAAAAAGAACGTTTTAAAATACCTTCCATAGCAAATTCAAAACATAGCTACAACAAAAAAGGTAACTATAACGCTTTGCATAGAATTAAAGACATTCAACTGGACCCAGAACATGTTAACCTAACCTATTTTAATCCAGATATTTATTTTCAGGTTGGAGTAAAATCTAACTTAAGCTTTCAGTTTGTTAAGGAAAGTAACTTACCAAAGTTACAATCTTCCTACAGCCAAGGAGCCACCGAAAATGGATCTATTGCTTTTTTAGGGCCAGAAACAGGAAGCATCTTTTCTTATGGACCAAACCTAAATACTTTAGAGTTTGATGGAAGTAATTATATATACGACAACAACGGCAGACTGGTTACGCAAGGCAATGGAAATGGAGTTAGCTCTAAGCAGTACAACAATAGCGTGTTAAATACTGCCATTAGTAGATTTACCAATGTGTATTTTGATGTTGATACAGATGAATGGACTACAGGACTTGACTTTAGTCATAAAAACACTGAAGATATTTTTGGTAGAGCACAAAAAATAAATAACAATCTTGTACTAAACTTTAAAACCCTTAATCGTAACAGTGAAGAACTAAGTTGGAAATCATTTATTAAATACAGCCACTGGAAAAACAACCAACCTAACATTAATGGATTTAGAAATAACCTCCTTTTAAATTCATGGGTAACACCTGTGTCTTTTAATAATGGTCAAGGCAGCGTTTTACCAGACAATACACAACGCAGTTTTAGCCCAACCAACTACAACAATCCTGAATGGCTGTTTAACCATAAAAACTATGATGCTAACACCTTATTTGTAGCCAACCTAGAAAATGACATAAATATTGGTGATGACTTTTCAATAGGAAGTCAACTAAGCTATAAAACAGCGGAAAACGAACAAAAATTTGGCTTGTTTACCAATACTGTAGGTTTTGAAAACGGTTATCTAAGCAACAAAACCATAAAAAACAATAGCTTCAATGCTATGCTAGACTTGCACTATGATAAATACTTAGGAGATTTTTCCATAGATGTACGTTCCATTACTAGATTTAAAAATGAGCAATTAGATTATACATTCAAAGAATCTGAGGGTTTTGATGCCCTTACATTTTCAAATCCAAATAACACCACTGAAATCTCTAATCGCATTAATAGAAATGTGCTGCGACCACATCAGTCTGTTGCTCTAGAATACAAGAGACACTCTAAAATTATATTTAGTAATACTTCATATATATCTTCCATTCAGAAAAACAAATTGCTATTACCTTCATCTATTATAAAAGTTGATTTAGCAGATATTTTAGACATCTATGATTTTTACGATTTTTCGCTTAGCGCAACAAGTGCTTTTGATGTTAATGAAATGCCTCTTTTTTACAACAATCAAAGTCACAACAGTCTGCAGTTATTACCTTCAGAAAGTCTTGGCTACACTAGTAACATTGACTTATTTATAAACGAAGACTTAGATTTAGAAGAGCGACACGATTATTCTTTTAATCTCGATTTAGACTTTTATTTATGGGATGCTTATTGGGATTTTACTGCAAGCTATTTTGGCTCAAAAACCAAAGGAAGTATGTTCCCTGTTTTGGAAGGCAATCAATTTCAACTTCAAAATATTGCAGATATTACCAATAAAGGTCTAGAGCTGCAATTAGATGTTTCTGAAAGGTTTGGCTCTGTGCGTTGGAATAGCAGACTAAGCTTTATGACAAACCAAAATAAGGTTACCAAACTATACAATAATGAAGAGCGTGTACCAATTGCAGGTTTTCAAAATGTGTCTAAAAATTTAATCGTTGGCCAACCTGCTGGTGTTATTGTAGGAACTGCTTTTGCAAGAGACACTCAAAACAATATCATTATAGATGGCAATGGCTACCCAATTGTAGATACAGAACAACAAATTATTGGTAATCCTGTACCAGATTTTACACTTGGCTTTTCTAATCGTTTTACCTGGAAGAAATTAAAATTCCATTTCACGTTAGACTACCAAAAGGGTGGAGATACATGGAATGGTACTCAAAATGTACTTAACTATTTTGGCAGATCACGACAATCTGCAGATCAAAGAAACATTACAAATTATGTTTTTAATGGTGTAAACACACAAGGCAATACCAATACAATTCCTGTAGATTTTTATAATCCTGAAGATGGTATTGAAAATAACCGCTTTGTACGCTACGGCTTCAGTGGTGTTGCAGAAGAAGCTATTGAAGATGCTGGCTATCTTAACTTAAGAACCATTGAGCTCTCTTATGATTTTGCTAAAAGTAATTATGATTTTTTCAGGCAAGTTGAAATAGGACTTTACGCTCATAACCTCATCACATTTACAAAATACAGAGGAGCATCTCCTTATTCATCACTTTTTGATACCAATTCTGGACATAATCTTAACTTTTTCAATACTCCTTTAATGAGTGAAGTTGGGTTAAAAGTCAACTTAAAAATATAAATACTATGAAAAAACTTATACAAAACACCAAACTTTTGGTAATTGCCGGACTTTGCTTCTTCACGTTGCTGTCCTATAAAGCTTTTGAAGCATTTAATAATCCATTAGAGAAGATATACACACAAACGGACAGACCATTCTATTTTCCTGGAGAAACCATTTGGTTTAAATCTTACATCGTCGATACAGACAATACTATTACGACCATCAGTGATGTAATGCATGCGGAATTAATTTCGCCTAAAGGCGCTGTTGTAACATCCTTAAATCTTAATGTGAAACAAGGATATGCTTACGGAAATTTTGATATAAGCTCGGATTGGGTTGGTGGCATTTACACTTTAAAATGCTACACCAATTGGATGCGTAATTATGGTGAAGATTCATTTTTTACCAAAAAAATCACTATTCAAAAAGTGGTAAAACCTAAGCTGTTACTTAATTTAAAATTCGAAAAAGAAGGGTACGGAAAATCCTCTGAGGTTATCGCAAATCTTGAAGTTAAGGATTTAAAAAATCAACCTTTATCCCATACTGAAGTTACATATAAAGTGAGTGTAAAAGGCACAGACATTATAAATGATGTTGTGGTTACAGACAAAGACGGTAAAGCCAAACCCAGCTTTACATTACCAGAAAACTTAGAGTCCATTGATGTGGTTTTAAACGCTTTGGTATATCACAAAGGCACTACAGAATCTATCTCAAGAGCTGTTCCTGTGGTTTTAAACACTATTGATCTTCAGTTTTTACCAGAAAGTGGCAAAATTGTAGCAGGCACTTTAAATAAAGTTGCTTTTAAAGCCCTTAATGAATTTGGAAAACCTGTAGATCTCCAAGGCGATATTGTTAATGCACAAGGAGAAACCATTTCAACTTTTGAAAGTTTTCATGATGGCATGGGAAGCTTCAATTTTAACCCAATTAAGGACGAGGTATACTATGCTAAAATCACAGAACCTTTCAGTTCTGAGGAATTAATTCAGCTACCAAAAGTGCATGAAAATGGTGTTCGGTTTTCTGTTACAACTGATAGTCTATCCACCAATTTAGATGTTTTTTCAACTTATAGCACACCTTTATTTCTTGAAGTTTCTAATGCAAACACATTGCTCTTAAAAAAGGAAATCGGTCTCAAAAAAAATATAAGTTTAAACACTTCAGAATATCCTATGGGCATTACCAAATTCAGTTTAAAAAATGAATATGGTAGTACATTCGCAGAGCGTTTAGTATTTCTAAATCCTCACAAAAAACTTCATGTAGACCTCAGCCTAGATAAGAACCAATATAATACCAGAGAAAAAGTAAAACTTACTATAAAAACATATGATGAAAAGCAGAATCCTATTCCTGCAAACTTATCATTAGCCGTTGCAGATAATAAATTACTGTCCTTTGCTGACGACAAGCAAGACCATATTTTATCTTATTTATTGGTGTCTTCTGAACTGAAAGGAAAAATTCATAAGCCAGATTTTTACTTGAATCCAAAAGAGCCAAAATCAAAAAAAGCAATAGATTATGTAATGCTAACTCATGGTTGGCGAGACTATATCAATGCTCCTACCGTTACTAAGGAGAATGCACAATACCTACCAGAACAGAGTGCTATACAAACTGGTGTTGTGCTCAACAAAAAAGAGAAACCAACCCAAGCACATTTACTGCTTTTTGATAGAGATGGTAATAAAGTTTTGGTTTTTGACACCGAAGAAGATGGTTCTTTCGCTTTTAAATTCAACAATAATTATCACTTGACTTTATTGGCCTATAAAGACAATGGAGAACGTGTTACTATTAAAGAAACACACTTAAAAAAAGGAAGCTATTACAGCCAAACATCAACTAAAAACATAGAAAATAAAGAAAAGGTTAAATCATTTGATAAAAATGAAAAACCGCTACAAAAGGCTATTAAACAAAAAGCACAAATATCTGTTGGCTTACAAGAAAGTGAAAACGGTTTAGATGAAGTTGTGGTTGTGGGTTATGGTACCACAAGTAAAGAAACCGTTACAGGTTCTGTGACTGTGATTTCGCGAGAAGAAATTGCATCCAACGGTAATTCTGTAATGAATGCTTTGGCTGGCGAAGTGGCTGGTGTTAACATAATAAATGGTAGCGGACAACCAGGTAGTACTGCAACGGTTAGAATCAGAGGCATTGGCAGTATGTCTGGTAATAACGAACCTCTTGTTGTGGTAGATGGTGTGCCTTATGATAAGTCTGCTTTGAGCGACATCAACCCTCAGCAAGTAAACAGTGTAACGGTTCTAAAAGATGCTGCTGCAACTAGCATTTATGGTAGCAGAGGCTCTAATGGTGTTATTCTTATAAATACAAAACACGGAAAATATCCAAACAGTAGTGGAGCAGTAAAACGATTAAATAACAGAGATTATAAAAACTATGCTGTAAAGCAATTTTATCACTATAATCGAAACCACATGGACACTCCAAGAAGTTTCTACATGCCAATCTATGAAGGAAAAAATCTACCAGAAGAGCGTACCGATTTTAGACAAACCATATACTGGAATCCTGTGGTACAAACCAATGCTGATGGTATTGCCGAAATTGAATTTTATAATTCTGATGCTGTAACATCGTTTAAAATTTCTGCTGAAGGCATTGGTTATAATGGCCTTGTAGGCAAAGCTGATAAATTATACGCTACCAAGAAATTATTGAACATAGACATTAAAACACCTAATTACATGGTGCTGAATGATACCATTTCATTAGCAATTACCATTACAAATGAAACTGAGAAAGCCATGGAAACTAATTTAAAGTTTCTATTGCCTGAACATTTAAAGTTGGTATCGTCTATTGACGAAAAACTAATCGTCGACGCTAATGACGCTGTGACCAAAACCATAAAAGTTATACCTCTTGAAAAGGGTAAGGACTTAGACATTTCCATTCTGGCTGAATCTGAAGATTATAAGGATATCATCAAGAAAAAGGTAACAATTTTAAGCCCTTATTTTCCAACTTCTTTATCATTGTCTGGTTCAGAAACTCAAACGTTTGACTTTGAAATTAACCACGCTGTTAAAAATAGCGTTACTACAGAATTTAATATTTATACAGACATTGTAGGTGATGTTATGGATGGTATTGAGTCTTTAATCCGTCAGCCTTACGGGTGTTTTGAGCAAACATCATCTTCAACATATCCTAATATTATGGTCTTAAAATACCTGAAAGAAGCTGGCAAAAGCAATCCTGAAATTGAAGCTAAAGCTCTAGATTTTATAAAGCAAGGCTACAAAAGGCTTATTGGTTTTGAAACTTCTGAAGGTGGTTTTGAATGGTTTGGTCATACTCCACCACACGAAACCTTAACCGCTTATGGAATTTTGGAATTTACCGAAATGAAAGAAGTATACGATGGTGTAAGCGACAAAATGATTTCCAGAACTGTAGATTGGTTAATAAGCCGAAAAGACGGTAAAGGTGGTTTCAAAAAAAGTAAAAAAGGCTATGATAGTTTTGCTAGTTCACCAACAGATGTTGCCAATGCTTACATTGTCTATGCATTAAGCGAATCTGGTGTCAATGCAGATTATATGCTAGAGTATAACACAGCCTATGCAGATGCTATAAAAAGTAATGATACTTATAAAATGGCATTACTAGCCATGGCAAGTCATAACCTCAATAAAGAAGAGAACTTTAAAACACTTTTAGCCAAAATAAAAGCAAATATTGAGGAGTATGGTTTTGATAAAATACCTGTAGAAAATACAATTACCAGATCTTACGGTAACTCAAAACAGATAGAAACCGTAGCACTTACAGTATTAGCTTTAATGGACGAGAAAAACGAAAATACAGTGCTCGTAACAGAAGGTGTAGATTATCTCATTAAACAACGTAAACACAACCGTTTTGGCTCTACACAAGCAACTGCAATGGCCCTTAAAGCTCTGATTAATTACACGAAAAGTCAAAAGCAAAAAATACTTGAGGAAAACGATGACATCACTCTAGTAGTAAATGGTAAATCGATAACTAAAAAATTAGAACTTTCAGGCGATGGAAAAATCACCATTAACGGTTTTGAAAACTATCTAAAACAAGGAAAACAGACTATTGCAGTTAAGTTTAATAACCCAAAGACAACATTTCCTTATACTTTGAATGTAAATTGGGATAGCACTTTACCAGATAGTTCAAAGGCTTGTCCTTTACAACTAGAAACAACAATTACTGGACAAAACCACTCGGTTGGCGATAATGTAAGTTTTAATATATCTGTGGCAAACACCAACGAAGAACCCTTAGGCATGGTCACCACAATTGTTGGTATACCTTCTGGAACAACAGCTCAACCATGGCAATTAAAAAAGATTTTAGAAGAAAATAAGGTGGCTTTTTATGAGATTTTTGATAATTATTTAGTGTTTTACTGGCGAGAATTTAAAGCTTCAGAAACCAAAAATATTAGGCTCGACTTAAAAGCTGATATTGCTGGCCACTATCAAGCACCTGCAAGTACTGCTTATCTTTACTATGGAGATGAAAACAAAACCTGGATCTCAGGAAATACAGTTGAGATTAAAGATTAATATGGCTTAATTTCTCAAATATTTTAAGTTGAAAAAACTCATCAGAAATGGTGAGGTTTTTTTGTATATTTATGATAGACAACTATTTAATCTTTTAGATGAGCTAGCATTTTTGAAAAAGACTAGAAACGCATTAAATATCTGCTTAGCTTTATAACTCATAAATTAATACTCATATTTGAAAGTGTTCGGAATATTGAAAAAATAAAAAACATAAAATATTTATGAAACTTATTTCATCTTTTTTAACCTTACTTTTCCTATTTCTTTCAGTTTACACTATAAACGCACAAGAAACTAATAGTGTCGCCTCAAAACTTACAGACTCATTATCTGCTAATGGTTATTATCAATCTGGAAATGACTATTATAAAGGAAATGGAGTCAATCAATCCAATGAAAAAGCTTTTTTGTTCTTTAAGAAAGCTGCCGAAATGGGAAACTCAAGAGGACAATATGCTATAGGCTATATGTATGCAGAAGGCATTTATGTTCAACAAAACTACACCAAAGCACTTGAATGGTTCAAAAAATCAGAAGCTCAAAACAACATCAAAGCATTAAACTATCTAGCCCATATGTACCTTAACGGAATAGGAGTCGATCAAAATGATAACATAGCTTTTACTTACTTAAAAAAACTTTCTGATCTTGGTAATGTTCAAGCCATGTATAATGTTGGTTTAATGTATAAACTTGGAAAAGGCGTTGATGAAAATCTTGATAAAGCCATCTCAATTTTAATAACTGTAGCTAAAGGTGATTTAAGCTCTTTTAACAAAAAAGATGAGTTGTATTCTCATATATTTCGTTCAAGTATTTTTAAAGAAAACACTAGAAAATATGTTTTTGATTTTATTGATTACATGAAACTGAACAAACCCAATGAAATAGATTCAAATTTTACTCTGTTTGAATCTGAATTTTATTACAACCTAGGCCTTATAGAAAACAATAAAGAAAATTATGTAGAGGCAACAAAGCTTTATAAAAAGGCAATCGACACATACCCTGAAAATGAAAATGCAAATTTCAATATGGCAACTTTGATGGTAAGCCTAGACCAAATTATTGTTGAAGAAATGAACAATTTAGGAACAACAGAATCTGATGATTTAGAATACGAAAAGCTAAAGCTTAAGAGAAAAAAATTATTAGAATCCGCTATACCATACTATGAAAAAGTTATGAGTATAAATGGAAATTTAAAAAAAGATGCTATAAACTCCCTCATTAATATATATAGTGCTTTAAAGGATAGCGATAAAGTAAATGAAATGAAAAAGTTATTGGATTAGATTTTACACTAATATCCTCCAATCTAAATCACAATTTCTATTTCTTCCCACCAACCACAACAACAATCTCACCTTTTGGCGGCTTATTGGTGTAATGTTCTAAAACTTCCTTAGCTGTTCCTCTCACAGTTTCTTCATAAAGTTTGGTAAGCTCTCTGGATACGGAAACTGGTCTGTCTTCGCCAAAATACTCACAAAAATGTCCTAAAGTCTTAACTAACTTATGTGGACTTTCGTAAAAAATCATGGTTCGGGTTTCTTCTGCTAAAAGTAACAGTCTAGTTTGGCGACCTTTTTTAACAGGTAAAAAGCCTTCAAACACAAACTTATCATTTGGTAAACCACTATTTACCAATGCTGGCACAAAGGCTGTAGCGCCTGGCAAACATTCAACTTCAATATTGTTTTCTACACAGGCTCTAACTAATAAAAACCCTGGGTCGGAAATCGCAGGTGTACCAGCGTCACTAATCACAGCAATTGTCATTCCCGATTTTAGTTTCTCGATTAAGTG
Source organism: Winogradskyella sp. MH6 (assembly GCF_022810765.1). Taxonomy (NCBI): domain Bacteria; kingdom Pseudomonadati; phylum Bacteroidota; class Flavobacteriia; order Flavobacteriales; family Flavobacteriaceae; genus Winogradskyella; species Winogradskyella sp. MH6. Next base: position 1,330,524 of record NZ_CP094494.1, on the reverse strand, counting down.
ATCCACCGTTTTATGCTCATTGTGCATATGGTGGCTTTGCATATGTGTGGAAATCTCAAAATGCTTTAAAAGCTTTCCTGAAGTTCTGGTATCTTCAGCAAGTATTAAATCTGCTTCTTTTAAAACTTCAATCGCTCTAAAAGTGATATCCTTAAGGTTTCCTATAGGTGTTGGTACTAGGTAAAGTTTCATGTATCATAAATCTTAATCTCAAATTTACAATCTTTTGTATATCTTAACGCAACCATTTGTAAGAATCTACATCTAGATATAAAACCAACTTGTGAAAAAACGGCTTTGTCTTTTATTAATACTTTTATATAGTTCCTCCTTCTTATTTAGTCAAACCACAGATTTATCAATAAACATAGAGGTCCAAGACCTAAGTGGTACAGCCATTTCTCAGGTAGATGTTTATGAGGATTTTCAATATTTAATTACGCTTTCAAATTCTGGTAATGCCATTAACAACGCCTCTATTTCAGTAGATTTTGATGATGATATTACCATACTCTCAACAAGTTCCCAGAATAATATTAATGGTGCCTCTGATGTTTCAGGCATTTCTATTACCGCAAATGTATTAACAGCTACAGTAGCAAATATGCCAAATAACTCTAGCGTAGAGTTCCTGGTATTGGTCTCTGCTCCTACCAACTTGGGTGGTATTGCTGTTAATGGTACTATAAGTCCTCCTGCTGGAACAACCGACACTAATACCAGTAATAACCAATCTATTATTTCTATAGATGTGTTAGATATTGTTATTGATTTTGAAGTGACACACACTCAAGTTTCACCAACTCCCGGAACACCTGTTGGTGCTTGGGGTGACGAAGCAACTTATCAATTCACTATAACTAATAATAGTGCTATAGACTTTCCTGTTGAAGTTATTAGAGGTCGATTAATTTTAACGTCACTCCTTGGAAATGGTCAACCATTTGCAGAATTTATTTCTATAGAATGTATAGACTCAACCAACGGCACACTTTGTCCAGATTTAAGCACTATTGCTGGTTCTTCTAGTAGCATTACCACTTCTAACGTCTCTACCGCACCTTCAATCTTTACGTTTAATGATGGTTTTGAAATTACATCTGGCGGCAGTATTACTTTTGAGATGGCTTATCGCTACACCAACTTTACATGTTCATCTGACCCAATGCCCATTATGGTCGACAGCTTTATTGAAATTGCCTTAAATCATGCTAATGTATCATCAAATCTATCCAACTTTGTAGAAACTGTTCTTCCAAATGCAGACCAGTGTCCTACAACAGATGCATGCATTGAAACCCAAATTATTGATCCTACAGATACTACAGATATAGATTATAATGAAGAAGTTACTTTTGAAACAACAGTTTGTAATAATGGCCCTTCTGAAGCTCCTTTGTTTTTCTTCATTCAAAACTTATCGGCTAATGTCGATTGGGATATAATTTCGGTAAATTGTATAACAACTACCGGACCTGTTACTTGTGGAGATTTTACAATTTCTGATAATGGCCAATTATGGGTAAGCAGTGAATTTGTACTACAGCCCAATACTACCATAACCATTGAGACGGTAGTGGTTTTCCTAGAGCCTCCATGCAACCCATTTCCAACTCAAATTGACGCTACAATTAAAAGTCAGATAGTACTCCTGCCAACTCAAACTATAGATACAAACACTGACAACAATTATTACTATAACTACATAACACTTCCTACTGAGGAACCTTGTGATACTGAAGATATTTCTGACATACAAGTTACAAAAACTCAAATTTTTCCAGAATTACCTATTGGAAGTTCACAAACAAATACTGCAGAATGGGGAGAAATAACCTATGAAATTACTGTGACCAATGATGGCAATACTGATGAGCCTATACAAGTGCAAGACCACATGCCTGTTCCATTGGCTGGTGATGTCCCTATTACTGGAACTCTAGTTAGTGTGGAATGTTCAGGAACGACTGGTACAGCCTCTTGTTTCACAATTGCAAATGCTAATATCGGTGTTACTTTTGATGGAGCAACCGAAGACGGAAGCTTCGACACCTTTTGGGAGATTTTACCTGAAGATAATTGGATACTTCCGGCAAATAGTTCGGTATCATTTACCGTTACCGTAGATTGGCAGCCAGAATGTTCTACACAACCTATGATTGGCACAAACTATGTGAGAGTAAATTATGTAAATAATGTTCCTGAGACTAATCTTGGTAACAATACTGCATTTGTAGAAACATACTTTGCTCCTTGTATAGATTTAGTAGTGCAGACTTATCCTGAATTTGCCCAAGTAGATACTGGAGAGCCTTTTGATTGGATTGTAGACATAAGTAACAGTACCACAAGTTCTAGTGCTATAGATATACAATTTGAAAACATTTTAGATAACGCGTTTACAATTTCCGGTAGTCCAGCTTGTAGTATAACTTCTGGCAGTGCAACCTGTATTTCTACATTTAATATCAGCGGAAATACAATAACCGGAGTAATTCCTTCAATGGAAGCTGGCTCAACAATCAGAGTGACGATTCCTGTAACAGCACCTAATTATGGAGGCGGATTTAACAACATTGCAGAAGCTTTTCCAAATGCTGCCGACAATGAAGAATTAACTCCAGAAACTAATATTTCAGTTAATAGTGTTCAGGTGGTATCTCCTGTACTTGATAAACTATTTTTTCCAGATACAATTTTTGAAGGCGACGAAAGTGAATTGATTTTTTCAGTCTATAATATTGCATCCAACCCAACTCAAAACGGTATAGCCTTTACCGATAATTTACCAACTGGAGTTACTTTAACCTCATCTCCTGTTTGGATTGATGCTAATGGATGTACAGCCACATTTAGTGGTGTTGCTGGAGACACTTTTGTAGGGATTACTGACTTAACTTTTCCGAGTGGAGTTGAAAGTTGTACGTTTTCGGTAATGGTAACCTCAGATGTTGCTGGCACATATCTTAATGATTTTCAAAATATGAGCGACACAAATAATTTAGATGCTTCGCAAGTAAGTGCAACGTTAAATGTTATTGTTGATCCTTCAAATGTAGATATCGAAATCTTAAAATCTGTAGAGCCATCCGAAGCTATCGTTGGCCAAGAAGTAACGTTTACTATTACAGCTACAAATATTGGTACAACACAGGCAACAGGTGTTCAGGTTCTAGATGCGCTTCCTGTTGGATACGAATACATTTCTGCCACAACAAGCTCTGGTATTTTTGATGATAGCTCTTTGTCTTGGTCTATTCCTGTTTTAGAACCTAATCAATCTGAAACTTTACAAATCAATGTGTTAGTGGTGGCTTCAACCGATTTGTTGAATGTTGCTTTTCTTAACACTTTAAATGAAGTTGATAGAGACGACTCTAACAATGAAGATGATGCCATTGTAGAAATATCTAATTGCTTATCTATTCCTGAAGGAATTTCTCCTAATGGGGACTTAGAAAACGACTTTTTGGTCATTCCTTGTATTGAGCGTTTTCCTGATAATACAATTAAAATCTACAATCGCTATGGCACATTAATCTATGAAACCAATAATTATGATAACTCATGGGATGGTAGGGCAAACAGAGGCATACCTAAATCGTCTGGCTTACTGCCTGTTGGTACCTATTTCTATATTTTAGAGATTAATGGAATTGCAAAACCTCTACAAGGGTATGTGTATTTGAATTACTAGCTAAATTTACCTTCAACAATTTCAATAAAGCGCTCTTCGTAGTCTTCCTTGCCTTCCCAATTATTATAATCTGGTTTTACCATATCATAAATAAGGGTTCTAGCCTCCGCAAGAGAATCTGAAGTGTTTATCTGGGAAATAACACGGTCGTAATCTTCATTTTTACCTTCAAAAAGATGCTTTATAAAGGCTAATTTATCATTCAATCCTATTTGAAGTCCGTTGCCTTTTAATTTATCATTCAATGATTTTTTAGCTTGCTCTGCTTCACGTTTTTGAGCTTCTTCAATAGGTTCAAATTCTGGGATATCAGCAAAATCTGAGCTTATGGTTTCAAATTCAATGGTGGTTGGCTTTTCATTTGTGACGGCTTCTTCTACCATAACATCTACCTGTTCGCTTTCGTCTGGCATTTGGGCCACCATATCCTTAATTTTTTCCATTAGAGGCTCTGTAATTTGGTCGTCCTCAACCTCGTCTACATTAACATAGGTTTTATTTCCAATTTCAATATTATCGCTTACAGTATTATTAAACGCGGCATCTAGCATACCAAAAAATGAAGAATCATTACCAATGGTTGGCATATCGTCTTCAAAATTTTCTTGTGCAAATTTTAAGACCGTTAGCTTTTCATATAGTTTGGTAACCTCCTCATGCATTCTATCGACATCTTCTCTACCTTTTAATTTTAGAATCCTATGTGCAATGCTGATTAATTCTGATTCTAACTTCTTTTTCATGTGATCTAAGTTTATTGTTTAGTAAAGTCACACAGAACATCTTTAAACTATACTATTCTTGTTTAAAAATAAATAGCAGATGTTTCATCTTAATTACTTTTGATTTTTAATATTTTTGATTGACCTTTATACAAACGAAAATTGACTACGTTTTAGTGCTAAAATTACGAAATGTTTCTTGAAAATACGGTAAATCATAAAGAACAATTTGGGTGGATTGAGGTGATATGTGGATCAATGTTCTCTGGTAAAACCGAAGAACTGATTCGCAGGTTAAAACGCGCCCAATTTGCCAGACAAAAAGTTGAAATTTTTAAACCTGCTGTAGATGTGAGGTATGATGATGAAATGGTGGTTTCTCACGATTCTAACGAAATTCGCTCTACTCCTGTACCAGCTGCAGCCAACATTCCTATTTTAGCAGATGGTTGTGATGTTGTTGGTATTGACGAAGCTCAGTTTTTTGATGATGAAATTGTGAGAGTATGCAACGATTTGGCAAACAAAGGCATTCGTGTTATCGTCGCTGGTTTAGATATGGATTTTAAAGGCAATCCTTTTGGGCCAATGCCATATCTTATGGCAACCGCAGAGTATGTTACAAAAGTGCACGCTATCTGTACAAGAACAGGAAACCTGGCGCAATACAGTTATAGAAAAGCACAAAGTGATGATTTGGTTTTGCTTGGGGAAGTAGAAGAATACGAACCTTTGAGTCGTGCCGCTTTTTACAAATCCATGCTTAGAGATAAAGTAAGACAGATGAAAGTGAAAGATGCTGAAGAAATCAATCCTAAAGAAAAAAAATCGGATGCCAAAAGCGAATGAAACGGTCTTGGAAATTGATTTAGGTGCCTTAACACATAACTTCAATTATTTAAAATCTAAACTTAAACCCAACACCAAATTTCTGGCTGTTGTAAAAGCCTTTGCTTATGGTAGTGATTCTGTTGTTATAGCTAAACATTTGGAAACCCTCAATATAGACTACTTTGCTGTAGCTTATGCTAAAGAAGGTGTTTTACTAAGAGATGCTGGCGTTACAACACCTATCTTGGTACTTCACCCTCAGCCTGTTAATTTTAAAACGATAATAGAGCGCTGTTTGGAGCCTAGCATTTATAGTTCTAGAATTTTAGATGAGTTTATAAACGTTGCAGAGACTGAGTCTCAAAAAGACTATCCTGTACACATTAAATTCAATACAGGTTTAAACCGCCTTGGTTTTTGGGAAAATGATGTAGACAGCATAATTACCAAATTAAATAAAACCAAATCTGTAAAAGTGAAATCCCTTTTTTCACATTTAGCTGCCAGTGAGGATAAAAATGAAATTGAATTCACCCAAAATCAAATAGCAAGTTTTCAATCTATTGCTAAAGATTTTAAATCTAAATTAGATTATAACCCTTGGTTGCACTTATGCAACACTTCTGGTATTATAAACTATCCTGAAGGACATTTAGATATGGTTCGTAGTGGTATTGGGCTTTACGGTTTTGGAAACTCAACCATAGAAGACCAAAAGCTAAAACCAATTGCAAGTTTAAAGTCTGTAATATCACAAATTCATACTATTGAAAAAGGAGAAACCGTAGGTTATAACAGAGCATATCTAGCACAAGATTTTGAAAAAACAGCCACCATCCCAATTGGTCATGCCGATGGTATAACAAGGGTTTATGGTAAAGGCAAAGGTTTTGTTTTTATCAATGGTAAAAAAGCACCTATAATTGGCAATGTTTGTATGGACATGATAATGGTTAACATTACAGGTATTGATTGTAAAGAGGGTGACGAAGTTGTAATATTCGACGGTATACATAAGGCTTCCAATCTTGCGGAATCTTCTGGCACGATTTCTTATGAAATCATCACCGCAATCTCTCAGCGTGTTAAAAGAATTATTATCTCAGATTAGTATTTTTTTAACAAATTGTGACTTTTTTACTTATTTTAGTATCTCAATAACATATATACTAACTATTTAAAACACCAAATTATGTTAAAAGAATTTAAGGAATTTGCAATGAAGGGCAACCTTGTAGACATTGCTGTTGGTTTTGTAATGGGTGCTGCTTTCAATAAAGTGGTTGCATCATTCACTGGTGGAATTGTGTCACCATTAATAGGTCTAATTTTCAACTCAGATTTTAAAGACTTAAGATATAAATTACAGGAAGGAACTCAAAACGACGCAGGAGAAATGGTAGGAGAAGTATGGTTAGAGTATGGTACATTTTTAACTAATGTTATTGACTTTATAATCGTTGCATTTGTGATGTTTATGGTTGTAAAAGGAGTTAACAAAATGAAGAAGAAAGAAGAACCAGCTCCAGAACCACCAGCAGGGCCATCTGAAATCGATTTATTAATGGAAATCAGAGATTCTTTAAAGAAATAATAAGTTTTAGCTTTACCGCTACACTACATTTTATTAACCAAACCCAGACATTAAAGTCTGGGTTTTTCTTTTTAAAAAAGCCACACTGTTAAATAATTAACACTTTGTTTTTTATTGTTAAAAGGCTTTATTTAATTGAAAGTACGGTCTTTTTTTTACGTAATTTTGCACGAAATTTATTTTAATTCTTTTTAAAAATTAACAGATGAAAATAGCTGTAGTAGGTGCAACTGGCTTAGTAGGTAGCGTAATGTTAAACGTTCTTGAAGAACGTAATTTCCCAATTGACGAATTGCTTTTAGTAGCATCTGAGCGTTCTGTTGGAAAAAAAATGGAATTCAAAGGAAAGACGTATGAGGTTATAAGCATTCCTGCTGCGATTGAAAAACGTCCTGATATAGCATTATTTTCAGCTGGCGGAAGCACATCTTTAGAGTGGGCTCCAAAATTTGCAGAAGTTGGCACTACAGTTATAGACAATTCTTCGGCTTGGAGAATGGATTTATCAAAAAAGCTCGTTGTTCCTGAAATTAATGCTGGTCAACTAACCAAAGAAGATAAAATTATTGCCAACCCAAATTGTTCTACCATACAAATGGTAATGGCATTAGCTCCACTTCATCATAAATATAAAATAAAGCGTATTGTTGTGTCTACCTACCAATCTGTTTCTGGTACTGGTGTAAAAGCAGTAGAGCAATTAGAAAACGAAATAGCTGGCAAAAAAGGAGACATGGCTTACCACTATCCTATTCACAAAAATGCCATACCACATTGCGATGTTTTTGAAGACAATGGCTATACCAAAGAAGAAATGAAATTGGTTAGAGAAACTCAAAAAATTCTTGATGACAAAAGTATTGCCGTAACCGCTACAGCGGTAAGAATACCAACTGCAGGAGGACATAGTGAAGCTGTAAATGTAGAGTTTGAAAATGATTTTGATTTAACCGAAGTGAGACAGCTCCTTAACGATACAGATGGTGTTACCGTACAAGACAACTTAGATGTTAATGTATACCCAATGCCAATGTATGCCAACGGAAAAGATGATGTTTTTGTGGGCAGAATAAGAAGAGATGGCTCACAACCCAACACACTAAACCTTTGGGTGGTTAGTGATAATCTTAGAAAAGGCGCCGCAACAAATACTGTTCAAATTGCAGAATACCTTGTAAAAAACAGTCTGGTATAGGTATTTCATAATTTTTTAGAGTAGCACTAAATTTTGTATCTTTCATCTCATATCTCTAAAGAGATATTAGAGGATTATTTATGTCTAAAAACTTTCAGCTCAATACCGTCTTACATTAGAATTTGTGTTGAGTTTAATACTAAACACCTATTATGAAAAAATTACTTTTAATTACTGCATTACTAAGTATTTTTGTTTGTCTAAAATTAAACGCACAACAATTGATTCAACCAAAACTACAATACCCAGAAACAAAAAAAATAAATCATGTTGACACCTACTTTGGCGAAGATGTATCTGACCCATACCGTTGGTTAGAGGATGACAGAAGTGCAGAAACCGAAGCTTGGGTAAAGTCCGAAAACCAGACTACATTTGGCTATTTAGATAATATCCCATACCGAGAGGAATTAAAGGAACGCCTCACCAAACTATGGAATTACGAAAAAATTGGAGCACCTTTTAAAGAAGGGGACTATACTTATTTTTATAAAAACGATGGGTTACAAAACCAGTACGTCATCTACAGATACAAAAACGATGCTGACCCAGAAACAGCTGAAGTATTTTTAGACCCTAATACTTTTAAAGAAGATGGAACAATCTCTTTAGGCGGAACAAGTTTTTCTAAAGATGGTAAAACTTTAGCATACTCAATTTCTGAAGGAGGTAGCGACTGGAGAAAGATTCTTATAATGAATGCCGAAACTAAAGAAATCATTGAAGACACTTTAGTAGATATAAAGTTTAGTGGTATGTCTTGGTACAAAAACGAAGGTTTCTATTACTCTAGCTACGATAAACCAAAAGGAAGTGAGCTTTCTGCGAAAACAGACCAACACAAGGTGTATTATCACAAATTAGGCACTAAGCAATCTGAAGACCAATTAATCTACGGAGGAACTCCTGAAGAAAAACACCGTTATATCTATGGTGGTGTTACAGAAGATGATAGGTATTTAGTAATTACTCCTAGAGTTTCTACGTCTGGTAATAAGCTTTACATTAAAGACTTAACGGTTCCGAACGCTCCTTTAGTTGAAATTTTAGGCCATACAGACTCAGACTCTAACATTATAGAAAATGTAGGCTCTAAGCTCTATATTATGACAAATCTTAACGCACCTAATCAAAAAATAGTTACCGTTGATGCGTCTAACCCAACGCCTGAAAATTGGGAAGATTTTATCCCTGAAACGGAAAATGTACTTAGCCCATCAACAGGTGGTGGCTATTTCTTTGCAGAATATATGGTAGATGCTGTTTCAAAAGTTTTACAATACGACTATGACGGAAAACTTGTAAGAGAAGTAAAACTGCCTGGTGTTGGTAGTGCAGGTGGATTTGGCGCTAAAAAAGAAGAAAAGGAACTGTATTATTCATTTACAAACTATGTGACACCAGGAAGTATTTATAAATATGATATAGAAAAAGGAACATCTGAATTATACCGTAAACCAAGCATAGATTTTAATCCAGATAATTACGAGAGCAAGCAAGTGTTTTATACCTCTAAAGATGGTACAAAAATCCCAATGATAATCACTCATAAAAAAGGCATAGAGCTCAACGGAAAAAACCCAACAATTCTATACGGTTATGGTGGTTTCAATGTTTCATTAACACCAAGCTTTAGTATTACCAATGCTGTTTGGATGGAGCAAGGAGGTGTTTACGCTGTCGCTAATTTACGTGGCGGAGGTGAATACGGAAAAAAATGGCATAATGCAGGCACGCAAATGAAAAAGCAAAATGTTTTCGATGACTTTATAGCTGCAGCAGAATATTTAATTTCAGAAAAATACACCTCATCAGATTACTTGGCTATTAGAGGTGGATCTAACGGAGGTCTATTAGTTGGTGCAACAATGACACAAAGACCAGATTTAATGAAGGTTGCATTGCCTGCGGTAGGCGTTTTAGATATGCTGCGTTATCATACATTTACTGCTGGTGCAGGTTGGGCTTACGATTATGGTACTGCAGAAGACAGTAAAGAAATGTTTGAATACCTTAAAGGTTATTCGCCTGTTCACAATGTAAAAGAAGGTGTTGAATACCCTGCAACTTTGATAACCACAGGAGATCATGATGATAGAGTGGTTCCTGCTCACAGTTTTAAGTTTGCTGCAGAATTGCAAAGCAAGCAAACAGGTGATAATCCAGTATTAATAAGAATTGAAACAGATGCTGGTCACGGAGCAGGTACACCTGTAAGTAAAACCATTGAGCAATATGCTGATATTTTTGGGTTTACACTTTACAATATGGGCTTTGATGTACTACCAAGTAAAACGAAAGAAAAGGTGAAAGGCTAATTTTCATATTTCTCTAAATACAACACATTCAATACGGTCGTTTATCTTTTTTTAATTAATTGTAAACGATTTAATTAAAAAACCTTAGATTTACTCCTATTTTTGTTAAAAAAGTAGGAGTTTTTTTATTGAAGCTGTTCTATTAGTGCGCTGTCTTTATTACATGAAAAAGAAATACATTCTAAAACTGTTTTTTTTAACCTTGTTGTCACTTTCATCTTGTAGCGAATCAGATGATAACACAACACCTTTGTCTATTGAAACAAATCCGGACGAAATTATTTTGGCCCAAAACTCTCAGGTCGAGATATTTATATTCAACAATGATGCTAATATTCCTCAATCTGGTACGCTTTCAATAAGTGCCCCTTCATTGGGTTCGGTAGTGATTAACAACAATAATACTCCCGAAAATGTAAATGATGATTATTTAGTCTACACCGCAAATCCAAACACTGTTGGTGATGATTCAATTCAATATACCATCTGTGATGCTTCTAATAACTGTTCAACTGAAAATGTTTCTTTGTCAATCACAACCTTGTCTGTTGTAAATATGTTTGAAGGAGACACTCCTCACCAAGCATTATCATCCTACAATTTTTTTGAAGGAGATTTAAGCAACCTCAACCCTACTTTTGGCGTTTTACCTTATGATCTTATTACTCCGTTGTTTACAGATTACGCGAAGAAAAAACGCTTTATTTGGATGCCTAATGGAGTTAAAGCAAATTACATCAATGATTATTCTCCCCTAGATTTTCCAACCGGAAGTATTATCATAAAAAACTTTTATTACAATAACGTACAACCCAATAATTCTACAAAAATTATTGAAACCCGGATTATGTATAAAAAAGCAAGTGGTTGGGATTTTGCAAACTACGTCTGGAACGAAGAACAAACAGAAGCCTATTTTACAAATCAAGGAAGTATAGTAAATATCAGTTGGCTAGAGAATGGTGCCTTAAAGACTACAGACTATAGGGTTCCTTCTAGAGCAGAATGTTTTACTTGCCATAACAGTTCTGATAGTCCAACTCCTATTGGCCTAAAACCACAAAATATTAACAGAGATTATAATTTTGATGGGGAAATTATGAACCAACTTCTTAAGCTCAATCAAGTTGGTTATTTAAATTCAAATTTGCCCAATTCCATTAACACTGTTGTTGCTTGGGATGATGAATCCCAGTCATTAAACGATAGAGTGAGATCCTATTTAGATATCAATTGTGCACATTGCCATTCAGATGGTGGGCACTGCAACTATAGACCAATGAGGTTTGAGTTTCGTTTAACTGAAAACCCAGAAAACATTGGTGTCTGTGTGGTTCCTGAAACACAATTTATACCAAATTCTTATATTGTAACACCCAACGATATAGACTTATCTATTCTTTACTACAGATTGAGTACTGAGGACGAATCATTTAGAATGCCTTTATTAGGCAGAACTATTAACCATAGAGAGGGAATTAATCTTATAGAAGAATGGATCAATTCTCTTAATAACTGTAATTAATACCATTAAAGCATGAAAAAAATTACCTTATTTTTAATAACTGTTGTCTTTACCTATTTTGTAGGAAATGCACAGTATGTTTTTAGCACTATCGATGGGCCAATAAATGTGGCTCAAGCATCTCCTGTAACTTATAGCCTTAACGATGTTGGCAATTCAGCAGGTGTTACCACTCCCACATCTGGTTCTTACATTTCTTTTAGAGTCTCTGTCGATTGGTCAGAGGGGTCTGGTGTTCCATGGTCTAGTGAAGCAGACTTAACATTTACAACCTCTTCGGGCTCTGTTAACATTAACCCTCCTACTTCTGGTGATGCCAATTCAACAAGTGATGCAACAATAATTTTTGAAGGAGATTTACCAGGTCTTTATGATCCATCAACCGATGGCTATATTGATTTAGTATTTAATCAAAGTTATAGTGGCTCAAATGCCGATTGGTCTAATATTGTTGTTACATTATATGAAACTCCTTCTTGTCCAAACCCTACAAATCCAACTGCCAGTAATATTATGGCAAATTCAGCAGATCTCCAATGGACTGAAATAGGGTCATCACTCTCTTGGAATATTGAATGGGGTGTTGCAGGTTTTCCGTTAGGTTCGGGTAATAGTGTTCCTAACCTAAATACAACATCTTATAACCTTTCAAACTTATCCCAAGGCACTTCTTATGATTTTTATGTACAGGCTAATTGTGGTGATGGTGAAGTTTCAAACTTTGTTGGACCAGTAAGTTTTACAACGCTTGTACCTTCAAGAATTAATTTCACTCAGCAATCAATTGCGGTTAGTGGTTATGATATGGCCGTTGTTGATATGAATGGAGACTTTTTAGATGATATTGTTGGGGTTTCTTCTACGAATATTAACATTCAAGAACAAAATCTAAATGGTTCTTTTACGAACAAAAATATTACCACACCTAACGCAAATTATCTACCAAGTTGGAGTATGGCTGCAGCTGACTTTGATGCAAATGGGAAAACCGATTTACTTTATGGGTCTGGCAGTGGTGTAACATTTATGCAAGCAAGCAGCGATGGTAATAGCTTTACCGAACAATCCACTTCAGATTATGTATTCTCTCAACGCTCTAACTTTGTAGATATTAATAACGACGGAAACCTTGATGCTTTTGTTTGCCACGATGTAGAGCCAAACGTATATTTTATAAACGATGGTACTGGCAACTTTACTTTTTATCAATCTGACGTAACCGCTGGAGCACCTTACTCACTAGGTAATTATCCTACTGGAGGTGATTATGGGTCTATCTGGATAGATTATAATAACGATAGAAACATCGATTTATTCATCGCTAAGTGTGGAGGAGCTGAAGAGCGAAGAACAAATATGATGGTTACAAATAATGGAGATGGCACTTACACTGAAAATGCTGCTGTTATAGGTTTGGCAGACCCAATGCAAACTTGGTCTTCTGCTTGGGGAGATTTTGATAATGATGGTGATATGGATGTGTTTGTTGGCGCAAGTTCTGGTTCTCACAAATTAATGGAAAACAGTGGTTTCTCTGATGATGGCAACCCGAACAATGACTATGTTTTTACCGATGTTACGGCTGGTGCTGGGATTAATGCTCCAACAGGATGGGAAAGCTCTGCGTACGACATTGACAATGATGGCTATCTTGATATTATAAGTAATGGTTCTATTATGTATGGAAAGGGAGACATGACTTTTGAAGATGCCGATAATACTCAAATCAACTATAAAAATGGAAGTTTTGGTGATTTAAATAACGATGGGTTTATAGACACCTATTATAACGAAACCATATATTACAATCTTGGTAATAGTAATAATTGGGTTAAGATAAACACTGTAGGTATGGCACATGTTACACCAAACTACAGCAATAGAAACGGAATAGGTGCTAGAGTTGAATTAGTGACTCCTTCTGGCACTCAAATTAGAGATGTAAGAAGTGGCGAAGGCTTTGAATTTATGAGTTCGCTTAACACTCATTTTGGTATAGGTACAGAAACTTCAATTACAGAAATTAGAGTGTATTGGCCTTCTGGTGTCGTTGATGTATTTGAAAATCCTAGCATTAATACTACTCATGTGCTTGTTGAAGGTACAGCTCCTCTTAGTATCGAAGATCAGACTATCTCAGATATCTCAATTTATCCTAACCCTGTAGATGATGTTTTAAAGATTAAAACCTCAACAGTATTAACAGAAAAAATCGCTACGATTTTTGATGTTACAGGAAAACGTGTTTTCAACCAAATGATGACTAATAATGAACTTAATGTTTCAAGTCTTCAAGGAGGTGTTTACTTCTTGAGAATTGAATCTAATGGTCGAAGCATAAGACGAAAGTTTATTAAAAAATAAATTGCATTTTAAATACACTAAGCCGCTTGAGATCCAAGCGGCTTTTTTATGGTATTTTTGCAATATGCTTCAAGTTAAAAACCTTAGCTTCGGTTATACCGATAATCCTGTTCTGAAGGATATAAACTTCACCGTTAAATCAGGTGAAAATCTAGCTATCATTGGCGAGAGTGGTTCTGGAAAAAGTACAATTCTAAAATTAATTTTTGGTGAATATGACTTAGAACACGGTCAGGTATTTTGGAAAAACACCGAAATTCTTGGCCCAAAACATAATTTGGTTGTGGGCTATGATTTTATGAAATATGTCACTCAAGAATTTGACCTAATGCCTTATACTTCGGTTGCAAATAATATTGGTAAACATCTATCGCGTTTTTATCCTGAAGAAAAAGAAAAACGAACGCAAGAATTAATTACAATTGTAGAATTAGACAACTTTGCACAAACCAAAGTAAAAAATCTGAGTGGTGGACAAAAACAACGTGTTGCCTTAGCCAGAGCTTTGGCAAAAGAACCAGAAATCCTTCTGCTAGATGAGCCCTTTAGTCATATTGATAATTTCAAAAAACAATCCTTACGCAGAAACGTATTTAACTATCTAAAGGAAAAAAATATTACTTGCGTTGTGGCCACCCATGATAAAAATGATGTTCTTGGTTTTGCGGATGAAATGTTAGTGCTACACAACAAAAAGATTATTGCTAAAGATACTCCTCAAAACCTTTATAAAAACCCGAAACTACCTTTAATAGCTTCTTTTTTTGAAGAGTTTAATAGTGTTAACAACACTATTTATTACGCTCACCAATTAAAAATTGTAGACCATTCTGACTTAAAAGCCATTGTTAAACAATCCTATTTTAATGGAAACTCATGGCTGGTAGAAGCTTTATATAATGAGCATCTTATATATATTTCTCACACAGAGTCTATTAATGAGAAAGAGATGATTTATTTTAAAATTTTGGATTAAAAAACCCTTTCAATCAAACTAGCAAAAAGGACTATATCACTTTTGATATTACAAAGGAATTATCTCTAAAAACCATAGTGTCTCCTTTTGTCTTCCCTAATAATAATTTAGCAATTGGTGATAATGGAGAAATGGCATAAAATGATGCCTCGTTAAGACTTATTTCACCTACGCTTATACTTATGAAATAATTGTGCTGTGAAGTGTACACCACACTCCCTAAAGCAATGTTTTTGTGTATTGAATTGTAATCTATTTTTTGAAGTAACTCTTGACTCTTTTGAATTTCTGCAAGCTGTTGCCCTGCTTTTTCACGCTCTATTTGTATCATGGCTCGCCCTGTTTCATGCTTATCTCCTGCACTACTCTTTGTTTCAGACTGCAACGCATTCTCAAGGTCTAAAATGCTTTTTTTAACAAGTGCTAAACGTGCTTGTAAAACATCACTACATTTAGTGTATAGCTGTTCTTTTGTGTTCATTCCATTAAATCTGCTAAATCCTTTCCAACACTACTACCAATAGCAACTCCCATACCGCCAAGTCTTACTCCGCAAAAAACATTATTGCTAAGTTGTTTTACAATAGCCTTTTTTTGTTGGCCAACTCCCATTATACCAGACCATCTATGGTCAATTTCAAAATCTATATTGGGCAAAATAGTGGTTTTTAGTAACGACTCTAAAGTATTTTGAATACGCTCTGTTTGCCCAAATTCATCTGTTTCCTCTGTTTTAAAATCCAAATGCCTTCCACCTCCAAATAGAATTCTATCATCTATATTTCTAAAATAGTAATAGCCTCTATCTAAATGAAATGTTCCTTTGATGTGCAGATTATGTATAGGTTTGGTGATTAAAACCTGAGCTCTTGCAGGCTTTACTTCTTCGTCTATTAATCTTGAAGCAAATCCGTTTGTGGCTATTAAAAGTTTTGAAGTCGAAAACTCAAATTGATTGGTTTTTATCTTTACATCGCTTGTTCCTTCTGAATAGGTCTCTACAGTACAGTTATTAATGATTTTAACACCCAAACTCAACACCTTATGAAGAAGCGCCTCCATCATTTTACCTGTATCTAGCTGTCCTTCAAACTGATTAAAACAGCATCGAGATTGAATGTTTTTAAACCCAAAGTTATTTGATTTAAAACTAAAGACATCATCGTTAAAAATAGGCTTTAGAGACTTATTAATATACTCTTGTTTCTCTTGGCATAGATTATAAAGTGGCTCATTCTCTTTTGTGAATAACTCATATCCACCAAGGTTTTGATAGTCTATAGCTTTATCTCCCAAGGTTTCGCGAAGTAATTGTAAGCCATTTATTCGTTTTGTAATGAGATTTAACACCTCTTCTTCTGAATGTGTTGTTAGGTCGTCAATAATTTCACTTAGGCTTCCAAAACAAGCAAAACCTGCATTTTTAGTGCTGGCCCCTTGTGGCAAAACCCCTTGTTCTAGTATTACAATCTTAGCGCTTGGGAATCTGTTTTTTAAATGAAATGCTGTGTTGAGCCCAACGATTCCACTTCCAACGATAGTGAAATCGACCTCTGTAAACCACGTTTTTATTTCCCAATACGATAAATTCATAGCAAAAAAAAGCTCCTCAATATAAGGAGCTTTTGAGTTTAATCTTAAGAATTATTCAACTATAATTTTCTTGGTTGTCTTGTAAGAGCCATCAGAAATATTCAATAAATACACACCTGATTGTGCACTACTTAGTTGAATCACTTCATTGAATCTATTAGTGCTATTAAAGGTCTTAGTATAAATAGCTCTACCTCTAATATCAAATACTTCAATACTTATATCCTCACCCGATCTTGAGTTAAAACCAATAGTAAAGGTGCCATTATTTGGGTTTGGATAAACGCTTAAGTTGTCTAACTCATTGTCTTCTATACTCAAGTCATTAATAACATTTAAAGAATAGTCTTCTACCTCACCATCAAAACCTGTTTCGCAAGACGTAGGGAAGTCTAGTGGATTAGGAGATGGAGGAGAGTACTTAGTACTTACTCTCATTGTTGTTGTACCTGCAACTGCATCTACAGGAACCGTTATCGTTAGAGGCGAACCGTCTGTTAATTCGTCCGCAATATTTGCAGTCGTACCTAAGTCTAAATCATACTCTTCGCCAGGATCATCAAACGAGCAGTTTTGATTCCAGTCAATCCATACTCTGGTACTAATTCGGTAATTACCATCAGAGTTCGCTCTTACAGATAAATCGTAATCCATACCAGCCTCAACATCAGTAGAAATTGATGT
Organism: Winogradskyella sp. MH6; assembly: GCF_022810765.1. Taxonomy (NCBI): domain Bacteria; kingdom Pseudomonadati; phylum Bacteroidota; class Flavobacteriia; order Flavobacteriales; family Flavobacteriaceae; genus Winogradskyella; species Winogradskyella sp. MH6. The sequence goes on along the minus strand of NZ_CP094494.1, from coordinate 1,313,025 downwards.
GAAATCTGTATAAGGAGAGGTTTTAGGGCCTGCATCTAAGTTATTAATAGTATTAAAAATCACACCTGTTGTTCTTGTCTGAAAGCTTAAATTTCCTTCCGAAGGACAAACTCCATCTGTAATTATTAAATCTACGGTTGTTTGTTTTGTGATTGATGGTGAGGTAGCAATAAGTGTAATCGTATAGGTGTTGTTCGCTAAAGAATTTAACCCTGTTAGATTAAGTGTTACCGTACCGTCAGTATTTAAAGACATTGGGTTTATATTAGAACCTACGCCTCCAGGTAAACCAGATACACTAAATGAAGTTGTCTCAGAAAAACCATTAGACGTTATAAAACTAAAGTCTATTGAAGCTGTATCTTGCCCACATACAAATGCATCTCCATTAGTAGCATTTATGCTAAAGTCTTGTACGTTTGAGATTGAAAAAGCATTAGATACCGCATAAAAAATGTTATCTGCTGCTTCTACTAAAACTCTAGCATTACTAGTATTACCTATACCTGGAACTGTTATTGTTGCTGAACCTGTATTAGGAACACCAGAGGCTAGGGTAGTAAAAGAAAAACCACCATTGGTTGTAAACAAAATATTTACAGTTTGACAATTTATTGGAGCTGAATTTGTTTGACCAACAACCCATGATACTGTCTGACTAGAATTTGCTCCCCATGTTGGTGGTGTATTAACCGTAAATGGTGTGGAAAAATTCTGAACGGTCACTGTCATATCATCAGAGTCTGTTGCAGCTCCACCCACTTCATTATCTCTTACTGTTAGTGAAAAATTCATAGTTCTACCTACAGACGGCACAACCTCCCAAGTAGTGGCTAAAGAACCCGAGAAAACAGTGCTCAAAGTTGGCATATATCTATTCGGAGACGTGGTTGGATCTAAAGACCTAAATAAAGGCCCTGCAGAATTAGTAGATTGCGGAGGCATCGTTGCTGGTGTTGCATCTGTTTGCTCCCAGCAATAGGTTAACCCTGAAGCTGTATCTGCATCAGTTGCAGAACCCCTTAAAACAAATGCTGTAGATAAAGGAATTGTGTAATCTGCACCAGCGTTGGCAGCGGGAGCTGCATTATTTGTTGTGCTACTAGCAAAACAAGTGCTGCTTGGGCCAGATGATATGTTAGCCCACATCTCTTTTATGTTCTCCCCATGAAAATAATCATCACTATTATTTTGAACATTAGGAGCACAAATACCTGCGTAGCCCATAATTGTAGAAGCACTTCCAGGTTCTACAGACACACTCGACCTTTGACAACTATTGTTTTGAGTATGATTGCCTCCAAATTGATGTCCCATCTCATGAGCAACATAGTCTATATCAAAAGCATCGCCTTGAGGTACTGGAGAACCTGTTACTCCTTTAGCTTTGTTTGCGGTACATGGAGAACGTAATTGAGCTATTCCACCTCCTCCAGTACTAAAAACATGACCTATGTCGTAATTAGCTGATCCTATGAGGTTATCGCAAGTTGTTTGATTTTCGTCAAGCATTATACCGCCACTATTATTAGTATAAGGGTCTGGATTTAGTGCTGTATCCTCTAAAAATATAATATCTTGATTATTTGCTATTATAACCATAGTCAATCCTAAGTCTCTTTCGTAAACACCGTTTACTCTATTCATGGTTACATTCATTGCCGCTAATACATTAGCAACATTACCTCCATGAAACTGTGCGTACTCTGCTGTACAAGCTAAAGCTAAACGATAGGTTCTTAGTATGCCATCATTCGCATTTTTTGCTGTTATAAAATCCTCATCAGATATTTTAAAATCTGCCGGATCATATTCTGTTTCACAAACAAAACTTCCTCTTGGACCATCTTCATCAGAATTTATAAAAGCTATATATGTTTTTAAATCTTGGGTGTAGGGCTCAAGAAAAACTGTTTTGCTATCAGACAATACCATGCCACTAAAACCCTTTTGAGGAGATATACTAAATCTAATTATTGCAGCAGGGTTGTCAATTCCTTTTCCAACAAATGATCTTATTTCAGGGAACTGTGATTGTAGTTCATACTCCATCACAGAAGCTTCTTGTACCAAATAAGATTCAGGTTTTCCTTCATGATTAGGGAACTGAAGTACTACTCCTTGATCTTTAGTAGAAAATTGACGTTGAGGAACATTTGCTAATTGTTGCTTTAACCCTTCAAGATTAATTGTAATTATCGTTGAATATTTGGGCTTGGATTTATAAAAAGCTACATCTTCTTTCTTAATTTGATCTTTGTTGATTGACCATATGTTACCCGTTTTTTGGGCATTTCCTATTATGCCAAAAAACAAAGCAAGAAAAAAGGTTAAAAGGAATTTAGGGTAATTTTTTTTCATCTTAGAACAATTTTATTTTTCCCTACAAAGGTATCAGTTATCTAAGGACTTTACAAAAAAAAGCCTAATTCCTTAAGGCTTTCTTAATTGAAATGGTAAATTAACGATGATTAGCAAATATTTTGAGATATGTACAATAAAAAAAGCGACCGTTTGGTCGCTTCTTATACTATTCTTCTTCGGGCTTTATTTTAAAGTCTTCCATAAACTTAGTGGTATAATTACCAGCTAAATAATCTGGATGCTCCATTAGCTGTCTGTGGAACGGTATAGTCGTTTTTATACCTTCTATTACAAACTCATCTAAAGCACGCTTCATTTTATTTATAGCCTCTTCTCTTGTTTGCGCTGTAGTAATTAACTTGGCAATCATAGAGTCGTAATTAGGTGGAATACTATAACCTGCATACACATGTGTATCTAATCTTACACCATGACCTCCTGGAGCATGAAGTGTTGTTATTTTACCAGGCGATGGTCTAAAATCATTAAAAGGATCTTCAGCATTAATTCTACACTCAATAGAATGTAAGTTTGGTGTGTAGTTCTTTCCTGAAATTGGAACACCTGCAGCTACCAAAATTTGCTCTCTAATCAAATCAAAATCAATAACTTGCTCTGTAATTGGGTGCTCTACCTGAATACGTGTATTCATTTCCATGAAATAGAAATTTCTGTGCTTATCAACCAAAAACTCTATTGTTCCTGCTCCTTCGTATTTAATAAATTCAGCTGCTTTAACTGCAGCTTTACCCATTTTTGCTCTGAGCTTATCCGTCATAAACGGAGAAGGTACTTCTTCAGTTAGCTTTTGATGTCTTCTTTGAATAGAACAATCTCTTTCTGATAAATGACATGCTTTACCTCTAGAATCCCCTACAATTTGAATTTCGATATGTCTTGGCTCTTCAATGAGTTTTTCCATATACATATCGTCATTACCAAAGGCTGCTTTAGACTCTTGTCTTGCTGAGTCCCAAGCTGCTTTTAAATCTTCTTTTTTCCAAACAGCACGCATACCTTTACCTCCACCACCTGCTGTAGCTTTTAGCATTACAGGATAGCCTACTTCTTCGGCAAGTACAACACACTCTTCGTAATCTGCAATAATACCATCACTACCAGGAACACAAGGTACACCAGCAGCTTTCATAGTTGCCTTTGCTGTTGCTTTGTCTCCCATTTTAGAAATCATTTCCTCAGAAGCTCCAATGAACTTTATGCCATGCTCTTCACATATTTTGGAAAACTTAGCATTTTCAGATAGGAAACCATATCCTGGATGTATGGCATCTGCATTTGTAATCTCTGCAGCTGCTATTATATTTGAAATCTTTAAATAAGATTCGCTACTAGGTGCTGGGCCAATACACACAGCTTCGTCTGCAAACTTAACATGAAGACTATCTGCATCTGCCGTTGAATAAACAGCAACTGTTTTAACACCCATTTCTTTGCAGGTTCTAATAACACGAAGTGCTATTTCCCCTCTATTTGCAATAAGTATCTTTTTGAACATAACTTTTGGTTTAAAAATTCAACTTCCAAGCACCAAATTCCAAATAATTGGGTTTGGGATTAGTGGATTGGAATTTTCAATTGTTATGATGGATCAACCAAAAATAACGGTTGGTCAAACTCTACAGGAGATGAGTCATCTACTAAAACTTTTACAATCTTGCCAGAAACTTCAGACTCAATCTCATTGAATAGCTTCATAGCTTCAATAACACATAGAACATCTCCTTCCTTAATATCTGTTCCAACCTCAACAAAAACTGGTTTGTCTGGAGCAGGCTTACGATAGAATGTTCCTATAATTGGAGATTTAACAGTAATATATTTAGAATCGTCACTTGCAGGTGCAGCAGGTGCTTCTGGCGCAACTGCAACAGGAGCTGGAGCTTGTTGTTGAACAACAGGTGCAGCTGCTTGAACAGGAACTTGTTGCACGATAGTTGTTTCATTATCTGAACCTGTTTTGATTGTTATTTTAACATCATCCATTTCTAACTTAACTTCGCTTGCACCAGACTTGGCTACGAATTTGATTAAGTTCTGAATTTCTTTTAAATCCATAATATTTAGATAGTTTTTGTTAGTTAGTTTTTAGTTAGGGTTATAGGCCCATTTGTAATAGATTGAACCCCATGTAAATCCTCCACCAAAGGCTGCAAATATTAAATTATCTCCTTTTTTGAGTTGAGATTCATAATCATTTAGTAATAATGGTAAAGTTGCAGAAGTCGTGTTTCCGTACTTTTCTATATTCATCATTACCTTTTCTTCTTCGAGGTTAATACGTTGTGCTGTGGCGTCAATAATTCTTTTGTTTGCCTGATGTGCAACTAACCAAGAAATGTCGTTATTTGTTAAGTTGTTTCTTTTTAGAATTCGTTCTGCTACGTCAGCCATATTAAAAACAGCATTTTTAAATACCGTTCTTCCATCTTGAAATACATAGTGTTTACCTTCATCAAAAGCTTCTTGGGTCATAGGGTAAGAAGATCCGCCGTAAGTTGCTTGTAAGAACTCACGTCCTTCACCATTACTTCTTAATAATTCGTCTTGTAATCCTAAGCCTTCTTCATTAGGCTCAAACAATACGGCACCTGCTCCATCTCCAAAAATGATACAAGTAGCTCTGTCTTTATAATTAATGAAAGATGAATTTTTATCGGCTCCGATAAGAAGTATTTTCTTATAGCGACCAGATTCTATGTAAGCTGCTGCTGTCGACATTCCAAATAGAAAACTAGAACACGCTGCTTCCAAATCGTAAGAAAATGCATTTATAGCACCAATTTGTGTAGCTGTGTATGCTGCTGTTGAGGCGGCCTTCATATCTGGTGTTGCTGTAGAAACAATAACCAAATCTATTTCTTTTGGGTCTAATCCAGTTTTTTGAATTAAATCTTCAGCTGCTTTTATGGCTAAAAATGAAGTTCCTTTGCCTTCGTCCTTTAAGATTCTGCGCTCTTTAATACCTGTACGCGTTGTAATCCATTCGTCGTTGGTATCTACCATGGTTTCTAAAATCTTGTTAGAAAGCACGTAGTCTGGTAGATAACCTCCTACAGCTGTTATTGCCGCTGTGATTTTACTCATTATTAGCTTTTAGATTAATTAAAAGTATTGAAAAATGATAAAAAAGAACTGTTTCTATTCAGTTTTTAGCATTTTTTGGCAAATAATTATGCAAATTAAGTGGTTTTTCACTTATTCAGAAAATTTAAATAAAAAAAACGCCCACAAGTGAGCGTTTTATTGTATGCGTGCATAATACTTATGCTAAGTTTTCTTCTTCTGTAGAGTTGTCAATTAATACTTGTCCTCTGTAGTATAATTTTCCTTCGTGCCAGTGTGCTCTGTGATATAAGTGTGGCTCACCAGTTGTCGGGCAAGTAGCTATTTGAGGTACAGAAGCTTTGTAATGTGTTCTTCTTTTATCTCTTCTTGTTTTAGATATTTTACGTTTTGGATGTGCCATTTTAAATGTTATTTATCCGTTAATAGTTTTTTTAAATTATTCCAACGAGGGTCTATATCCTCAGATGTTTTATCTTCTTTTCCCTCTTTAGGGCTCAATTCTTCTAATTTTGATAGTATTTCAGATTTTAATGTGCCATCTTCTATGCCTGGATGTACTCGCTTAGCAGGTACGGCTAAAACAATGAGTTCATAAATATACTGAGCTACATTAATTTCGTACTCTCCATGTGGTATAATTAAGATATCTTCATTGTCATCATTATATTCTGCACCGAACTTTACAACAAGTTTAAATTCATCTTCAATGTCTTGATTATAGGGTTCGTTTGTAAGGTCGCAATTAACATTTACAAAACCAGATGCATCAAAATACAACTCTAATAATGTTGATTTTTTAATGAGTTTTAAGTCAATTTTTACATCAACCTCATTAAATTCATCATACTCAAAATTCTTAAAGAACCTATTATCTATACTATAATCAAAATGGTGCTCTCCTTCTTTTAACCCAACAAATTGAATTGTAAAATCTTTTAATGCCTTCATTACCACACCCATTTTGAGCCTGCAAATATATAAATTTTTCCTTATTTAAAGGCTAGATATCAACAAAATTTGTTAATATCTATTTTGAGGCTTTTTTGAGAGGGTTTTTTGAATAAAAATTGAACTCTTCTCTGTTCTTAAAAATGTTTATTGCTGTATAGATTGCTTGTACAAAAGAATTTTCGTCTGCTACTCCTTTTCCGGCTATTTCATAGGCGGTGCCATGGTCTGGAGATGTTCTTACTCTGCTGAGTCCTGCTGTGTAATTTACACCACCTCCAAACGCAATAGTTTTAAAAGGTATTAACCCTTGGTCGTGATAAGAGGCAATTACAGCATCAAAACTTTTATAATTATTAGAGCCAAAAAAGCTGTCTGCTGAATAAGGACCATACACCAGCGTTCCTTCCTCTCTTATCTTTTCTAATGTTGGTCTTAAAACCACATCGTCCTCTTTGCCTATAACACCATTATCGCCTGCATGAGGGTTAATAGCCAATACGGCGACTCTAGGTTTACTGATGCCAAAATCTTGCTTTAGTGAATTTGTAACTGTTGCTATTTTCTCTCTGATTAAATCCTCTGTAATATGATTAGCTGCATCTTTGAGTGGCACATGGTCGGTAAGTAATCCTACACGCAAATCACCAGCAACCATAAACATTAAGCTTTTTCCGTTAAGCGCTTTTGCAAGATAATCGGTATGTCCAGGAAAATTAAATTTTTCTGATTGGATGTTGTGTTTGTTAATTGGAGCCGTTACCAAAACGTCTATTAACCCTTTTTTTAATGCACTTGTAGCTGCTTCAAGTGACTTTATTGCATATTCACCTATCTTTTTGTCTTCTTTTCCAAATTCAATTTTAACAGGTTCTTTCCAAACATTAACAACATTTACCTTACCATGAACTACTTTTTCTGGACTATCTATATTGAAAAAATTTATCTTGCTCTTAAAGTGGTTTTTAAAGAACTGCATTGTCTTACCTGATGCAAATATTACCGGAGTACTTAGTTCTAAGGCCCTATTATCTTCATAAGCTTTAATGATAATTTCTGGTCCTATGCCGTTGAGGTCACCAACCGAAATACCTACAATCACTTTTTCGTCTTTCTTCATACTGCAATTATCCTATTTTTTTATTAAAACGTACAATGGAGTTAATTTGTGTACTTAACTTTGTAAATGCAAATTTAACCAAATAAAGCGGATACTATGTTTACAGGTATAATAGAAGATTTAGGAATTATTAAAAATCTTGAGGTTGAGGGTGAAAATCTTCATATAACAGTGCAAACTTCTATAACTTCAGAACTTAAAATAGACCAAAGTGTTGCTCATAATGGAGTTTGCTTAACAGTAGTTTCTATTGATAAAGATGATTACATAGTCACTGCTATTAAAGAGACTTTAGATAAAACTAACCTCGGAAAGTTAAAGTCAGGCGATTTTGTAAATGTAGAACGAGCAATGAAGCTTGGAGATCGGTTAGATGGCCATATTGTACAAGGACATGTTGACCAAACTGCTAAATGTATTTCGATAAAGGAAGAAGATGGTAGCTGGGTTTTTACATTTAAATATGATAAAGCACTTAACAACATCACTATAGAAAAAGGCTCAATTACAGTAAACGGTGTAAGCCTTACCGTTGTTAATTCTAAAATAGATGAATTTTCTGTAGCTATAATTCCCTACACCTACGAACACACAACATTCAATAAACTTAAAGTGGGTGACACTGTAAATCTAGAGTTTGATGTTATAGGTAAGTATGTAAAACGTCTTAATGACTTAAGAAACTAGTTTTTTTGAAATTTTATACGCTTTATAAACCCCAAAACTAAACGCGAGAGTAAATAATACCATTAGCCCTTCATCTATTGGAAGGCCTGGTGGAGGTGGTGGTATCGGTGGCGGAGGTGTAGCTCCTTGTGCCACAGAGGCAAAACCCATGGATAAAAATAAGATTAGTACAATTATCTTTCTATTCTTCATATTATCAATTAAGGGTGCGTAAATGTAATAAAAAAACCAATCTAACAAAATAAATATAATTAAAAAACGTCTTTAAACGGTAAATATTATCGACGAAATGCTTAAAATGTGCTATAATTAGGGAAGATACGCACAAAACATTAAGAACATTTAACGCAAATATAATATTAATTCCTGTTCTCGGAAAGACTGAACGAGTCTAAATTAGACAAATGTCAATAAAAACAAAAAAGCCCTTCTAAAATTAGAAGGGCTTTTTGTGGTCCCACCTGGGCTCGAACCAGGGACTTTCTGATTATGAGTCAGATACTCTAACCAACTGAGTTATAGGACCCATTAGCATGCTGCTAATAATACTCTTTTAAAAAGAGTGTGCAATATTACTATATATTTTAAAACTCTACAAGAAAATTATTCTCTAATGTCTTGACACAACTCTATTAATACACCATTTGTTGATTTTGGGTGTAAAAAAGCAATCCATTTGTTATCTGCTCCTCTTTTTGGTTTTTCGTGAATCATTTTAAAACCTTCGTCTGTTAATCTAGCTATTTCGCTTTCTATGTCATCTACAGCAAAAGCTATGTGATGAATACCTTCACCTTTCTTTTCTATAAATTTTGCTATTGGGCTATTCTCATTAGTGGCTTGTAACAACTCTATCTTATTTGGTCCACATTCAAAAAACGATGTTTTTACGCCTTCGCTTTCTACATCTTCAATTTTATAATGTTCTTTTCCGAATAATGACGCAAAAAGATTATTTGAAGCGTCTATATCTTTTACGGCTATACCTATATGTTCGATTTTTTTCATTCTATTAATTTAAAATTTCGTCAAAGAAATGAATTCCTTTGTATAGAAACTATGATTTTTGTTCTATAAAAATACCATAATCTTTAAATATGCTCTACTTTTGCACTATGGAAAGTAATAGACAAAAGAAAATAGCTGGTATTTTACAACAAGATTTGGCAGAAGTGTTGCAACGCGCAGCTTCTTCTGGTGGGTTAAAGGGTGTAATTATTTCTGTATCTAAAGTTAATGTTACTGTAGACCTATCTATTGCTAAAGTTTATCTTAGTATTTTCCCTAATAAAGAAGTGAAAGGGCTTTTAGAAGGTATACGTTCTAATACACCTCTCATTAGACACGAACTCTCTCAACGCACGCGTCATCAACTAAGACGTATGCCTCAACTAGAATTCTTTATTGATGACTCCTTAGAATATATTGATGGTATAGAACGTTCTCTTAAAGGTAAAGACAATCCGCTTGAAAACAAGGATTTATTAGACAAGCGCAAAAAATCCTAAGTGAATTTCTCGCTATACATAGCTAAACGTTATCTGCTTTCTAAAAGTAGTAATAATGCTATAAATATTATGACCCTTATTGCATCTGCAGGTGTTATTATTGCGTCTGCGGCTTTATTTATTGTACTCTCGGTTTTTGCTGGATTAAAAAATTACAGTCTTCAATTTTCTTCTTTTGTTGATCCTGATTTGAAAATTTTTCCTGCTGAAGGAAAATCTTTCATGTTTTCTGATGATGACAAAAACACGTTAACAAACATACAAGGTGTTGCTTCTTTTTCTGAAGTAATAGAAGAACGGATTATCTTAAAGTCCGAAAATAAAAACCTATTGGCTACACTCAAAGGCGTTGATTCTAATTTTCTAAACGTAACGTACATCGACTCTATGGTTACAAAAGGCTATTGGTTTACTCCAAACAGTAACGAGGTTGTATCTGGTTGGGGAATATCTCATAATCTTTCCTTTGGAATTTTAGACTTTAGAAAAGCATTGTCTTTGTATGTGCCTAAACCAGGAAAGGGGCAAATAAGTTCAATAAAGGGCGCATATAATGCAGTTTATGTTAATAATGTAGGCTTATTTGATATTAACGAAGAATTGAATGACGAATATGTGTTTTCTGATATAGGTTTAGCAAAACAATTATTAAACTATAAAGACAATCAAATTAGTGCTTTGGAATTAAAACTAAATCCTGAAGCAGACGAAAACGAGGTTAGAGATGCTATTAACTCTACTTTTAAAAATAGGTTTGTCATAAAAAACAGAGAGCAACTCAATGAAGCGTTGTTCAAAATGTTGAATACTGAGAATTTAGCGATTTATCTCATTTTTACTTTGGTAATTATCATAGCCTTATTCAATGTTATTGGGGCCATAATAATGATGATCTTAGATAAAAAGAAATCTTTAAATACGCTTTTTAACTTAGGTACAGAGCCAAAAACCATTAAGTCTATTTTCTTTTGGCAAGGTAGTCTTATGACCTTTGTAAGCGGTATTATTGGTGTTGTCCTCGGTTTTCTAATTGTTTTGGCTCAACAATCCTTTGCATTAATAATGCTTACTCCAGATTTACCTTATCCTGTAGTACTGAAATTCTTTAATATTATAATTGTTTTAACAACGATTTTTGGATTAGGTATAATCGCATCGAGAATAGCATCTCAAAGAATCACAAAGAAATTGATTCAATCTTAATATTGATTTTCAAATTGATAGTCTGAAAACTTATCTAACACCTCATCAAAAGTATCAAACACATCTTTTGAATCATCGCTAGTTACCATTTTCATGCGATATTCTTTAAAGTTAGGAATGCCTTTAAAGTAATTGGTGTAATGTCTTCTGGTTTCAAAAACACCTAGTTTTTCGCCTTTCCAATCTATGGACATTTGTAAATGGCGACGAGCAGCTTCTACACGTTCTTGCATAGAAATTGGTGGTAAATGTTCTCCTGTTTTAAAATAATGTTTTACCTGCTTAAAAAACCACGGATTCCCAATTGAAGCTCTACCGATCATCGCTCCGTCTAATCCGTACTCATCTCGCATTTCTGCGGCGCGCTCAGGAGTGTCTACATCTCCATTTCCAAATACAGGAATATGCATTCTTGGATTATTTTTAACTTCTGCAATAGGTTTCCAATCTGCATTTCCTTTATACATTTGTGCTCTCGTACGACCATGAATGGAGATAGCCTTACAGCCAACATCTTGAAGTCTTTCAGCAACTTCAACAATTTTAATAGAATCGTGATCCCAACCCAATCTTGTCTTTACGGTTACAGGCAAATTGGTACGCTTTACCATTTCGGCAGTAAGTTGCTCCATTAAGCAGACGTCTTTCAGAATTCCTGCTCCTGCGCCTTTAGAAACGACCTTTTTTACAGGACAGCCAAAATTAATATCTATAATGTCTGGATTAGATTTTTCTACAATATCTATGGTTTGCAACATGCTCTCCATATTAGCACCAAAAATCTGAATACCAACAGGACGTTCCTTTTCATAGATGTCTAATTTCATAACACTTTTGGCCGCATTACGAATAAGGCCTTCGCTAGACACAAACTCGGTATATACTACATCTGCTCCTTGTTCTTTACACAATGCTCTAAACGGAGGATCGCTTACATCTTCCATTGGTGCTAAAAGCAATGGAAAATCTGGTAGTTCTATGTCGCCTATTTTTACCAAGTCTAAAATTTTGGAGCAAAATTACATCTTTTTGAGTAATGTGTGTATATTGACTGTTCATAACATCTAAATTGTTACGATTGGAAATTCCTTTTGAACCTTTAGTCTTAGGATTTAAAATTAACATTCATCTAATCCTTGAATATTTAGCCTTCTTTTTAGCATTTAGATATTATTTATACTTAAGAAAACGTAAAACCGATTCCATTACAACTTCTAATCGATTGTCTATAATACTTGGCGCTGCTCTTGGAGCATTAATTGGATCAAGAGTTGTTGGCCTATTAGAAAATCCTACTATAAAGTTTTCTCTGGAAAATTTTATTCAAATATTAAATACCAAAACCATTATGGGCGGATTGTTTGGTGGTTTACTTGGTGTAGAGTTGGCAAAAAACATCATAGGAGAAAAACAGTCGTCTGGCGACCTATTTGTGTTTCCAATTATCTTAGGAATTTTTATTGGTAGAATTGGATGTTTTTTATCTGGAGTTAACGAGTTTACTTATGGTAAAGAAACAACATCAGCCTTTGGAATGGATTTGGGTGATGGACTAATGAGACATCCCACATCTCTTTACGAGTTAATTTTCTTGATTATTTTATTTTTCGTTTTAAAAAAGATTCAGAAAAAAGTTCTGCTAAAAAATGGTGACTTGTTCAAAATATTCATGCTTAGCTATTTTGGGTTTAGGTTTTTTATTGAATTTTTAAAACCCAATGTGTTTTATGTATTTGGGTTGAGTAGCATTCAAATTTTATGTGTAATTTGTTGGTTGTATTATTCAAAATTCATCATTCAAAAACTAAAAAATGCCTACTAGAAAATATACCTATTACGATTTCACTTTAAGCTTATGCCCAGAGTGTTTGCAGCGTGTTGATGCAAAAATTGTGTTTGAAAATGGTAATGTATATATGCTAAAACGCTGTAACAAACATGGCAACAGTAAAGTGTTAATTGCTGATGATATTGAGTATTACAAAAACATTCGCAACTACAACAAACCTAGTGAAACACCTTATACATTTAACACCAAAACACACTATGGTTGCCCATACGATTGTGGGTTGTGTCCAGACCATGAACAGCACAGTTGCCTAACGGTAGTTGAAGTAACAGACCGTTGTAATTTAACTTGCCCAACTTGTTATGCTGGTTCTTCGCCAACCTATGGTAGACATAGAACTTTAGACGAAGTTAAAACCATGCTAGACACCATTGTAAAAAATGAAAAAGAGCCAGATGTTGTACAAATTTCTGGAGGCGAACCAACAATACACCCACAATTTTGGGAAATCTTAGATTATGCAAAATCATTACCTATAAGGCATTTAATGTTGAATACCAACGGAATTAAGATTGCAAAAGATATCGCTTTCGCGGAACGACTGAAAACCTACGCGCCAGATTTTGAAATCTATTTGCAGTTTGACTCTTTTGAAAATAATGTATTGCAAGAATTACGAGGTGCCAATTTAAATGACATTCGTAAACAAGCATTAAAAAACCTTAATGACTTAAACCTATCTACTACATTAGTTGTAACACTTCAAAAGGGATTAAATGATAACGAAATAGGAAAAATTATAGACTTTGCATTACAACAAAAATGTGTTAGAGGTGTTACGTTTCAGCCTACACAAATTGCGGGACGATTAGAAAATTTTAATCCTGAAACGGATAGAATGACACTTACGGAAGTACGTCGAAAAATTTTGGAACAAACTTCTATTTTTAATCCAGACGATTTGCTTCCTGTACCTTGTAATCCTGATGCGTTGGTTATGGGATATGCTTTAAAATTAGATGGGGAAGTCTTTCCATTAACGCGTTACATTAACCCAAACGATTTGTTGGACAATAGTAAAAACACCATAATTTACGAGCAAGATGAACAGCTTCACGGAAAAATGATTGAACTTTTTAGTACTGGAAACTCTGTTGAGGTTGCTGAAGAAAATTTAAAGTCGATTATGTGTTGTTTACCAAATATAGAAGCCCCTAACCTTAGTTACGATAATCTTTTTAGAATAATAATTATGCAGTTCATTGATGCTTATAATTTTGATGTAAGAGCAATTAAGAAGTCTTGTGTTCATATAGTAGATAAGGACAATAAAATTATTCCGTTCGAAACCATGAATTTGTTTTATAGAGATGATAAAAAGAAACGACTAGAAGAATTAAGAAAAGAAATTATATGATTATTTTAAACTCTGGTAGTGGCTGGGAATATTTAATATTTATAGCAATATTCTTAGGAATAATTGTACCTGTTGCGTTATTCATTGTTGGCCTAGTTCAATTGAGAAAAAACCATAAAAGAGGAAAAACTATTCTAATAATAGCAACCGTATATTCTATAATTAGTTTTGGATTATGTGGAGGTTTTGGATTCTAAATTAGCTTAAGTATATGGTATTAGAGTTAGAAAATTTAGATAGTTTAATAGCGCTTATTGTAGCTATAATGTTTGGACCATCTATAATCCTCACAATAGTTGGTTTAGCTCAATTTAGAAAAAACAAAAAAACGGCTAAAATTCTGTTCATTATTGCCACAGTTTACCTAATTGTTAGTCTAGGTATCTGTGGAGCCTTGATAATTGGATAGCAGCACTAAAAAGAGCATACTATTGTTTTTTCTCAGTAACTATTTCTAAAAATTCACTTTTGTATCAATGGTCTCCTCACCACGTTTAACAGTTATAGCCGCTTCATCTCCTTTTTCAAAAACAGATAAAGCTCGCATATAACTCATCATATCTGTTATTGTACTGTCTCCCAGTTTCACAACTATATCGCCTTTTTGTAAACCTGCATTAAATGCTGGTGTTTCTTCTCTTGTGCCATCAATACGCATACCTTCTCCATCATATAAATAGTCTGGCACAACACCTAATCCCACCTTAAATCGCGGTGTTTCTTCGCTTTCGTTTTTAGTTTTTCTGAAGACTAGCTCTCCATTATCGTCTAAATCTGAAATGATATCAAAAATGTAATCCGAAATTAGGTTCATTCCTTCATAATTCAACTTCTCTGAATCGTCGGCTGGTTTATGGTAATCTTCGTGCTGACCAGTAAAGAAATGCAATACCGGAACATCTATAAGATAAAAAGACGTATGATCGCTTGGTCCTACTCCACTTTCATTTTCAACCAACTTAAATTTGTCATTATTTGATTTTATAGTTTGCTTAAACATCGGAGATGTTCCTAAACCATATACCGCTAAAGTGCTATCTGCTTTTAAGCGTCCAACCATATCCATGTTGATCATGTAGTTTATAGATTTAGCATCGATAGTTGGATTTTTAGAAAAATAGTTTGAACCCAATAAGCCCATTTCCTCTCCGGAAAATGACATAAATAAATAGTTGTTTTTATCTTTTATTTCAGCGTTATCGTTCTTGACTTTTAGACGCTCGGCTAAATTTAGCATTACAGCAACACCACTTGCGTTATCATCTGCACCGTTGTGTACAGCTTTTTCTTCACCTCTGTAAAGTGAGCCTTCTCCACCGTAACCTAAATGGTCGTAGTGCGCACCAATTACAATGGTTTTCTCTGCATTGTTGTTAATAAAACCTATAACATTATTTCCGGTTATGGTGCTGTCTGCATTGGTTGTAAACTCCACTTCCTTATGAGGGTCTGTTTTTGGTTTAAATGAAAACGATTGTAAATAGCCTTCGGTTCCTTTTGCTTCTAGACCTATCTCTTTAAAACGTTTAACAATATATTCCGATGCTTTTTTCTCACCTTCAGTTCCGGTTTGGCGACCTTCTAGCTTGTCATCAGCTAAAAAGTAAACATCTTCTTTAATATTATTTTCTGCAACCTTAGGCGCTTCCTTACAAGCAAACATGCTTACTAAAAGAAACAAAAACACTATATTTTTCATCACTAAATCTTATTTTTGCAAAATTAAGTATTAATGCCCATATATTATAATTATATATCATGAACAGACTTACTGTTATTCTTGTTATTTGTATTTCGATTTTATCTTGTAAAAATGACAAAAAATCGTCTGAGACAGATGGTTATTCTGGAGCTACAAAGATGAATGAATCTTTGATTTATCCTGAAGAAACTAACTTTAAAACTTTACGACAAGTTACTTTTGGAGGCGATAATGCTGAGGCTTATTGGAGTTTTGATGACAAACAATTGGTTTTTCAGTCTAATAGTGCAAAATGGGGAGTTAATTGCGACCAAATGTTTTTGATGAATGCAGACGAAACACTTTCAGACAGTATTGCGCCACCAATGGTAAGCACAGGAAAAGGAAGAACCACTTGCTCTTATTTTTTACCAGATAACAAGCACATTATTTATGCTTCAACACATTTGGGTGGTGATGAATGTCCTGACGTTCCTGTTAAAGAAAACGGTAAATATATATGGCCAATCTATGATACTTACGACATTTTTGTTTCTGATTTGGAAGGAAATATAGTAAAGCAATTAACCTTTGAAGATGGTTATGATGCTGAGCCAACAGTATCTCCTAAAGGTGACAAAATTGTATTTACATCTACCAGAAGCGGAGATTTAGAACTGTACACTATGAATTTAGATGGTACAGACGTAAAACAAATTACTAACGAGCTTGGTTACGATGGTGGAGCATTCTTTTCTCCAGATGGAAGTAAGCTTATTTTTAGAGCATCTCGCCCAAAAACAGAAAAAGAACAAAAAGAATATAAAGATTTATTAGCCAGAGGTTTAGTAGAACCAAGTGACATGGAACTTTTTATATGTAATGCCGATGGTAGCGATATGAGACAACTGACGGATTTAGGAAATGCCAATTGGAGTCCGTTTTTTCATCCAAGTGGAGAAAAAATATTATTCTCTTCTAATTTTGAAAGTGAAATAGGGTTCCCATTTAATCTTTATATGATTGATATTGATGGGAAAAATCTAAAACGAGTAACACACGGCAATACCTTTGAGGCTTTCCCTGTGTTTTCTAATGATGGTAAATATTTGATCTTTTCTTCTAACCGAAATAACGGTGGTACAAGAGATACTAATTTGTTTATTGCCGAGTGGCAAGATTAGTTTAGGTCTTTTAATCTATCGCGTTCTTCTTCTGAGGTTCTACGTTCGTTAGTATTAAGTTTTGTGTTTCCAAATTTATAGCTGAAGCCCAACTTGATAAACCTATTGTCTGAATTTATAAATCTTGTACTTGATTGATTGAGATAGTTAATAGACGCATCGTAATCTTGCATATTAAAAATATCCTCTACGCTTAAAGATAATACTGCGTTGTCTTTTAATAAAGATTTTGAAATACTAAGTGTTGATATTAACCTATCTTCTACAGTTTGCAAACTCTGAAGATTTCTTCCAACCCACCAAAATGTAGCATTAATATTTAAACTATTATCTTTAAGAAGCGACAAACCAGGAGATAAAATAAACAACTGAGACCATTGGTTTTGTTTAATAAAGCCTTCTCCAAAATTTACTTCTTCTTTAACATTATAGGTAGAAGAAACAGCATAAATACTAAACCTGTTTGACAAATAATAATTAAACTCTAAATCAAAACCATAATCTACGCGCTTATCTAAATTGGTGGGCGTATAAGCTATAACGTTAGTTTCATTATTTTGTCTAGGCAATTCCTCTATTCCTCCATCGAAATTTAAGTAGTAGGCTGAAAGCGTAAAGTTCTTTAAAAAGTCTATACTTACCTTATAGTCATCAGTATAGGTTGGCAGTAAATTAGGATTTCCTAAAACCACAGTATTTTCATTTAGAAAAAAAGTAAATGGGTTTAGGTTTGTATAGCTTGGTCTGGTAATACTTCTTTTGTAATTAGCTGTAATACTTACATCATCAGAAATACTGTGTGTTAAACTGGCATTAGGAAACCAATTAAAGTAATCTTGTGAATTTGTTTCATTTAATGATATTGATGTCCCTTCAATATTGGTTTGTTCTACTCTTAATCCAATATTCATATTCCATTTATCCCAAGTCTTGCTATAGTTGGTGTAGGCAGCATAAACATTTTCGTCATATTTAAAAGCATCTGAATTCTCCATATTTACCACCTCGTTGCCATTAATGATATCTATTCTTGTTATATCACTATTAGTGTTAACGTTAGAATATTTTACACCAACATCGAAAATTGACGTTTCGGTGATTGGTAAACTATAATCAATCTTGCCAGTAATAATTTGAGTGTCTTGATTTGCAAGGGTGTTAAATTGAGAATCATTACTATCTATAGGTTCGTCTTGAAACACATTTTGTTTACGCTCATAATCATAGATTGTGTAATGAGCGTTAAAAGTTAAACTCGATTCATTTTTAAAATCATGCTTAAAGATGACATCTGTCCCAATATTGTACTTATTATCTCTAGACAAGTTATCTGCCATAAAGCTTGATGAGAAATTATTATTAGCATCAAAAATATTGGTATTGTTATTAATTTTGTATTTAAAATATGGCGTATACAAACCTGTGCTTGTAAGGCTTAATGTGTTGCGTTCGTCAATAAAATAATCAAAATTAAGATTAAGATTATGGGTTTCTGACCAGGTGTTTCTATTCACATTAGATTTCCAGATTTCATCAATATCTCCATTATTATTCAAATAATTTACGGCATCATCCTGATCTCTGTTAATCTTTTGATTGGTGTAGCTGTAGTTTAAGTTTAGATTAATGTCGTCATTTTTAAAATAATGACTAGTGCCTGCATTGTACCTTGGAAATACTCCTTGTGTATAATTTGTAAACACATTTCCTCTATAGCCTGTTACCAAATTTTTACTCATTACAATATTTATTACCGAACCGCTATCTGCATCGTAACTCGCTGGTGGGTTAGTAATAACCTCAACTGATTTTATACTGTTAGCAGGCGCGCTTTCTAGCAATTGCATTAACTCATCTGATGTTAGCTGTACTCTGCGTTCATTAATATAAATTGCTGCTGGTGCACTTTTAATATTAATACCTCCCTCACTTACAATGATACCTGGCGTACTTTTAAGAACACCAAGCGTAGACCCTTCTACCAGCGCTGTATTTTCAACATTAAAAACTAAGCGATCTGGTTTTCTAGTGATTGTTGGTTTCTTGGCAACAATAGTAACTTCGTCTAAACTTTCAGGTGTCTCGTTAAGAATTATAGTTTTTAAGTCTAAGTTTCCTGTGAGTACAATTTTTTGCTCAAATTCTTTGAGTCCAATAAAGCTTACTTTAAGATAATATGTGCCTTTTGATAGGTTAACCAAATTAAAATAGCCGTTGTCATCTGTTGACGTTCCTATTAAAAACTCTCTTTCTTCCCCCTGTAAAAGGATGACATTAGCCAATTCAATTGCTGTATTTTCAGCATCAATTACCTTACCTAAAATGGAGAAATTCTGAGCATAAGCACCAAATGAAAGCACAAAAAGAATTGTGCAAAAAAGAGAACGTAGGTAAACAATCATTAGTTAGGTTTGTATCCGCAATATAAACATTGTTTTTTACTTTATATTATGGTTTTTGCGTAGTTTATCGGTGTTTAATTGTTATTTTTTGTTGTTATAAAGCATAAGAAATCGATTATATTTGCACACTTAATGTCGCTTTAGAAAAAGAGAAATGAAGAATATTCGCAATTTTTGCATCATTGCACATATAGACCACGGAAAAAGTACACTTGCTGATCGATTGCTCGATTTTACAGGTTCTGTAACCGATAGAGAAAAGCAAGATCAGTTGCTAGACAATATGGATTTAGAGCGCGAGCGCGGCATTACCATAAAGTCTCATGCTATTCAGATGGAATATAATTACAAGGGCGAACAATATATTCTTAACCTTATCGACACTCCTGGTCACGTAGATTTTTCATACGAAGTTTCTCGTTCTATTGCTGCTTGTGAAGGTGCTCTTCTTATTGTTGATGCGGCACAGAGTATACAGGCACAAACCATTTCTAACCTGTACTTGGCTTTAGAAAATGATTTAGAAATCATTCCTGTTTTGAATAAAATAGATTTACCAAGTGCTAATCCTGAAGAAGTAACCGATGATATTGTAGATTTATTGGGCTGCGATCCTTCTGAGGTTATTCCTGCCAGTGGAAAAACAGGTCTTGGTGTAGAAGATATTTTAGAGGCAATCATTGAGCGTATTCCTGCTCCGCAAGGTAATCCTAACGAGCCTTTACAAGCGCTTATTTTTGATTCGGTTTACAACCCTTTTAGAGGTGTAGAAACGTATTTTAGGGTTATAAATGGCTCCATTAAAAAAGGGCAAAACATTAAGTTTATTGCTACTGGTAAAAACTATTTTGCTGATGAGGTAGGGACTTTAAAACTTACGCAGGTAAAAAAACAAGAAATTAAAGCTGGTGATGTTGGGTATCTTATTACAGGAATTAAAGATGCTCGTGAAGTAAAAGTTGGTGATACAATTACCGATGCAAAGGAGCCAACTAAAAATGCTATTTCTGGTTTTGAGGATGTAAAACCTATGGTATTTGCGGGTATTTACCCTGTTGATACTGAAGATTATGAAGAGCTACGTGCCTCTATGGAAAAACTTCAGCTTAATGATGCGTCCTTAGTATTTGCACCTGAGAGTTCTGCGGCCTTAGGTTTTGGGTTCCGTTGTGGTTTCCTTGGTATGCTTCATTTAGAAATTATCCAAGAGCGTTTGGAACGTGAGTTTGATATGACAGTAATTACTACTGTACCAAACGTAAGTTACCATGCCTTTACCAACAAAAATCCTGATGAGATTGTTATTGTTAACAATCCATCAGATTTACCAGAACCTTCAACATTAAACCGTGTTGAAGAACCTTACATTAAAGCTACCATCATTACTAAAGCTGACTTTGTTGGTCCTGTAATGAGTCTTTGTATAGAAAAACGTGGACAAATCACCAACCAAACCTATTTAACAACTGAGCGTGTTGAATTAAGCTTTGATATGCCCTTAGCGGAGATTGTATTCGATTTTTATGATCGCTTAAAAACAGTTTCTAAAGGTTATGCGTCTTTTGATTATTCGCCAATTGGTATGCGCGCTTCTAAGTTAGTACGAGTAGATATCTTATTAAACGCGCAAACTGTGGATGCCCTTTCAGCCTTAGTACATGCGGATAACGCTTATACTATTGGGAAAAAGATGACCGAAAAACTAAAAGAGCTTATACCAAGACAACAATTTGACATTCCAGTACAAGCTGCAATTGGAGCAAAAATTATAGCTCGTGAAACCATTAAAGCACTTCGTAAAGATGTAACTGCTAAGTGTTATGGTGGTGATATTTCGCGTAAACGTAAACTTCTAGAAAAGCAGAAAAAGGGTAAAAAACGTATGCGCCAAGTAGGTAACGTAGAAATCCCTCAGCAAGCATTTATGGCTGTTTTAAAGCTTAACGATTAATTCTTAATTTCTTTTTAGTATCTTGTTTGGTAGGTTTTTGTCTTATGAAAAGCCAACCAAAAAAAATACTCATCTGTGAAGACCATCAAATTGTTATTGATGGCTTGATTTCAATTTTTGACAATCAAAACGATTATACTGTTTTAGATTATGTCAAAGATGGTGATTTAGTTTTGTCAATTGTCAAGGAAAAATTACCAGATATTCTTCTTCTAGACCTTAATCTACCAAATAAAAATGGTCTGGATATACTTAGTGATATTAAGCTTCTCAACTCTGAAATAAAGGTAGTAATACTTACTATGTACAATAAAGAAAGTATTGTAAAAAAAGTGAAGCAATGTGGTGGTGATGGTTTCTTGTTAAAAAATTGTTCTTCAGAGGATTTGCTTAAAGCCTTAGATAGTGTTTCTGAAAAGAAAACCTTTTATATTGGCAAAGGTGTAACCATTACTATTAATGAAACCGATGGTTTTACAGAAAAAATAAAACTTACGCGAAGAGAAAAAGAAATTATAGCAGAGCTGATAAAAGGCTATAATGTGCCACAAATTGCGAAAACCTTGTTTATTAGTCCTCATACTGTAGAAACACACAAAAAAAATATTTTTAAAAAGCTTAATATTCATAACTCAATAGATCTAATAACTTTTGTAAATGAAAAGAATTTGCTTTCATAAACTGGTTTGGAGTTTATTGTTTTTGGCCTTGAGTTTATTTTTTAAAATTAACGCCCAAAATGTGGATACGCTTTATTTGGGATCGGGTTTTCAAAAAGAAAACATTAGGCTTTTTTCAAAAGTAAACGGACTAAAATCTAACAATCGAAGTAACTTTTTCTATTTCGGGTTTGAAAAGGAATATAATACCGTAGAATTCTGTGTAAAAAACACAGAAAACAATAGTAAAGATTTGGTGTTAGAGTTTACCAACGCCTTAATTAGAGGCATAGTTCTGTTAAAAAAAAGCAACCTGTTGTTTCAGCCAATTGACAATACTGGTATTGATTATCCAGTGTCTAAAAGACCTATCGCGCATAGGCTTTTTGCGTTTCCGATAAAGCTAAAACCCTATGAAGTTGCCACCTATAAAATTGAACTAAAGAAAGAATCGGGTAAGCCTTTGGTAACTACTATTTTCTTGAAGGGTTTTCAGGCCTTTAGTAAGCAAAATTCCATTCAACAAACTATAATTGGCATCTATTTTGGCATCAGTGTTTTATCAATTTTGTTCAGTGTGTTTGTCTTCTTTATTTTAAGAAAGGGCAGCTACCTCATTTATGCGCTCTACATTATTTTTCTTGGCCTATTTATAAGTGCTTATACTGGTATATTTTCTCAAATATTTTTGAGCGAAAATGATGTTTTCGATAAATACAAACACTATGTTTTGTTCAGTGAAATATCGCTATTGCTCTTTGTCGTTTTTTCACAAAAAATTCTAGAAACCAAAACATTTATGCCTAAGCTTAAGAAAGCGGTAGATGTGTTACTAATAATTCTTGTATCGGTTAGGTTGTTGATACATTTTGCTTTTACAGGTGTTTTCGAGAAATATATTCAAGTATTCATGAATCTTTGGTACGTCATATTTATAGTAATGCTCGAACTGGTTGTTATAGAAATTGTAAAATATTTTAAGACTAATTTTAAAAGGTCTTCTCTTTTTGCCTTTGCTTATTTGTTCATGATAATTGGAGTGTGTACTACAATCCTTTATCATAGTTATGGTCTTATAAACACCATGATCTATGGATTGCCTATTCTCTTTTATTCGTCATTTTTAGAAATTATTTTTCTAACCTTTACAATAATCTATATGGTAAAGAGTATATATGATGAACGCAATTCTTTATCAGAAAAACTCATTGTCGAAGAAAAAAAGAACCTTACTGCTTTTATACATGGAGAAGATAAAGTAAGAAAGCGCATCAGTAAAGAATTGCACGATAATATTGGCAGTCAATTGGGCTATCTAAAGCGTTTTATTTCCGAAAAGCTCAACGACAATGCTATAAACGATGCCATTGACACCATTTGTAATGATATAAGAAATTTGTCTCATGAAGTATCCCCTTCGGATTTAACCTTTATTGGTTTTGAACATGCTGCTTCAGATTTAGCAAATAGCCTATCTAAACAAACATCGCTTACCCTAGACTTTAGCAGTTATAATTTTCCGAAACAACTCGACGAAAATCTAGAAACACAACTGTATCGTGTACTACAAGAAGCCATAAATAACATTATTAAACATGCTGATGCAACACACATAAATATTCAGCTTGTCGGTCATGAAGACTATTCGAGTATTATTATAGAAGATAATGGAAACGGTTTTAATTTGAATAATACGAGTCTTGGTTTGGGTCTTAAAAATATGACATCGAGAATCAATCAAATAGGAGGAACCTTAGAGATTGATTCGGTAATAGGAAAAGGCACTTCTATAAATATTACGTTTCCTAATATTTAAATCTACCTGAATTCTGGTATTGAATTAATTCTTTTTCAGGCTTAGTTTTATCTTTTGCTATTAATCAATCTCATGATAAAAAATCATCAAGATGTATGTTTTAAATTGATTATTATCTTGAGGGTAGAGGCTTTTATATATATAAAAGCCTCTATATTTTTATACAAAGTCAAATATACCTGAACTCTGGTATTGTTCTTAAGGGTCCTCTTCTCCTAGTTTTACTGATGTCAATTTAAAACCATGTATTATGAAAACAAAACTCTCATGTGTATTAGGTATAGCTATACTGCTTATATGCACAAAACTCAATGCGCAATCAGAACAGTTTACTGACTTTAATCTAGATAAAAAGGAGATAACTTCGGGCGATTTCATTACCCTAGATACAGAGTCTATTCTTGAAGATTTTAGAACTCAATTGGAAAACCGACTTGAACTTAGTGAAAAATTCAATGAACAAGTCAGCCCAAACGACATTGTATTTGCAATGCAGATGTTAGGTGTTGGAGCTGGTTTGGGGTTGGGTGAAGATGAAACATTATGGTGCTTACAAGCAGCTTATTATTACAGGTTAAAACTTTTTCAACGCTCTGCTCTATATGGCTCTTTAGGTATTGATTATAATGGGGCAAGTATTGGTGATCAAACACAAAATTTATTCGGGTTTCAACTAGGTCTAATGATGTTTCAAACCATATCGGCATTGAATGAAGTCCGTTTAATTTATGGGTTGCTTGGTGGCTATGGTTTTGGTAGCGAGAAATTCAACGGTTTTACAACTGATATCACAAGAATTAACGTTGCCTTGGTGGCTGGCTTTCAGTTAATGTTAGCTGCTCGGTGGTCCTTAGCTATACAAACGAACATTGTGGCACATAATAGGTGGACATATAAACCCGAAAGTGGAGGTGAATTTAAAAATGACTTTACTAATTTTTTCTTCAATAAAAACAATTTGCTCACTTTATCCTTAATTTTTCATTTAAAGAAAAGGCAATAAGCTTGTAAAGGCTACAAACTAAAATTCACAAATTATGAAAACAAAAATTATTTAATTAACCCCTACTTTTAGTTTAATTGTAAGTGCCTCATCAGGAAGTCATCTAAGAGGGTTAGATGCTGTTACAAAAACCTAAAGAAGTTAGTTTATATAATCATAATTTGTGAGAGACCCTTATCGCATCAATCGATGGATAAGGGTTTATCGTAAAACTATCACAATTTGCGAGTGGGTAAATTCGTGTTTAAAAAGATTTACAAGATTAATCATTTATTAATTCAGTAGAGGTTTTAATTAACTTAAAATCTCACCTTTTTAAGTTTCTAGAATGGCTTTCCCAAATACACTAATCGACTTTTTGCATCAATTTCCTTTTCTACATCATCATCTAAAGAAGGAATAATGTGTATTTCGCCTTTACTTGTTTTAAGAAATAACGGAATTTGATCTTTATCAGATTTTATATTCTCTAAAATATTGTGGTAAGATTCTAAATCTGTTACTGTAACTTCATGTATCTCCGGATATTCTTCGGTTACTTCCATTAGATTATTAAAGTCATCGGATAGTGTAAATACTCCATCTTCTGGAGAAATAGAGCTATTCTCTAATTCAGCTTTAGAGGCCAACCTAAAAGAACCGTTTTCACCAAACTGAGCTCCAAATTTTTCTACTGCATAGCGGTTTATATCTGCGTTTCCTGTTAAAGCTAATAAATAACCTATGTCGTTAAACTCTACATTATCTTGTAATGTTTCAGAATAAATATTTTCAGTATGAGCTTCAATACCCATTTTTTCGGCTTCGCTAACGTTATTTTGGTTGCTGTCTACTAAAACGACATGTCGTCCGTTATCAATTAAATATTGAGCAACAAGACGAGAAACCCTCGACGCTCCTATTATTAAAATTCCCTCAGATTTTGATAAGAAAACTCCAGAGATTCTTGCAAACAAACGTGCGGTTGTGGCATTAAGTAACACCGTTCCTAACACAATCATAAACACCAACGGAGTAATATATTCTGCGCCAACAACACCTCCTGCGCTAAGCTTACTTCCAAAAAGTGATGCTATACCAGCAGCAACTATACCGCGAGGACCAACCCAACTGATAAACATTTTTTCGTTGGTTCTAAGTGTTGAGCTTTGTGCGCTGACAAATACCGCTAAAGGTCTTATAACAAACACTACAGCTAAGAATAACGCTAAAGTTTCCCAACGGTACAAAAGCATTAGATCTTGATAATTAATATTCGCAGCCAAGAGAATGAAAAGAATAGAAATCAACAATACGCTTAAGGATTCTTTAAAATAAAGTAGCTCTTTAATGTTGTCTAACTTGCTGTTTCCTATAACCATTCCCATTACAACCACAGCAAGTAAACCAGACTCGTGAGCAAAAATTTCTGACTCAATAAACACTAAAAGAACAACCGATAAGGACACCACATTAAGAAGATAATGTGGTATGAATTTTTTATTAATAGCAAATACCAGAGCATGAGCAAATGTAAAACCAAAAGTTGTTCCGAAGAGGATAATTTTACCAAACTCAATTAGTGCAGTTTTGGTAAATCCTGCCTCACCTTCAATAGAAATAAATTCAAATACCAATACTGCAACCAAGGCTCCTATTGGATCAATCAAAATACCTTCCCACTTTAACACTGTAGACACGTCGCGTTTCAAAGGTATATTTCTTAAAATTGGTGTTATAACTGTTGGTCCTGTAACAATAATTAATCCTGAAAATAAAAAAGATAATTCCCAGCTTAAACCAAATAAATAATGTGCTAACACTGCTGCGCCAAAAAAAGTAACAGCTGCACCTACTGTAATCAACTTAGTTATAACAGGACCCACATTTCTTATTTCGCTTCGCTTTAGGGTTAGTCCACCTTCAAAAAGAATAATACTAATAGCTAAAGACACAAAATAAAACAATCCCTCTCCTGGAAATAATCCTTTTTTTTGTTCTTCGTTCCAGATCGGTTCTATCCATTTTGTGCCGTCTTCATTTATAAATTCGGCTGCAATAGGTCCAACTAATAAACCTATAAGAATTAATGGTAAAATCGCTGGAATTTTAAATTTCCACGCCACCCATTGTGCTAATATCCCAAGAATAATTATGCCAGCTAATTCAACCATATCGTAGTTTTTAAAATCATTTCGAAAATAGCCTTTTTTTTATAACCGTAAAAATCCTAATAATTTCAAAAGGATATTCTGTTTTACAAGCTAATTTGGTAAATTGCGTAATTATGAAATTATACCCTATAAACGCAGGTAATTTTAAACTCGATGGAGGCGCCATGTTTGGTGTAGTACCTAAATCCCTATGGCAACGTACCAATCCTGCCGACAATAACA
Source organism: Winogradskyella sp. MH6 (assembly GCF_022810765.1). NCBI lineage: Bacteria > Pseudomonadati > Bacteroidota > Flavobacteriia > Flavobacteriales > Flavobacteriaceae > Winogradskyella > Winogradskyella sp. MH6. The sequence continues at coordinate 1,285,831 of NZ_CP094494.1, read as the reverse complement.
ATATGATAGATATTGCGGCACGTTGTTTGTTAATTGAAGAAGGTGATCGATTAATATTGATTGATACAGGAATGGGAGACAAACAAAACGACAAATTTTATGGCTACTATTATCTTTGGGGAGATGACTCTATAGATAAGTCTCTTGCGAAATATGGCTTTAGTAGAGATGATATTACTGATGTGTTTATGACACACCTACATTTTGATCATTGTGGTGGTAGTATTCAATGGAACAAAGACCGAACAGGTTACGAGCCAGCATTCAAAAATGCACATTTTTGGAGCAATGCTGACCATTGGAAATGGGCAACCGAACCGAACCGAAGAGAAAAAGCATCTTTCTTAAAAGAAAATATTCTTCCAATGGAAGAGTGTGGGCAATTAAAATTTACCAACCTTCCTAATGATAAAATTTTAAAAAATTCTGCCTTAGGTTTTGATATTTTCTTTGCAGATGGACACACAGACAAACAAATGATTCCTATGATAAACTATAAAGGAAAAACCATTTGTTTTATGGCAGATTTGCTTCCAACTGCAGGGCATTTGCCATTACCATTTGTAATGGGTTATGATACAAGGCCATTACTAACCTTAGATGAAAAAGAACAGTTTTTGAACATGGCGGCAGATGAAAATTTTTATCTGTTTTTAGAGCACGATGCTCATAACGAAATTATAACTGTAAAACACACCGAAAAAGGTGTAAGACTAAACGAAAATTATACTTGTAAAGAAATATTTAATTAAAACTAAACATCAACAAATGAAATTTAACATTAAACCATTAGCGTACCTATTTGTTTCTTCAGCACTATTTATGGGTTGTGGTGGTACAGCAGATATTTTATCTACACCAGTAGAAAATATTGATACTTCTCCTCTAAAAGTTACAAAGTTAACTGAAGCCGAAAAGAAAAATTGGGGCCATTTAGATTTAGCAAAAGATACTATTCCGGGTATGGCTGTAGATAGAGCTTACGAGGAAATCATTAAAGGTAAAAAGGGTAAAAAAGTTATCGTTGCTGTAATTGATTCTGGTATAGATATCGACCACGAAGATTTAGACGATGTTATCTGGACCAACAAAGATGAAATACCAAACAACGGAAAAGATGATGATAACAATGGTTACATCGATGATATTCATGGTTGGAATTTCTTGGGTGATGCCTACGACGAGCAATTAGAATACGTGCGTATGATTGCCGCTAAGGATACCTCAAACCCAAGATATGATGAGGCTGTAGCTTTACAAGCTTCCGAATATGAAAAATATTTAGGGACTAAGACACAGTATGAGCAAATCTACCAACAAGTGGTTTCTGCAGACGAAACCTTAGCAAAGGTAACTGGTAAAAAAGATTATACTAAAGAGGATGTTAATGCTATAACTTCTGAAGATGCAGATGTACAACAAGCTAAAGGTATTGCACAATACATGTACAATAATGGTATTGAATCGATGGCAGATGCCAAAAAAGAAATTAATGAGGCTTTAGAATCTATTAATGAGCGTTTAAACTATCACCTAAACATTAACTTTTCTGGTAGAACTACTAAAGATGATATCAACAATTTATCTGATGTCGGCTACGGAAATGGTAATGTAAAACATGTAAAAAAATCTGAATCTCATGGTACACACGTTGCTGGTATTATTGCTGCCGAACGTAACAATGGTTTAGGTGCAAACGGTGTGGCAAATAATGTTGAGATTATGGCAATTCGTGTTGTACCTAACGGAGATGAGTACGATAAAGATGTGGCTTTATCTATTCGTTACGCTGTAGATAATGGCGCAAAAGTAATAAATGGTAGTTTTGGTAAATCTTTTTCACCACATAGCGATTGGGTAAGAGACGCTATTAAATATGCCGCAGATAACGATGTTGTATTTGTTCACGCTGCAGGAAATGACAGTAATAACATTGATGTAGAACCTAATTTCCCAGATGATAATGTAGACTTTGTTGAAGTATCTAACAACTACATTAGAGTTGGTTCTTTAACTCAAAATTATGGTTCTAAAATGGTTTCTGGTTTTTCTAACTACGGAAAGAAAAACGTAGACGTATTTGCGCCTGGTTCTTCTATATACTCAACAACTCCAGAAAACGAGTATGATTTTAAAGGTGGTACATCTATGGCAGCACCTGGTGTTGCTGGTATCGCTGCTTTAATTCGTTCGCAATACCCTAACCTATCTGCAGCTCAGGTAAAACAAGTTATTTTAGACTCTGGTTTACCTTTAACAACAAAAGTTGTTGTAGGTGGAGACGCTTCAAACGTAAAACCGTTTGCTGATTTATCTAAATCTGGAAAAATAGCTAATGCATACAATGCATTAATTATGGCTTCAAAAATAAAATAAATCCTTTTTAGGAATTCTATAAGGTAACTATTCTAATATATGATGGAATAGTTACCTTTTAATTTAAAATCATATACAAATGAAAAAATTGCTTCTTAATCTTACCTTTTTTGCTTTAGTGCTTTCGTGTGGTGCAACTGAGAACCCTATTAAAAATGCTCCAAAAACTATTGAAAACACCACTTCTTATGGTTACTGGCAACAGCATGTAAACTATACTATGGAAATTGATATGGACGTTAACTCCTATCAATACAACGGCAAACAAAAATTGGTGTATACCAACAACTCTCCAGACGTACTTAATCGTGTGTATTACCATTTGTATTTTAATGCCTTTCAACCAGGAAGCGAAATGGATGTAAGATCTAGAACTATTGCAGATGCTGACCCTAGAGTTGGAGATCGTATTAGCAAGCTTCAACCAGATGAAATAGGATATATAAAAGTAAAATCCTTAAAACAAAACGGTAAAACAATATCTCATGAGACTGTAGGAACAGTACTTGAAGTAAAGTTAGACCAACCGATTCAACCAGGAGAAAGTGTAACTTTTGATATGGATTTTGATGCTCAAGTCCCTGTTCAAATTCGTCGTTCTGGTAGAAACAACAAAGAAGGTGTTGCGCTTTCTATGGCACAATGGTACCCAAAGTTAGCAGAATATGATGATGAAGGTTGGCATGCAGATCCTTATATAGGTAGAGAATTTCATGGTGTTTGGGGCGATTTTGATGTAAAACTAACTATTGATAAAGATTATGTAGTTGGTGGTACAGGTTATATTCAAAGTGAAACCAAAGCTAAAAAAGGCAAAAAGACCGTTCATTTTAAAGCACCAAATGTTCATGATTTTACTTGGGCTGCAGATCCAGATTTTATTCATGATACATTTGAAATGCCTAATGGACCAACTTTACATTTTTATTATAAAAAGGATTTAGAACCTAAGTACATAGAAAACTGGAAAAAACTTCAACCAGATACAGCAAAACTAATGACCTATTTTAGTGAAAACATAGGACAATACCCTTACGACCAATATTCTGTAATACAAGGAGGTGATGGAGGTATGGAGTATGCCATGTGCACCCTCATTACAGGACAACGCAGTTATGGAAGTTTACTAGGTGTTACAGCGCACGAAATGGCGCACTCCTGGTTTCAGTTTTTATTAGCAACCAACGAGGCTAAGCACGAATGGATGGACGAAGGTTTTACAAGTTATATCTCTACTTTGGCCGAAAATGAACTTAGTAGTAACAAAAGTGATAATCCTTTATCATATACATACAGAGGTTATATTGGTTTGGCAAATTCTGGTTACGAACAACCTCTGACCACCCAAGCAGATCGTTATAAATATAACCAAGTGTATGGTGCAGCAGCCTATAATAAAGGTGGTGTATTTATTGCACAATTAGGATACGTCATTGGGCAAGAAAATTTAAACAAAACTATTAAAAAGTATTTCGAAGACTTTTCGTTTAAGCATCCTAAACCAATGGATTTTATCCGAACAGCTGAACGCATTACAGATTTTGAATTGGATTGGTATCTTATAGATTTTGGACAAACTACTAATACTATTGATTATGGTGTGAAGTCTGTTGAAGGCAATGCAATAACTCTAGAGCGTATAGGTTTAATGCCTATGCCAATAGATCTTTCTGTAACATACACTGATGGAACTACTGAAGAATTTTACATTCCGTTACAAATGATGCGTGGTGAAAAACCGACCTTAGCAACAATTATAGACGATTGGGCTTGGGCAATGCCAACGTATACATTTAAAGCTAAGAAAACAGTTAAATCTGTTGAGATAGATGCTTCAAAACTAATGGCAGATGTTAAGCGTGAAAATAATACGTTTACAGTAGAATAGCATATGATTGTTTTCTTTGGTTTAAGGTCTGCACGTATTGAGTCTCGTAAGTTAGATGCTAATACAACTTGCGAGCATTGCAATAGTGAAAATTCATTTATTGCAAGTGTTTATGGAAACTATTTTCATGTGTTTTGGATTCCGATTTTTTCAACTGGAAAGGCTATTGTGGTAGAGTGCAATCACTGTAAAAAAACATATCATTTAAAAGATTTATCTCCTGATAACCAAAAGGCTGTTCAAAATTCATTTAATGAAAACCCACCTAAAAAAGCAAAATGGCTCAATTTGGGCTGTTTTGTTATTCTGGGATTTGTGTTTTTATTTATATGCTTGGCCATATACTCAATAATACTCTCAAGTTTTAACGACGATTATGAAGATAATTATGATACGGATTATCCTACATATGAAGAGTCAAAAATTGATGGCGAAACAAATGATGATGAGTATGTTATTGAAAATCCAGATCCTAAATGGATTAAGACTTTAAAAAAAGACCTTCTCGAATCAGAGCTTTATCCCAATAAAGAAGAGGAACCTGTAAGTTATGCTCTACAGCAATGTTTAGACACTGAGACACTAGGATTAGGAGAAGACGATATTGGCTACTACTATGAAGTTAATGATGATGAAGTTTTAATACTTCTTCAACCTTGGAACCTGAGTAAATTAAATGAAAAAGAAAAAAATGCTTTCTATAAAAAAATTGACCATTGTTTGGATATCATCTTAAAAGATGAAAACTATAAACGCTTTATAGGTGTATATGATCAACATGAATTAAAAATGCAAAAGACTCCAAAGGGAATGGTAAAAGATAGCACAGCAAAAAGTTCGGAATTACTTAAAGAATTTTATGATAAAATTTAGCTATAAACCTGTTTTAATACCATTTTTCGTTCTTATACATAGATTTTTTAGCCACACGCTCTCTATTGTAAAGCAGCAAGTAATTTTTATCTATTTGTTTGTTTCTATATCCAAATAGGTGAAATATAGATTTTGCTAAAAATCGAGCAACTTTTAGATTGGCTTTTAGAATTCCTTTAGACTTATCGTACCATGTAATGCCTGGCAAAAAAGTTAATATTTGATCTGCTTTTGAGTTTCTTAAAAGTTCCGATAATTTTAAGAAGAATTGTGGAATAGCCTTAATAATAAAGAAGCCATCATTTCCAGATTTTTGATACAATGGCATAAAGAGTTTTGCCGAATAATTTGAGTAAATATCTTCACCATTAGAGCTTGCTAAAAGTGTCCCTTTTTTTATAGATTGAAAGCTTTCATAACCTTTAAGCATCTTAAAGTTTTCCTTTGGTTCAATATGATATTTATAAACAACCTCAAAAATTGAGTCAATGGATTTTGAAGCTTTTTTTAATTCATTTTCATACTTGTTTATCTTATCACTTTCTGGATTGAGCAAGTTGTTGGTATGATTTAAAACCAAATAAACAAAAGCCTCACAGCTTTTTATAGCTTGTGGATCGGTGTGCTGCCCAGATTCAAAACCAAGTGACACATAACCAAGGGTATTTAAATAACTTAAAAGTGGGCCTTCTAGATATTCTTCTATACCAAGCACCACAGGTACATTAAAACAGGCTGAAAATTTACGATTGATTAGAGCGTCATTTATAGTTATAAAAGGAAGTGTCTTGCTTGATGTAGTATGCAGGTCAATAAAATAAATAGGATTGTCTGTAGAGGCTAAAACACCTTTTATAAACTTGAATAAATCTATTTGTTCAAAAAGCTCATTTTCAGGATTCTCTTCTGTTTCTAATTGCTCAAGTTTTTTAGCTGTCCATAATCTATTTAGATCAAAATCTATAAAACGCCTATTAGCTTTAAGTGCTTTAATATTACCATAGACACCAAATATTTCTCCTCTAATATCATTTTTATTAAGCTTTGGTATTATGGTATTTAGTGCATTAACTCCAGCAAACTCATTACCATGTATACCAGCAAAAAAAACAACTGTTGCTCCAGGTTGTTTTCCTTTTATATGATGAAAAACCCTGTTTGAGGCTTCTAGTGTTTTAATATGTTCTTGTAGGTTAGCATTCATCTTTTAAAAATCACTTGAAGTTATAATACCAAGTAGCTCCTTATTTCTAATTACAGGCAAACAATTAATTTTATGTTTTTGCATTAAGTCTTTTGCTTTATTTAATGGCGCTTCTTGGGTTATAGTAATTAAATCCGTAGTCATAACATCCTTAACGCGTAGGTCTAAATCCTTATCTCCAAGTTTTATTAAATCTGTCCAGGTTAATAATCCTGTGAGCTCTTTCCTCTTGTTTATTACTGGTATATGGTGAATATTTTTCCATTGCATTATACTACTCACTAACTCTAAACTATCGTTTTGGTCTACCAATAACATTTTGGTGTTCATGTTGTGTTTTACGATTCGGCTGGCATCTATTTTTAAGTTATCATCTGGATTAAAAACATCCCATTGATCAACTGTTTTTTCTTCAAACTGATGCTTATACATATAAGCTGTTATATTCTGAAGCGCTTCGAAATTGGTTTTTGTTTTTTGAAGATTTCTATAATTATCAACCATCCATTGCGAGCCTGTGTGTGATTTAACGCGTGCTTCAATTACAGATAAATATTTTGAAATATCATTAGAAGTGATATTTGCTTTTTCCAACCCTTTTGTAGCCATTGGTAAAAGCTTACTTAAAATAAGATCTTGGGCAGAAATGAGTTTGTTATTCCATTTGAATTGTGTTTCTATGCCATTACGAGCCGCTTTAAAGAAGTTGCTTTTAACGTCTTTAAAATCCATCTTTTCGTGAATCTTGTTATACGCTTCTGATTGCCCAAGCATCAATCCTACCCAAAACACCATATTTGCAATCTCATCGGTTAGTGTTGGTCCTGCCGGAATATAGCGACACTCAATTCTAAGATGAGGTTTACCTCCTCCAACACCATAACAGACACGGTTCCATTTGTAAACTGTTCCATTGTGCAACTGTAATGCTCTAAGTTTTGGTATGTCTCCTTGTTCTAATTTTTCTAAGCTATCATCGTGCTCATCTGAGGTGAGTAAACTTCTAAATCTCGAAATATGATCTCTAAAAATGTCTGTAACCGTCCCTCTTTCCCAATCGGCACCAAAACTAACACGTGACTCTTTCTCGTGATGGATGAATGAATTTCTCCTAGTATCAATACTTTGGGTAAACAAAGCTATACGTGTTTCTGCCCACAATTCTCGCCCAAAAAGGATAGGTGAATTTGCACAAATGCTTAGCACTGGTCCTGCTATGGCTTGTGCCCAATTGTACTTATCTACAAACTCATCTGGATTGATTTGTAAATGCGTTTGAAAACTTGTATTACAAGCTTCTAGCATTACACAATCATGTATTAAATTAAGCTCATCAACACCTTTTATGTGTATATTAAAATGCTCTCGTCTTGAAGACTTTAGCGAATTGTTCAATACATGATATCTGGGTTTATCTGTTAAATAATTTTCAGCTATGTGCTTTAATCTTAAAGTTGGTAGAATACCTGTTAATACAATTTTAGAATTCTTTGACTTTGCTCCTTTTTTTGCTTTCTGAAGTAGCTCATTTAATTGTTGTTGTAAAAGTGAAAAACAAGCCCCTTTTAATAGCAAAGGATCTGAATTTATTTCAAGGTTATATTTTCCGATTTCTGTCGTAAAATGATTGTCGCTAATCGCTTCTAAAACTTCAATATTGTTGTTGTTAGGGAAAAATTGGTGGTTAGTAATGCAGAATTCTTGCTCTGCTCCAATTCTTATAGGTTCTTTCTCAATTAAATCTTGTTTAAGCATTATATCTAAAGCTTCTAGATCTCTAATAAGATGCCGAATATATAATGCCTTATCCTTGGGTCTTTTAAGTTGTTTTACGTCTAAATGTCCCATAATTACAAAGCTTAAATCAGATTTATCTTTGTAAGGTACTCTAAATAAAGCGCTTAAAATATGATTTTTGTCATGGCATCATAAGCCATTTCCTTTGGTAATGACAAAATACAATTCTATTTTTACGAGCTACTTATTTTAAAATATGCAATTCAAATACGGCAAAAAAGACAAGCTAAAAAGTAAAAAACTGATTGAGCAATTGTTCAGTGAGGGTAGATCTGTAACCGCTTACCCCTTAAAACTTATCTATCTTAAAACTGAATTTGAAGATGACTCAATTTTAAAAACCGGAGTATCTGTGAGTAAGCGTATTCATAAAACAGCTGTTGCCAGAAATAGAATAAAGCGATTGCTCCGAGAAGCTTACCGACTTAACAAGCCTCATTATTTTAACAATAGTTCAACATCTTATGCGTTTATGATATTGTATCTTAGTAAGGATGGAACAACTTTTGATGACATTGATAAGAAAATGAAATTGTTATTTGAGAAGTTCTTAAATAAAACCAGTAAAGATGAAGAAAATCCTACATAAAAGAATATTACTACCAGTAATTGCCGTGGTTGTCTTTCTTAGTACGACAGCTTTTAGAAATGACTTTTTTGAAATAGCAAAACAGATAGAAATTTTCACTACCATGTTTAAAGAATTAAACATGAATTATGTAGATGAAACCAATCCTGGTGATTTAATGGATACGGCAATAAAAAGCATGCTAGATGATCTAGATCCTTATACACAATTCTATAATGAACAAGATGTAGAAGCTTCTAGAATTAATAATGCAGGTGATTATACAGGTATTGGAGCTAAAGTTTTAACGCTAAAAGACAAACTGGTAATTGTAGAACCTTATAAAAATTATGCTGCAGATAAAGCAGGATTAAAAGCTGGTGATGAGATTATAAAAGTAGATAATGTTGTGGTTTCAGATTTTAAAGATGATGCTGCAAATTTACTTCAAGGGGCTGCAGGTACTGAAGTTAATGTTACCTACAAACGACAAGGAAAAACTAATACTGTAAAAATTATTAGAGAGTCCTTAGAGATTAAAGCTGTACCTCATTATTCAATGATAGACGATAAAACGGGTTACATTGTACTTAGAAAATTTAATAGAAAGGCCTCTTCCGAAACTTTAGGAGCGCTTAGGGCTTTAAAAAATCAAGGGGCTAAACAACTCATTTTAGATTTAAGAGGAAATCCTGGTGGATTACTGAATGAAGCTGTTAATGTTACAAACATCTTTGTACCAAAAAATCAGTTAGTGGTAACCACTAAATCTAAAGTTAAAAAGTACAATAAAACCTATTACACAAAGCGTGATGCCGTAGATACAGAAATACCATTAGTAGTTTTAATAGATGGTCATAGTGCCTCTGCAAGTGAGATAGTTTCTGGTGCCTTACAAGATATGGATAGAGCCGTTGTGGTTGGTACACGTAGCTTTGGTAAAGGCTTAGTACAACGCCCAAAACCATTAACCTATGGTACACAAATGAAGATCACAATTTCGCGCTACTACACACCTTCTGGACGTTGTATACAAGCTTTAGATTATTGGAATAGAGATGAAAACGGGAAAGCCACTCGTGTAAAAAAAGAAAACTACAACGAGTTTAAAACTCGAAACGGAAGACCGGTTTATGATGGTGGAGGAGTACAGCCAGATGTTGAGGTTGAATTTGCTAAACAAACACCTATAACAAAGGCCATTTTAGGAGAGAATTTGGTTTTTAACTTTGCTACAGATTACTATTATGATAATACCGTTGATGATTTAACTAAATTTGAATTATCAGATAATGAATTTAAATCATTTAAGAATTACTTAAAAACAACAGGTTTTGATTTTGAAACCAAAACCGAAAAAGCGCTGAGCGATGCCATGGATATCGCTAAAGAAGAAGAATTAGAAGGTGTAATTAATTCTGAATATCATAGTTTATCAGCAGCCTTACAGGCCTATAAATCTAATGCTATAGATGGTAATAAAGTACAATTAAAATCTCTATTAACAGACGAAATTATAAAACGCTACTTTTATAGTGAAGGCTTATATACCTATTACACAGTAAATAATCCCGAAATTAAAAAGGCAGTTAGTATACTTAATAATCCTAGTCAGTACACTAGTATTTTAAAGTAGTATATAAATATCTAGTTACTAGTTAAATAAGTAATTAACAAAAAATTACATATATTTAATGGTAAGTAAATTTTCAAAATGTTAGAAAATTTTAAGAAAAAAATGAAGTCCCTACTCTTTATCATATGCCTAAGTTTTCAGTTTGCTTTAGCTCAAAAAGAATTAAAGCATCAGGTTTATTTTTTAACCGATGAATATGAAATTCCTGAAACTGAAGAAAGTCGACTTTTACTGTTTTTATCAGAGATAGAGAACATGGATATTCAGAAAATATCAATCTATGGTTTTTGTGATGATAGAGGTAGTGACTCTTATAATTTAGTGCTATCTCAACAACGTGCAGATGCTATAAAAGAAGTCTTTTCTAATAACGAATTTGATGAATCTGTAATTACCAATGTAGATGGTAAAGGTAAAATTTTACTTAATGTTGTTAATGATAATGATCTTTATAAAATACGTGGTTTAAATAGAAAAGTTGAGATTATAGTTCAGCCTTACGATCCTCCAAGAGAAAAAGTAGAACAGCCTAAAAAAGAAACTACCGAAGAACTTTTGAGAGGAGAACTAAAAGAAGGAGATAAAATTCAATTAGAAAACATCCTATTTCGTACAGGTTATAGTTATCTTACCAAAGAATCTAAGGCTAAGCTCGATGAGATTGCAAAAATACTGGTAGAACGTACAGATATTTATTTTAATATAGAAGGCCATGTGTGTTGTACCCAAGGTGCTCGTGATGCCATAGATAGAAAAACTAAAAAACGTAATCTCTCATTAGCTAGAGCAAAAACTGTTTATGACTATTTAGCTGATAAAGGTGTTAAACGCTATAGAATGAAATTTGTAGGTCAAAGACGAAAATTTCCACTTGGTGGTGAACCAGAATTAGATAGACGTGTAGAAATTGTTGTAACGCGTATTATAAAAAAGGCTACAGATTAAGATTTAATCATATTTATATGCGGAATACCATCTTCAAGGTACTCCTCTCCTACTTCTTTAAATCCTAAATTGTTATAAAATGTCTTGAGATAGGTTTGTGCTGAAATTCTTATTTCAAGAGTATTGTAGTGGTCATTAATAGCTTTAATAGAAGCATTCATAATTTTATAGCCATTTTTAAATTTCCTTTCATGCCACCTAACTACTACTCTACCAATACTAGCTTCATCAAAGTAATCACCTGGTTGAAAAATACGTGTATAGGCTACTAATTTTTCGTCTTTGTAACCTAAAATATGTAAAGCTTTTTGATCTTTTCCATCAATATCTTGATAAACACAATCTTGTTCCACAACAAAAACTTCACTTCTTAGCTGAAGCAAATCATAAAGCTCTTTTGTATTGAGCTGTTCAAATGTTTTGGTTTGTATATCTAGCATCAGTCTTGTACAATAACTTCCTTAGGATCTTCTTTGTTATATTCTGGCTGAATGGTAACATGATTGATATCAAAGTCATCATGTAAAAGTGCTTCAATTTGTAATAGCAAATCATTAAATTCTGTAGTACTAATATCTTCTGTAAGGTCTAAATGTGCTTCTAGATGAAGCTCATGATCACTAAGATTCCAAATATGTACGTGGTGTAGTTTATTAACTTTTGGTAGCTTATTAACAGCGCGTACAACATCTTTTATATTGATATGCTCGGGCGTAAAAAGCATTAACATCTTAGTAGATGTTTTTAGTAAATCATATCCAACATATATTAAGTAAAGTGCTATTAACAATGTTAATAAACTATCTACCCAAAACAATTGGTAATACTTCATTAATAAACCTCCAATTAATACAGCAACACTAGCTAACATATCTGTTAATAAGTGTAAATATGCAGAACGAAGATTAATGTTGTTTGAAGATTCTTTCTTTAACAATAAAACACTAAAACCATTAGCAAAAATTGCAATTAAAGACAGCCATATCACTAAATTAGAATCTATTGACTGCGGGTTTTGAAAACGTTCTACAGCCTCTTTTATTAAGATTATAGCAACAATAACTAAGGTTGAAGCATTAACAAAAGCCGCTAAGATTTCGGCACGTTTATATCCAAAAGTTCTATTTATAGAAGCTTTTTGTTTAGATAATTTTGCAGCAATATAACTAACTACAAGGGACAATACGTCACTAAAATTATGAAGTGCATCACTCAATAATGATAAACTTCCAGATACTAAGCCACCAACAACTTGAGCTGCAGTTATTACAATGTTGAGAAGAATTGTAATTAAAAGTTTCCTTCCTTTTAAATCTTTATGATCGTGAGTATGGTTATGTGAGTGCGAATGCCCCATAAATTAACACGATAAAGGAATCTTATCTATACGTCTTTTATGACGACCACCTTCAAACTCTGTGTTAAGAAATGTATCAACCATTTTTATAGCTTGTGGAATAGACGTATAACGTGCTGGAATACATATAATGTTAGCATCATTATGCTGACGTGCTAATTCTGCTATCTCACCAATCCAACAAACACCAGCTCTAACATTTTGGTATTTATTAGCCGTCATAGCAACTCCATTTGCAGTACCACAAATTAAAATTCCAAAATCTACTTTTGCGTCATTAACATCTTTTGCAACAGGATGTACAAAATCTGGATAGTCTGCACTATCAGTTGTGTCTGTACCGTAATTGGTAATGGTATACCCTTTAGTTTCAAGGTGTTGTATTATAGCTTGTTTATACTCTGGTCCTGCGTGATCGTTACCGATAGAAATTGTCATGTTAATAAGTGTTTGTTTTGCTTTGCAAAATTACGAATAATAAAATCTGGTTAATACAATTTCTCATTACTTGTTAATAAGTGTTCACAAGTTTTGAAAATAAAAATTAGGATTGTTGCAGAATTTTTTCAAACAAAAATTGAATCCTAAAATCAAAATTTAATAATCACTTTTTTCGAGGAAGTTATTCATACTCCTAACAGACGAAATTAACAGTGTTTTAAAAATTAAATATGAGTCATTTCTATTAACATGAGTTATTAACACTTGTTTACAATAATTTTACTTTTCTTAAAAATCAAGAGGTTACATGTAAATTTAATGTTAACTAAACCGTAATAAAGTGTAAACTTCAACTTATCA